>CANFJV010000001.1 GCA_947447225.1 Acidimicrobiaceae bacterium
CCCTTGACAGGACGCGAGTGCGTGTTCGACCTCGGCCGGAAACACATTGACGCCCCCGGTGATGATGAGGTCGCTTGCCCGGCCAGCAATACGAATGCTGTTACCTTCTCGCTCGACGAGATCTCCGGTAGCAAAAAAGCCCGATTCATCAACGGGCAAGTCGACCTCTACAGGCAAGACGAATCCCGGTGATGCCGCTGGTGTCTTAACCAAGAGTTGTCCACCTTCGTCGATCTTGATCTCGACTCGAGGAAATGGCTCCCCCACCCAACCAATCCGTCGTTCGCCACTGAGTGGCTGCGAGAGGGTAAGCAGGGTCTCGGTCATGCCGTAGCGCTCAAGAAGAGATACTTCGGCCTCTTCCAAGCGATGCGCGAGCGTAGGGTCAAGCGGAGCAGAGCCTGAGACGCACAGTCGAAGTTGCGACAGGCTTGCTTCGAGTTGTTCTTCCACCATGCGGTGATACAGCGTCGGGACACCAAAGAACATCGTTGCCCCGGTGGTGGCGGCTCGAGCGACCTGGTGCGGATCAAACGAAGAAAAGAGCCTGATCCGTCCACCAATCAGCAAACTCCCCAAAAGTCCAATAATGAGGCCGTGCACGTGTGTGAGTGGAAGGGCCAAAATCAACTCATCATTGCTTGACCAGCCCCAGGCCTCAGCCACCATGGTGCAGCCCGCTTGAACCGAAGCGTCCGTATGGCGAACGGCCTTTGGTGCACCAGTTGACCCTGAAGTCATCACGAGAAGTACGTCGCGGTTTTCAACCTGCACTCGCCCACCGTTTCGAGGCACCAAAACGAGATTTCGCATGAAAAAGCGAGCCTCGAGCGCCTGCGCAAGGGACTCTTGCGCCGGGAGCGGCTCATCAACGCGAATCGGGACAACGGTTGCTCCACCTATCCACAACGCCAACAGGTTCGTCACCAAGCCAACCGCGGGAACCATTTCTACAAGTACACGGTCGCCAGCGGTGAGGCCGAGAGCCTTGAACGTCCTAGCCAATTCGTCGGCGGCGGTCGCCAAGTCGCCAAAGGTGCACAACGAGGAGCCAGACTCGTCGACAAACGCAACCGCAGCGGGATTTGTCGCAGCACGCTGGCAAATTGCCGCAGCGAGAGTTTGAGGCGCGTCCACTGACCGAAGCGTACTTGTCTACCTTTGCGCCACGCGTAATGTCTTACTATGGCCAAGCGTCGCACTATCGCCGTCGTACCCCACACCCACTGGGACCGTGAGTGGTATGAGCCCTATCAAGTCTTTCGCTTCAAACTGGTCGAGATGCTCGATCGTTTGCTCCCCTTGATGGAGCAAGACCCAAGCTACGAGCGTTTTCTCCTTGATGGCCAAATGGCAGTCGTCGACGACTACCTAGAGGTTCGACCCGAAAATGAAGGTCGCCTCCGCTCCCTTGCAACTTCAGGCCGCCTCACTATGGGCCCTTGGTACATCCTGATGGATGAGTTCTTGGTTTCGGCAGAAACCATTGTCCGAAATCTCCAACTCGGCATCGACAAAGGTGCGCGCTTTGGTGGCGTCACCAACGTGGGCTATCTGCCTGACATGTTCGGCCATATTGCCCAGATGCCCCAGATCCTCCGTCAAGCAGGGTTTCACGACACGGTGCTGTGGCGAGGAGTACCAAGCGCAATTACCAAAGATGGATTCACCTGGGTAGCACCTGATGGATCGTCAGTTCGAGCCGAGTACCTGCCCGTTGGTTATGGCAATGGCGCGAATCTGCCAAAGACTGCGTCGGCACTGGTCCAGCGGGCCAACGATCACATGGAAGAAATTGGCAGTTTCGTGCAAGGCACCATGCTGTGGATGAACGGCTCCGATCATTTGATGCCACAAGAACACCTTGGACGCGTTCTTCGCGAAGCAAACGAACTCCAAGACGACTACGAATTCATCATCATGTCACTTGCTGAATATTTGAGCGACGTGCCAAGAGTTGAGCTTGAGACCTGGCATGGCGAGATGCGTTCGGGTGCTCGGTCGAATGTGCTCATGGGCGTCACATCGAATCGAGTGGATGTGAAACTCGCAGCAGCGCGGACCGAACATCTCCTCGAGCGACGTGCAGAACCACTTGCTGCGCTGTTTAAAGAACCAAGCGAATGGCCGAAGGAACTCTTCGATCTTGCCTGGCTTGAGGTCATCCGCAACAGCGCCCATGACTCCATTTGTGCCTGCAGCGTTGACGAAGTGGTTGATGCTGTCCTCCATCGCTTTCACGAAGCATCAAGCATTGCGCGATCAATCAGTGACCAGACGATCTATAACTTCACCGCTTCACTTCGTGAACCAGGCGACTACGTCATCAACACCTCACAATTTTCTCGTGGCGGTGTGGCGGAACTCTTGGTGACCGGTGATGAGCTCGATGAATCAGCCATGCAGGTCCTTGCAGAGTCAACCCGCTATCCCGCGAACATGGACGTCGATGGAGAGACACTTCGAACCATTGTCGGGCTCCTCAATGGACCTCGCATCGCCGATGACGTATGGATTCGTAGTGCGTCAGCGACCGACATTGACGAGAACAACATTGCGCTGCAAATCTCCATTGGACCAAGCCAAGTCGTTGGCGTGGAACTCGAAGAGTTGCGTCGAGACCTTGCGTCACGCATTGCGGCAAATCCAACACTTCGGGCAAACATTGCCATTGATCAGCCTCGAATTCGTCGAGTTGCCACCACCGTTGCCGAAGTTCCCGGCTACAGCTGGGCACCGCTTCAGTCAGTTGCCCCATCGCACCCCGTGTCCGTTGATGCTTGTGAGGTAGGTGGCGTTCAGTCCTGGTCAATGAGCAATGGACTCGTCAGCCTCATTATCGACCCGAGCAATGGCACGTTCTCACTCAATGGGATTGCTGGCTTCAATACGTTGGTTGATGGAGGAGACCTCGGCGACTCGTATAACTACTCGCCTCCGGCAACCGATTCCATCGTCGACCATCCAACTGCAGTATTGGTGTCGGCAACTGAGCGCGGGCCTATTCGTGGAAGCATCAAAATTTCTGCAACCTATGACCTCCCCACGCACATCGACCCCATGCGTCACCGACGCACCGGATCAGTGTCAACCACCGTCAACACCACGGTGACCCTTGTTGCCGACTCGCCGAGCGTGTCGGTCGAAGTTTCCTTCGTCAACCCTGCTCGGGACCATCGATTGCGGATTCACCTTCCGCTGCCTAATCCCGCTTCGGCATCAGTTGCAGAGTGTGCATTCGGCACCGTGACCCGTGGGCTCATCGCTGAAGGTCGACCCGAGGAACTTGGTCTCCCCACCTTCCCATCTCGTCGTTTCGTCATGGCCGGTGGACTGACGGTTGTCCATGAAGGGCTCAATGAGTACGAACTCATCGAGTTGAATGATGAGGGCACAGCAGCCGCATCGCTTGCACTCACCCTCGTTCGTTGTACTGGCATGCTCTCTCGCCTAGGTATGGCCTATCGACCATTCCCCGCCGGCCCACTGACGCCGGTAGAGGGTCTTCAGATGGTGGGCTCAACGGTGACGGCTCGCTATGTGCTTGGCCTTGGCCTCGATCCCTACGAACTCGCCGATCAGGTTTTTTCCCCACTCGACGTTGTAAAGGCTGAAGGCGGCGGGTCCACCCCACCGTCAGGTACGCAACTTGAAGTCCAAGGAGCGATCGTTTCCTCCATCCGGAGCGTTGCTGGTCAACTCGAACTTCGACTCTTCAATCCCACTTCGGCGCCGTGTACCGTCGGCCTTGGCACGGCCGAAGGCGTTGAAATTGATCTTCGAGGCGCCCCAGGTCGAGAATTCTCAAAGACCATCGACCTTGCTCCCCATCGCTTCTCAACGCTGCGACTCACCTCGACTGGCAAGCCCCATTCACACTGACCCGACGTGGCAACTGAGCCCAACCGCAGTCTTGGTTCCGGTAAAAGCATTTGCCGATGCCAAAGGACGCTTGGCATCCGTGTTGTCTGAGCAAGAACGCGTTGTGCTCATCAAGAATTTGACCGCCCGAGTGATCGCTGCAGCACAACCATTTGACGTTGCCGTGGTCTGTGATGACGATGAGGTGGCCGAGTGGTCACGAAACCTCGGGGCTCAGGTGATTTGGACACCGACTCGCGGACTGAATGGTGCCGTCCGTGATGGAGTGGACGCACTTGGCGAGCGTGGAGTTGAACGAGTGATCATTGCCCACGGCGACCTCGTTGCTCCCGAGGGGCTCGCAGACCTACCGCACGCGGCCGATGTTGTCGTCATCCCTGATGCACGACGAGATGGCACCAATGTCTTGATTGTCCCCGCGGCGGTGGCGTTCAACTTTTGCTACGGGCCACAATCATTTACCGCGCATCTTGAAGAAGCAACACGTCGCGGACTTTCAGTGCACATCATCACCAACAGTGCACTGCAGCACGATGTCGACGAACCAAGCGACCTCGAAGGTCTTGATCTTTCGACACTTTTGAACTGAGCTTGGACGCGACTCGAGGCGGGGACAAGCCCCGCCTCGAGTATGCGTACTGCGTGCAAATGGCTTAGCGCTTTGCAGCGGCCTTCTTGGCAACGGCCTTCTTTGCCGGAGCCTTCTTGGCAACGGCCTTCTTTGCAGGAGCCTTCTTGGCGACTGCCTTCTTTGCCGGGGCCTTCTTCGCTACGGCCTTCTTTGCAGGGGCCTTCTTCGCTACGGCCTTCTTCGCCGGAGCCTTCTTCGCTGCTGCCTTCTTAGGAGCAGCCTTCTTTGCGGCTGTTGCCACTTGCGCACCTCCTTGGGGTGTCGATGCATCGTGCTGTTGAAGGTGTCCGAGCCATGCGAACTCCATGCCTTCGTACGCCACTCAACAGGTTGTCGGTCGCAACGATGTTCGAGTTCTTTCGCGTCACCACGAAAGAAGTTGACCTCGTTGTCGTTGCCACCCAGCACGATGTCGATGGAGAGTCACACAGCATCACCGTCAACGGTCGACTGAGTTCGGTGAAGAACTCGGTCCTCTCGCCGTTGTTGATGTTCACGATGCGTTCCTCATCTCAGCACTGGGCTACTACTAGTTGACTCGCGTCAACGCTCTACGTCAAGCATTTACGAATTGCATCATCATCATGATCGTCCAGACGACTTCTCCACGCGAAGAAAGATTGTGCGCGAAGTCGCCAGTGCATGTTGTGGCGTGCCCATTGCGCGTGAACACCGAGACGTGATGAACGCACATTCGCGCGGTGGAGGGATCTACTTAGGACGCGTTGGTCACACGTGGACCTACACCGGCCACGGTCGATCAGCGCTCGTGCTCGGACCAACACGTTCGGGGAAAACCACCTCGCTCATCATCCCCAATGTTCTTTCACATCCAGGCCCCGTGGTCTCGACGTCAACCAAAACTGAACTCGTTGAGGTCACCTCACCTGCACGTGCAGAACTTGGTGATGTCGCTGTCTTTGATCCGACCGGAACAGCTGAAATCCCAAGGAATGTCTGGAGAATTGGCTGGAATCCCATTACCGGCTGTGACGACTGGGACCGTGCGATGCTGACGGCTGTATCGATGGTTGAAGCCACCTCGGGCGGTCGTGAACTCGATCACTGGACCGAACGTGCCGGCGCCCTTCTTGCCACGTTGCTGCATGCCGCAGGACTCGACGAGGTTCCACTTCGACGCGTGGTCGACTGGATTGATCGTCGAGATGCACGCGAGGCGCGAGGCATTCTCGAAGACAATGCTGTTGCCTCGCCGAGGGCGCACGCACTTCTTGAGGGAATCTGCGTAACCGAAGAGCGCGAGCAGTCATCGATTTGGTCAAGCACGTCCGGCGCACTTCGCGCCTACCGAAGTGAAGCAGCATTGACCTCATCTGAAGGAATCCAACTTGATCCAGACGCGTTCATGAGTGAGAGCAATACGCTGTACTTGTGCGGCGCGAGTCGCCAACAGTCGCTCCTTGCTCCGTTGTTTGTTGGCGTGCTCTCGCAACTTCGCGACACCGCGTATGACCATCACGCGATGGGACTCGAATCACCAGGTGCACTTTTTGCACTTGATGAGGTGGCCAATATCGCTCCATTTCCTGATCTGCCAAATCTGATCAGTGAAGGCGGGGGGCAAGGAATCGTGACGTTGGCATGCCTTCAAGACTTAAGCCAAGCGCGCCGACGTTGGGGAGACCAAGCACGAGGATTTCTCTCGTTGTTTCCCGTCACGGTGTTATTGCCAGGTATTGCCGATGGCGAGACACTGAAACTCGTCCGCGATCTGTCGGGGGAAGTCCTTCATCCAATGCAAACGTTCAGCCAAAGCGGACCATGGTGGAAGCATTCGACCAGCGTTAGCGTGTCGCACACATGGCGACCGCAGTGGACCATTGACCAAGTGGCACAAGGCACAACCGATACGGCCTTGGTCCTTACCCCGACGAATCAACTCCAAGAAATCTCGTTGACTCCGAGTCACCGCGACCATCCTTGGTCACTTCTCCGCAGTTCTCGAGATCGAACGTCACTGAGATCAAGGTGACGAAGCGGTGCGCTGTATTCACGGTGCCGTGCGGCGGTGAGCCATCGTCTGAGTTCTTCAGCATCAAGCGGTCGGTTCCCAAAAACTCGACGTTCACGAGCCGTCGTCAAGACATCGGCCTCTCGAAGTTCTTGTTCAAAACGCGTTGGTGGCCGATCGACAAAGAGATTGATCGCGGCATCGACGTCTCGAGCCGCTGCACCTCCACTGGCCCAACCCCATGCCTCGACCACTTTGCGTCGAGTGATTCGCCGATCATCGCTCAACAGCATCTGCGCAAAATGCTGCTCATCAAGGCGACGTTGTGGGGGTCGCTGTTCATGCACTGGTTGAACAAGGTCGTCGCGAGCGAGGCCGACGATGCGCAGTTGGTGTTCCCATCGCAACAGAAGGTTTCCTCGCGTGGTGGGCTGCTTCTGAGCGTCGTCACCAAATGCGCGTCGGTGCACCGCTCCTCGCTCGAAGCGAAGTTGCCGCGCCTCGGCCTGACGAGTTGAAAACACTGCTTGGGCGAGCGGGGTGAGTTCGGTTGGCAGGCCAAGTGCGCAAACGCGACCAGACAAGTGTGCGTCATAGAGCGCACTTGCTGCATCGAGATGTGCTCGAAATCCACGCTGATCAAGCGCCCCGAAGCGGCCGGATTCAGCTCGACCGAGATTTGCAATGACGACATGAGAATGCAGGTGCGGATCAAGGCTTCTCGAAACACCATGGGTGAAGCGGACGCCACTGATGGCATCGACTCTCTCGTTTTCGTGATGTCTTGTTGCCACTGCGTGTTGTTCGAGATAGGCAATCGCCCCATGAAGGGCATCATGGTGGGCGATGACAATCTGCTGCGCGTGCGCATCGTCACCGAGGAGCGCCATCACACTGATGGGTTTTGGCGCTACTGCGAGAAGTTCAAAGGTGGCAACTTCTCGACGGGCTGAGGCGAGCGTATGGAGAGCGCCTATGGGCTGGCCAAGTATGAGCCGATGAAATCCCGCTTCGTCGACGATTCCCGACGGGAAATAGGCAAACGATGCGGCGCCAAGCGGAGCTCGCTGAGGTTCACCGAGGTGAGCGAGCTCAACCCCATCATCACGAAGGTAATAGTCAGGATCAAGCGACTTCGCCGCTCGGAAAAAGAGCACCAACGCAGCATGCGTGGCGGCGTTTCCTGGCGCTATGCGTCGTAGTTGGCCAGGATCTTTGCCGCTGCGGTTTTTGACCATCCGACCATGGTGGAAGGCTCAAGCACCGAAACCGCCGGACCTCCCTGCAGCAGCAAGATCTCAAGCCACGCCGGCGATGCGGCAGCCACTTCAATGAAGAGCACATCATCGTCATCGTGGACTACTCGAGATGGAACCGAATCCGCAATCCACCTCGCGCCTGGGCCAACACGAAGGACGACTGCAGGTGCGTCATCTAAGAATTGACCAACTCGTCCGGGGCCACTCACAGGAGGAGGAAGTTCACTCAAGCATTCGCCGGCATCTTCCATGTAGGCAATGCGATCAACTCGAAACAGGCGAAGTGCATTCGCCTTCTCACAAAACGCCTCGACGTAGCCACGTCCACCATCAACAAAGGCCTGAATGGGGTGAATGGTGCGCTCGGTCATCTCATCTCGACTCGCAACGTAATAGGCAATATCGAGCTTTCGACTCTGTTCAATCGCCTCACGGAGTGCTTGAAGGTCATCACCGTGTTCCACATCAACCACCAAGACTTCGGAGGTTCCAAGGACCTGGTCAAGTTTGGCTAACGCAGTCGACAATGGAGAACTTGGGTCTGCTTCGATCTCGGCGATGAGGTGACCTGCGGCCGATAAGGCAAAGCCTTCTTTGCGATTGAGGCGTCGAGGCAGTGCCATGGCTTCGGGCAGTGACGCCACGACTCGATCGTCATCAACCAAGATGTCAAGCAGCATGTCTGGGGTGTAGGGCGGCCGACCGCAGCACGCCGCAAGTTCAAGTTCGGCGACGACTTCCTCTTCACTCAGACCAAAGCGCTCTGCGAGTTCTTCGAGTGAGGCTTCACCTACTTGCGCCAAGAAGGTCATGATGGCGAGAAGGCGACGAAAACGGACTTCCCCCCTCGTCTTGCCACCTGCGTGCTCGCCACCTGGTGCCCACTCGGCTGGAGGTACTTCGAGCGACAACGCGTCGTCCATGGCCATGATGGTTTCGGGTTCTTCAACCGCAACAATGGCCTTCAACCATGACACCAGCGAAGCCCGCATTGATGCTGGTGCAAGCAATTCGGCCCGGTCGCGAAGGCTCAACACCCAATTGCGCGCAAAGACGTCATTGCCGCACATCAGCGACACTTGGAGGCGACCGTCTGGGAGTTCTCCGAGTTGCACCTCTTCGCCGAGTTCGGCACGAACGCGACCTGCCGCCACCTTGTCGACAGCGACGACCATGGTCGGTTCTTCATCACTTGATGCGGGTTCAACGGCCATATCGGCCAGTTCTGCCCCACGGTCATAGCCCTCAGGGAGCAGTCCCGACTCAGGTGCGCCGATTATTGGTTCGTCATCGAAACGATCAATCCGAAAAATTCGAGGTGCTTGACGTTCAACCGAATACCCAGTCAAGTACCAGCGGCCGTTCGCAGAGCGAAGTGACGCAGGGCACAATTCACGTTGCTTGCCGTCATAGGTAAAGGTCACCAGTGCGTGCGTGCGACACGCATCAAAGAGTTCACCGAAGTACAGCGGTGGTTCAATGAGCGCAAGTGGCGCAGCGACCGACACGTTCGGCGCACCAAACTTCGCTAATGCGCCACGGCCAAATCCGGTGACGTCACCAGTACCAGCAATTGCAATCGCAAGTGCACGTTGTTCGCGCTCGGTGAAATCAAGAGATGGCAAGTAAAACTGCTCTTCGGTGATTCGGTAGCCAGTTTGCGCTTCTCCGCCAATTTCAACGGTTTCAATCTCAATGCCTTCTTCGCGCAGAAGCTTCTTGTCGCGCTCAAAGGCTCCACGGTAGGCCGTCTTGTTCGGGCTATAGCCAGGCACCTCCGCCACAATCTCGGCGAGCGACAAGGGGCGTTTTGTTCCAAGCAGTACCAAAACCAAGTCGGTCAAGCGCTCAAGTTGGTCAGTTTTCGACATGCAAGGTCTCCGAATTGGCGTAGTTAGTTGAGTTCGTCGAGATCAAGGTCGTCGTCACGGCGCCACGCGCCAGAACGTCCACCTGATTTCTCCCACAGCTGGACTCGCTCGATGGACATCGAACGATCGCCGCTTTTACACATGTCGTAAATGGTCAGTGCGGCAACAGTGCACGCCGTCATTGCTTCCATCTCCACCCCGGTGCGGTCAACGGTATGGACTTCGACCTCGACTTCAATGTAGGTGTCGGCAAAGTGAAACTGGACCGTGGTGTTGCCCACCGACACCATCTGACACATTGGCAACAGGTCGGCGGTTCGCTTGGCTGCTTGGATCGCCGCAGTGCGCGCGGTCGCAAGCACATCACCTTTGGCATTGGCGTTTTGTGCCACTTTGTCGGTCGTCTCTGGCGCCATCATGACCCGACAACGAGCAAGTGCACGTCGAGTGGTGGTTTCTCGAGGAGACGATGCCGACAGTCCGCCTTGGACAGGGTCGAACTCCAAGTGATGCTGACTTGCCATGGACCTAGTGTACGGCGCGCAACGTGGTATTGCTCGAGTGCTCAAGCGATAGGATTAGCAGTCGCTCCTTGTGAGTGCCAAGTCAAAGTTCCCGGCCCATGAACGAGGTCTTATGCCAACGTACGACTACCTGTGCACGGCCTGCAGTCACCGATTTGAAGCCGTGCAATCCATCAAAGACGATGCCTTGACCACGTGCCCACAATGTGGTGGCACGCTGCGCAAAGTGTTTGGACTCCCCGGAATTGTGCTGAAAGGTGGCGGTTTCTACAAAACCGACAACCGCTCAGGTGGGGATTCGTCGTCGAGCTCGGACTAGTTCCCCGACAGCGACATCTCCGCAATCGCCAGGCTCTGGCCCGCGGCGTTGCCGGGCAAGAACTCAAGGTCCTTGCCAATAGCCACAATATTGGTGAGCATTTTTTGCAAGGTTGAGGCAATCGTGGCCTCACGAAATGGCTCGGCCAGCTTGCCGTCACGAATCATGAAACCTTCAGCGCCAACCGAGAAGTCGCCGCTTACGGGACTCACACCGGAGTGGACGCCAGAAATTCCTTGCACATAGACGCCGTTTTCAACCTGTGCCAATACTTCATCACGAGAAAGCGTTCCGCCTTCAAGGAGCAGTGCTCGGCAGCCAGGCTGTGGCGTTCCGGCAAATCCACCTCGCACTGCGGAACCCGTTGACACGGTTCCCGCCCGACGAGCAGACACGGTGTCGTAGACGAAGCCTTGGAGTTGGCCATTTGCAACCAGTACATTTCGGCGACAAGCGAGCCCTTCGCCGTCAACCGCTGCTGCGCCATAGGCCCGAGGATCGGTCGGGTCATCAACCAAGGTGACTTGTGGGTGCGCCACCATCTCACCAATGCGACCAGCAAAAAATGATCGTCCTTTCACGACGGCCTCTCCCGAAAGTGCAGACGCAATGATGGACAACAGCTGTGCAGTGATGCGAGCGTCAAACACGACGGTCGTCGTCATTGACTTCGGCTTCGTTGCCCCAAGCATCGACACGGCTCGCTCGATGCCGTCAGCAGCAATCTTTTCGAGGCTGAGGCTTGAAAATCCACGACCAGCGTCATAGCCGTATCCGGTTTGCACGAGGTCGCCATCAGCAGCAATGACTTCAACCGAAGCTCCAGCCGAGGAACGTCTCGTCGAGGTCAAAATGCCTGCGGTTGAGGCAAGCGCCATTTCAACTTCAGCATCGCCATAACTCGATGAGCGAACGCCTCGGACTTTGTCGGCCGCTCTGACCTGTCGCTCGAGTTCAAGCGCAAAGGCAATCTTTTGATCGGTGGTGACGGTCCGCACCGAGTCATCAAACAAGTTCACGTCAACTTGGGCAACTCCATCAGGCGTTGCGAGCACCATGTCTGGGTCGGGCGAGCCAAACGTTGCGTTGTCGCGTGCTTCGGCCACCGTTGCCGCAATCACATCGTCATCGAGCGATCCAGCCCAGGCAAAGCCCACCCGCTGGCCTTCGGGCGTTTCTTGAAGGATGCGCACCCCAATTCCGGCCGATGTTGCCGCAGCGAGCGATTCGATTTCTCCGTCGTAGGCCGACACTTCAGTCTCGCTACCTCGAGTGACGTAGACCTCCATTGCTTCACCAGGCTGTGCGGTTGCCAAGACCTTTGAGGCCAAGTGTTCAAGTTCACTTGTCATGCCGTACCTCCAACGGTGCACGAAGTAATGCGAAGCGTGGGCTGGCCGCACCCAACGGGCACCGACTGGCCATCTTTGCCACAGGTTCCCGTCGTCATGGAGAAGTCATCGGCAACCGCATCGATTCGACTCAAGATTTCGGGGCCGTTGCCGATGAGGTTGGCATCGCGCAGCGGCACCGTGATTTCGCCGTTTTCAATGAGGTAGGACTCCGACGTACCAAAGACGAAATCGCCAGTCGCCGTGTCCACTTGGCCGCCACCGAGTTGCTGGACATAGATGCCGCGTTCGGTACTCGCCACAATGTCGTCGGCATTTTCGGTTCCTGCAAGCAGATAGGTGTTGGTCATGCGCACCATGGGTAGGTGCGCATAGGACTGACGACGACCATTGCCTGACGACGCTCCCCGACCGGTCTTGCGGGCTCGAAGAAAGTCCCACATGTAGTCCGTCAACACGCCATCTTCAATGAGCGTGGTGGAACTCGCCTGCGCACCTTCATCGTCAATGCGGGTGGTTCCCCATTCGCCCGCCATGGTCGAGTCATCGACCAAAGTGATGCCTTTACTCGCCACCTGTGTACCCACACGGCCGGCATACAGCGATGTGTCTTTCACAATGAGGTCAGCTTCAAGGCCGTGTCCACAGGCCTCGTGAAACAACATGCCGCCTGATCCGCCGGCGAGCACGATGGGCAATTCGCCAGAAGGTGCCGGCCGAGCACTGAGCTTCGTAATGGCTTGCTGTGCCGCTTTGCCGGCGAGTTCTCGGAGCAAGTCTTCGCTCAGCGCTTCGAATCCTTCAGTGCGACGAAACACTTGGAAACCGGTTTGCAGTCCCGTGTCACCATTGGCAACGGCCATCACCATGAAACCAATTCGCACTTGGTCATCTTCTTCAAAGATGCCGTCGGAGTTCGCCACCACAATGCGGCGACGAGCGTCGTTGTATTGCACCGTGACTTGGGCAATTTCTGAACCAGTGGCGCGAGCTGCATCGTCAGCGGCAAACAACAAGTCGAGCTTTCGCTGCTTGCCAATCGACGAGGGAAGAACCGACACCGTGGTCGGATATGCACCACCAGGGGTCAAATTGATTGCTGCGCTTGAGCCCTGCCGACCGGTTGCAACTGAGGCCGCTGCAGCAACTGCATTGAGCAGCGAAGCTTCAGAGAGGTCTGCGGTGTGGGCAAAGCCAACTGTTTCGCCAACGAGGACGCGAATACCCGCTCCACGGCTTCGTCCTGAAGCGAGTTCTTCGACTCGACCATCGTCCAACGACGCACCAACATTGGCCCGGTCCTCGACAAAGATTTCGGCCCATTCCCCGCCATGGCCCGCAGCGGCTTGAAGGACTCGTTGTGCCACATCTGGTGTGAGAAGCGCGTTCGACATGCCCGGTAGCGTAGTGCCATGAGTGAGCGGAATCAGCGAACCGCTCGGTCATCTCTTTTGAGATCCACCCCATGGATTATCACCTTTGCCTTCATCGCTTTGGGGTCATTTTGGGGATCGTGGAACGCTGTGCTTGCCTCAGTGCAGCAGGCCTTTGGGCTCTCCAACACGAGTCTTGGCGTGCTGCTTGCCATTGGCGTGACCGCAGGTGCTGGTGCCGGGGCCGCAATTGGCCATCTTGGGCGACGGCGTCGACCCCTGCACCTTTTGTGCGCCATCTTGGCGGCCTGGGGAGTGTTGCTGATCCCCCTCGTTTCGCTCTCCGGCTTTGTTGGGTTCGCCATTTCGTTCAGCGCCGTTCAAATCGTCATGGGCGCTGTCGATGCACAGATGAATGTGGGGGCAACTGCGGCGCTGTTCACGCAACCTGGCGCACTCGTCAGATTTCATGGGCTCTTCAATGTGGGCTGCATTGCTGGCGCCCTCGGCACGGCAACCTTTGGCGTCACGAGTATCGGAGGAGCGCGGGTCTGGCCCGTGCTTTCGGTGGTGCTGTTGTTGGCAACGCTGTTGTGGTGGGTGAGGAATCGCTCGCAGCCCGATGAGGCCCTGTCTGATGAGGTTCACCTCACGCTGGCGAGCCCCTCTGGCGATGCGGCAGTAACGACATCGACGCACGACGAGGCGGGGATTTTGGCCATTTTGCGTCGCGATTCCATGGTGGGATTTCTGGTTGTCTTTGCCACCGCCGCACTGGTGGAAGGAGGCGTGTTCACCTGGGGCGTGCTCTACCTACGCCGAGAGCTCCACATTGGCCTTTTTGTTGGCGCTTCGGCCTACGCCCTCGGCAATGTCATTGCCGGTGTTGGGAGATTCTTCGGTGGTCCGTTGATCTCTTCTGTGGCCCCTCTTCGCGCCTTGGCTATTGGCAGCTCACTGACTGCGATTGGCCTCATGGTTGAAGCAAGCACGCACCATGGTGTGGTGGCGGTCGTCGTGTTCGTCATTGCTGCGGCTGGCGTCAGTCTCAACTGGCCACTCCTCATGGCCGATGTTGGCAATCGATCATCAAGTCCTGGTTCTGCCGTTGGCGCCTTCACCGCTGCGGGTTACCTCGGCTGGGTGGCGGGAGCGCCGCTTATTGGCATCGTGGCCGATAGCTGGTCGTTGGCGGCTGGGCTCGTCAGTCTCGGCGCACTCGCGTTCATGGTTGCGGTGGCCGCGGTAGTCCTCAAACGGGTGAACCCAGGAAAAGTTCAGTCACGGTAGCCTGCTAGGTACTCGGAGGGAGCCCCAGATGCTGTTAGCGAAGATCGAGACACCCGAAGATCTCCGCGGCCTCTCCTACGAAGAACTTGATCAGCTGAGTGCCGAGATTCGAGAGTTCATCGTGGCAACCGTGACGACGACCGGTGGCCACCTTGGCTCAAACCTCGGTGTTGTCGAATTGACCTTGGCACTGCATCGCAGTTTCTCGAGTCCAAAAGATGCGATTTTGTGGGACACCGGCCATCAGGCGTACGTCCACAAGCTCGTCACTGGTCGTCGGTACGGCTTTAAAGACCTCCGTCAGGCTGGTGGCCTGTCGGGCTATCCCAACCGAGATGAATCTGAACATGACTGGATTGAGAATTCGCACGCTTCACCAGTGCTCTCCTATGCCCATGGACTTGCAACGGCATGGCAGCTCGACGGTTCTTCCTCGCCTACTGGAGGCAACCGACGAGTAGTCGCCGTCATTGGTGATGGTGCCTTGACCGGCGGTATGGCCTACGAGGCGCTCAATAACTTGGGGCACTCCGGGACCAAGGTGCTCGTCGTGCTCAACGACAATGGTCGAAGCTACGCCCCGACGGTGTCGCAGTTGTCGAACTCACTTACGCAAATTCGCCTGAATCACACCTACCTGCAGACCAGAGACAAGCTTCGAACCTTGCTCAAGGAGATCCCAAAGGTTGGCGATCTCGCCTATTCATCGGTCTCAGGACTGACGACGGCTATTCGCGAGGCCATTACGCCTCGTACCTTTTTTGAGGCATTGGGTGTGCGCTACGCCGGACCGATTGACGGCCATGACCTCAAAGCACTTGAACAAGCCATCAAAGGCGCCCAAGAATGGGACGGCCCAATGGTGCTGCATGTACTTACCCAAAAGGGTCGTGGCTACGGGCCAGCCGAGCAAGATGATCTTCAGCGACTCCATGACTACAAAGTTGGGCGCACGCAAGTGGCACTCAATGATGAAGCCGAAGGCATTGCTCCAACACCAATTGCGCAAACCTATACCGATGCATTTTCTCAAGCGCTCGTTCGCGCCGGGGCGGCCGATGATCGTGTGGTCGCGCTGACCGCAGCCATGATGGGTCCAACCGGGCTCTTGCCCTTCCAAAGTGCGTTCCCAACTCGATGTTTTGACGTTGGCATTGCCGAAAGTCATGCCTTCACTGCAGCGGCTGGAATGGCCATGGGAGGACTTCGTCCAGTTGTTGCGGTGTATTCGACCTTTTTCACTCGAGCCTTCGACCAAGCGAACTTAGATGTGGCCCTCCATGACCAGCCGGTCGTGATGGTGTTTGACCGAGCCGGCATCACTGGTGACGACGGTGCGTCCCACCACGGCGTGCTGGATTTGGCCCTCAGTTTGGCCATCCCTCAGGTAACGGTTTTTGCCCCTTCTTCGGCGGAAGAAATCGGCCCGATGCTCGAAACCGCGCTCAGCCTCGGTGGCCCCGCCACCATCCGCTTTCCAAAAACCCCAGCTCGTCATGTCGCTCCCGAAGAAGTTGGTCACGGGCTGTCGGCTCGTCGAGTGCGCGAGGGAGATGGCACCGTGTGTCTACTTGGCGTCGGCAAGATGCTTGCAGCATGTGTTGAAGCGGCCGACCTACTCGCGCACCACGGTGTGACCGTAACGGTGTGGGACCCAAGAGTGATCGCCCCGGCCGATGTCGCCATGGTGAGCGATGCCGCGTCACACGATCTTGTCGTTACCGCTGAAGACGGCATTCGCCTCGGTGGTGCAGGCACACACCTCATTGACGCCATTGAACAGCGAGCTCGCCTCCTTGGCCGCAACGTGCCAACCTCAATCACTCTTGGCATTCCAAAGACATTCCTGGCGCACGGAAAGCCGGACGCGATCTTGGCTGGACTTGGTCTCGATGGCCCTGGCATTGCCGCGAGCGTTTTGGCCGGACTTTCCGGATCTGCGCTTCCCGGTCAGCGAGTTGACGCCCTCGAGCATTAAGTCGACGTCACGTCGAGAATCGTTCTCGAGTGATTCTGCTAAACCGCCGGCAAGCCTTCAATAAGGCGCCCCTCGGCAAAATCCTGCTCGAACTTCGAGACATCATCGCGCACTAAGGCCTCAAATTGTTCTCGAAGCATGGGGGGCATCTGCAAGTTCGAAGTGGAACCGCCACCTGGTTCGCTTGTTTTGACGGCCCTTGATCGCACGTCGATGTGATAGCGAATCGATTTTGGTAACACTTTGGCGACGAGTGAGCGGAGTTTCGATCCTCGACCAAACATCAACAAGCGGTGCAACAAGCTTTCTCGGCCAACCGCCGTATTGAAGCGAAATTCCAAATTCTCAATCTCGATGGTTGCATCCACACCAAGGCGGGTAAAGATATCTGCAACGACCTCATGTCGACGAGTATCGAGATCACGTTGGCGATACCGGAGTATTTGCTCCGGCCGAAAGCGTTCATAGAACGGAACAAGACACTCGTGATATCGACTCATCTCGACGTATTTGGAATGTGGGTCACGCAAGGCCTCTTCAAGGGTGCGACCTTCTCGGCCTCGCGAGGCCTCGTGGTGAAAGTGCGAGACCGCTCGATCAAAGGGATCTCGGGTGAGCACAATGAGCGTTGCCGAAGGAACAATTTTCACCATGCGTTCGGCAGCACCGGCATGCCCAGGGTCCATATACGCCGGTGATGACTCGCCACGAACAGGCATGGCTGCATCAAAGTGCTTTCGATACCACTCGAGCCCTCGGTCATAATTGCGACCCTGGACGCCCTTATGTACTGGGTCATCGACGTCCGACACAAAGAAATTGAGTTCCTTTGGTTGGGACATCTGCACCTGCGGGTGTTGTCCGAGGTAATTGTGGAGCGAGGAGGTTCCCGACTTCATCACACCAATAATGATGACGGTCGGGAGGTCGCCGCGAACAAAAAGGTCTTCTTCTGGCACGTGAAGCCTTTCAGGTCAATGTGCGGAGTTGAGCGCTTCACACCCTACTGATTACTGAGGGGAGGGTTGCGCATTTGTCCTACTCAACCATGGTGTCGAGATTGCCGTCGCGCGTGAACACCTTGACCGACATCTGCTCGTGCCCTGTTCGATCTGGCAAGTTCTGATCGAAGATTGCCCGATGTTGGTGGCGGTAGACGACCTTGTCGCAACGCACGGCCACTTCACCTGATCGAAAAACCAGAACCCGCATGAGCAGCATTTGCTCCCACAACCGAACTACCGTGGCAGCCTGTTGCACTCGTGCAAGATCTCATTTCACGTGACCATGAAGGGGGCATGCGTGAGGACTCAATCTTCGCTTCTTGGCAAGGTAGCCGTTGCGCTGTTGTTCAGTCTTGTGCTCTCCTTTCTGGCACTACCGGTGGCGCACACCAACGCGGCCACTTCCTCTCCGACGCTGACGGCACTTCCACAACTCACCCAAATTCAGCAGTGGCTAAAAACCGGTTCGCAGAAGGCGCCGTTGCCATCAGCCCTCGCCCGTCAGCTTGGATCGGTCACCCAGTCAAATTTCCAAAGTGACGCGTGTCGCGAGATGCCATCGGCTGAACCAGTAGCGCGCGGCTGCAATTTCGGCGATCTTTCGAGCTCCAAAGTCGTGGTGTTATACGGCGATTCCTTCGCCGAGCAACTGATTCCGGCGTTGTCTGCACTCGGTACGAAGAACCACTTTCGAGTGGTCGCCTATGCACGATTGGGCTGTCCATTTGCCAATATTGCAATCTCAAACTGGCTTGGCACGGTCGACCAAGGTTGTGCGACCTTTCGCAAGAACGTCATTACCGAAGTGAAGACAATGTCACCAAAGCCAGTGCTCGTGTTACTGAGTGAGTTCATTCAGCTGAATTCGCCCACCAATCACTTGGCCCTTGTTCCGGTTGCCAACTTTGTCAACGGGGTGACCAAGACAATGCAAGACATTGGGTCAACAGGCCTCGTCACCCGCGTCATCCTTGGCGTTCCTCAAACAAACGGGCTTCCAGCAACCTGCTTGGCCAAGAACTTGAGCAATGTTTCGGCCTGTGCCCTTTCGACCGCAACTGCCTTCAAGCGCGTCCATGACCTCGAGATCAAGACTGCACTCACCAAAATTGGCGTGAAGACGGTCAACATGAGCACGTTGTTCTGCAACAACATGTGCCCGGTCGTTGCTGGAAACTACTTCGTGCACTCCGACACTGTGCACATGAATGCTGCCTACGCAACGGTAACGGCGACTGGACTCGGGACCCTGATTGGGTGCTCCTCGGTGGGCTACTCCAAGGCCTGGCTGTCGGCGAATCCAATCTTTTCGACACTGCTGCCAACGCTCAGTTCTGCCAACGTTCAGGCGCAATGCCAAGTAGCCAACAACGCACCTTTGGCCTAGGTCGAACTGAAACGGCCTCCGGCGGAAGATAAAGAAACAAGAGCCCTTCACGCTGCAGCATGAAGGGCTCTTGGAGGCGTTGTTTTACTGCTTAGAACGTGAGCACACCTCGTGCGACGGTTCCTGAGTGCATGGCGTCAACGACATCTCGGAACTGCTCAAGCGGCGTCGTGAGCGACACGAGCTCGTCAAGCTTTAATTGGCCGGACTGATAAAGATCAACCATGAGCTTCACGTCGTGATGCGGACGAGCTGATCCGTAGCGGCAACCAAGCAGACCACGGTCAACGTAGGCCAAGCTGTTGATGTCAACGCTGACTTCAGTACCACGTGGCGGAATGCCAATGGCAACTGCATTGCCACCCCAGTCAAGGCAGTCAAGCGCACTCTTCAGCACTGCTGGGTGGCCAACGCAGTCAAAGGCCCATGTCACGCCACCAAGTGGGAAAAGTGCTCCCCACGCGTGTTCGTTCGACATCGGCACTGCTTCTCGAACCGCTTTAGCTGAGTCAATGCCTTCGCCGGCAAGCACAAAGTCCGTTGCGCCAAACTGGCGTGCAAGTGCTTCTTTGCCAGGTTGGTTGTCCACCGCGACGATCTTGGTTGCACCGGCAATCTTGAGGCCTTGGATAACGTTCAATCCAACGCCACCAACGCCAAATACGGCCGAGGTCTCGCCCGGGCGAACCTTCGCACGGTTGAGGACGGCGCCGACGCCGGTCAACACACCACAGCCAATGAGGCACGCCGAGGTGAACGGAATCGAATCAGGAATCTTGACCACTTGGACTTCGGCGACAATCGTCTGCTCGGCAAATACCGACACGGCGGCAAAATTCGAGGCTGGCTCGCCCTTATAGGTAAAGGGAAACGAGATGTTGCCAAGTGTCGACAAGCACCACGATGGGTGGCCAGTTGAACAGGCTCGGCACACGCCACAGCTGGCCAAGGTCGCAATGACCACGTGGTCACCAACTTTGACAGAGCGCACCTCAGAGCCAACCGCTTCCACAATGCCGGCACCTTCGTGTCCGAGCACTGCTGGCGGCTTCCATGGAATGGTGCCGTTAATGACCGAAAGGTCCGAGTGACACACGCCCGCTGCTTGGATTGACACCTTGACCTGCGTTGGCCCTGGGTCGCCGATTCCAAGTTCGTCGGTGACCTCTGCCCCATCACCGGTGTAGACAATGCCGCGCATGATTCCCCCTACTTCGTGACAACTGGGTCGGTCCCAGCTGCGAACTGCACTCGTAATTCTCGCTTCAGTACTTTCCCACTTGCATTGAGTGGCAAGGCGTCAATAAACACAAGGTAGCGGGGCACCTTGTAGTTCGCCAGATTGGTTGCGGCATAGGCAAGTAACTCTTTGCCAAGTTCATCACAAGGCGCAGAAGCGGCCACCACATAGGCGCAGCCCACTTCACCCATTCGCTCATCAGGCACTCCAATGACGGCGACTTGAGCAATGCCCGCGTGCTGGCGTAGCTGCGCCTCAATCTCCGCTGGATAGGCATTGAACCCACCAACGACATACATATCTTTCAGGCGGTCAGTGATGATGATGTTGCCAGCGTCGTCCATGACGGCAATATCACCGGTGTGCAAGAAGCCTTGGTCGTCAATGGTCTCTTTGGTTGCGGCTTCATTGGCAAAGTACTCCAGCAACACGTTGTAACCACGGAGCACGACTTCTCCCGCTTCGCCACGTGGGACTTCGATGTTGTCCTTGTCAACAATGCGCACCTCGACGTTCGGAATTGCCCGACCTGAGGTCTTGGCAATCACCTCTGGGGCATCACCTTGACGACACATGGTGACGACGCCGGTTGATTCGGTGAGCCCATAGGCCGTCAACACCGTTTCGACGCCGAGATCATCTTGCAGTGTCTTCACCAGTTCAACCGGGACGAGGGCCGCTCCGGTGACGACTAAGCGAAGTGACGCCATTGTTGTGGCAGGGTCTTCGCCCGTGAGCAGGGATTGAAACAGCGTTGGTGGCCCAGGCAGGACGGAGATTTGCTCGTCGACCAAGTACCGACTCACGAGGCCCACGTCGAACACCGCAACTGGATACATTGTTGCCCCAGCCATCAGCGATGCCAACAAGCCCGACTTATAGCCAAAGGTATGAAAGAACGGATTGACGATCAGGTAACGGTCACCGTGTCGAAGTCCAACAAGGTTCGCCCACGTGGCAAAAGTCCGCAGCGTTTGAGCGTGAGAGGTGACGACGCCCTTTGGCTTGCCAGTTGTGCCAGACGTAAAGATGATGTCAGCCATATCCGTTGGTGCAACAGCGGCGCGAGCCGCAGCCAAGTCCTCGTCGAGAACACGTGCACCACCGGCCAACACGTCATGCCAAGTGATGGCCGCAACTCCATGAGGGAGTGTCGATGCTGAGCCCTTCAGCATCACAATGGTCGAAAGTGGCCCAACGTCTTCACCAATGAGTTGCGCTGGATAATCGGCACCTAAGAACCCTTCAACTGTGCAAAGGACCTTGGCTTGAGCATTGCTGATGATGTACGCCGCTTCGGCGCCTTTGAACCGGGTGTTCAACGTGACGACAACACCGCCAACCGACGTGACGCCAAGAGCGGCAACAATCCACTCCAGGCAGTTCGGTGCCCAAAGTGCGACACGGTCTCCTCGAGCAACACCGAGGGCCAAAAAGCCCCGAGCAGCCTCGGCCACCGCTTCGCCGAGTTCAGCAAAGGTGAGGCGTGCCGTGTGGTCGGGATCGTCAAGACCGTCGACGACGGCAATGTCGTTTCCATATTCACGAACGGCGTAGTCAACAAGTCCCGGCAAGGTGACGAACCTCAAATCACCTCGTGGGTCTTCGTCGCTTCCAAAGGGGAATCGTGCTCCCCCGGCGGCGTCGAGATCTTGGCCAACGATGCTCATGGGTGCTGGCTCGAGGTCGAAATAACTTCGCCCGACAAATACGACGAGTAGTTCGATGCCAAGAAGATGATGACGTTCGCAACTTCCCAGGTTTCAGCACCTCGGCCGAAGAGCTCGCGGCTGCGAAGCAGATCAAGGCTCTCTTGGTCAATCACTTTGTTCAAAAACGCATGTTCGGCAAGTGACGGCGACACGGCGTTCACACGCACATTGTGCTGGGCTGCTTCAGCCGCTGCACATCGAGTGAGGGCCATCACACCGGCTTTGGCCGCGGCATAGTGCGCTTGGCCAGGTTGCGCACGCCATCCAAGCACTGAAGCGTTGTTCACAATTGCACCCGACTTCTGCGCATACATGTGCGTGAGCGCTGCTCTTGTGCAGCGAAACGTGCCGTTGAGCGTCACGTCGAGCACCTTCAACCATTGCTCATCAGTCATGTCGACGAGATCAACCGTGCCACCAAGGCCAGCATTATTCACCGCCACATCAATGCGCCCGTAGGCCTTTTTTGTTTCGGCATAGAGATTCTGGACTTCTTCTTCATTGGTCACATCGCAGGCAATGCCAAGTACCGACGTGGAAAATTGCGCACTCAGTTGTTCTGCAGTTTCGGCCGTGCGGCGTGGGTGTGCATCAGATACGACAACAATCGCACCTTCTTCCAAACACCGACGTGCGGTTGTTTGACCTATGCCGGTGCCAGCTGCGGCCGTGACAACGACCACTTTGTCGGCCAAGAGACCGTGGCCACCAGTTTCTGGCGGTACCGGTGTTGCTTTTGGGCGTTCAGTGAGACTCACGAGGTGCTCTTTCGCTTAGGGCTGTTGTGGTTTAGGTTCGGCCGGCAGCCCGAGAACTCGCTCGCCGACAATATTGCGTTGAATCTGGTTTGACCCACCGTAGATGGTCTCTGAACGGGAGAACAAGAACGTGCGGTGAAAGTCTCCAAGGTCGTAGTCCTCACCAACAATGGTGGCACCTGGTCCTTCAATATCCATCATGAGTTCACCCAGGTTTCGGTGCCAGGTGGCCCAGAACAACTTGGCAATTGACGCCTCTGGTGGAGCGGCAGGGCCATCAACGCCAGTTAGCGAGCGGACCGTGTTCATGCGCAGGATCTCAAGCTCGACATAGGCCTTGGCCAGCCGCTGGCGCCAGACGGGATTGTTGGTTAGTCCACGCTCGGTTGCCCGCTCGACCACTGCGTCAAATTCGCGGCGGAAACCGAGGAGGTGGCCGAGCAGGCCAACGCCGCGTTCAAAGGCAAGGGTGGCAAGCGCCACGGTCCAACCTTGTCCCGGCGCGCCAACAACGAGGTCAGCCTTCGTGCGCGCGCCATCGAAGAACACTTCATTGAACTCAGAGGTCTTCGTGATCTGGGTGATGGGGCGAATCTCCACCCCTTCTTGACGCATTGGCACAAGGAGGTAGCTCAGGCCCTTGTGGCGGAGTGAGCCTTGCTCAGTTCGCGCCACGACAAAGCACCAGTCAGCTTGGTGGGCAAGACTCGTCCACACCTTTTGCCCAGTGATGACCCACTCATCACCGTCTAACTCGGCCTTGGTTTGCACATTGGCCAAGTCCGACCCGGCATTCGGCTCGGAATAGCCCTGACACCACAGCTCGGTTCCGGCAACAACATTTGGCAAGAATCGCTGTTGTTGGGCTTGTGTTCCATGGTGAATGAGCGTCGGACCAAGGAGCCCTTCGCCGAGAATCGAAACTCGTCCCGGCGCCTTAGCTCGGACGTACTCTTCGGCAAAGATGACCTGTTCGGTCATTGATGCCCCACGGCCACCAAATGCCGTTGGCCAACCAATGCACGTCCAGCCTCCCGCTGCGAGTTCATACTCCCAGGCTTGACGGACCTCGAAACCAAAGGTCTCGTCACCTGAGCCACCTCGACCGCCGAGCGCGGCGAACTCGCCCACGTTGTGTTCGGCCATCCAGGTCGCCACTTCTTCACGGAATGCTGCTTGGGATGCTGAGTCAGTCGAGACCATAGACCGGTAGCGTACCGACTAATCAGTCGTTTTAGCCAAGTGAGGATTCATGGAGTCAAACCAACCCCTCGAGCGAACCGAACAAGAGTGGCGCGAAGTGCTCTCGCCAGAGCGCTATGCCATTCTCCGACAAGCTGGAACGGAAGCTCCTTGGTCGGGAAGTTTGCTCGACATGAAGGCAGACGGCACCTACATCTGCGGCGGTTGCGGCACGGCACTTTTTGAAAGCTCCGGCAAGTTCGATTCGGGCTGTGGCTGGCCGAGCTTTGATCGCGCCATTGGCGGAGATCCCATTACCTACCGCGAAGACCGCAGCCTCGGTCGGGTACGCACAGAGATTTTGTGCACCGCGTGTGGCGGCCACTTGGGCCACGTCTTCAACGACGGTCCGACCGAGACTGGGCTTCGCTACTGCGTGAACTCGCTCTCGATTGATTTCGAATCGGCTGAGGCCGACACGTCAGCCGAGGCCTAGAACGGATTGACGTCGCCGAGGCCGAAAGAAGCGTCCTCACTCCGACTAAGGCGCGCGACTTCAGCAGTGGCGTAGCGAAGTGACGGACCCAAGTCTTGGGCCACGATCTCCACTTTGGTGCGCTTGGCCCCATCGTCATCGGCCCATTGGCGCATGCTGAGACGACCCGTCACGACAACTCGCATGCCCTTCGTGCACGTCAGTGCAACGTTTTCGGCCAACTCCTTAAAACACACGACATCGAAGTACGACGTTTCTTCTTCCCAGGCGTCAGTGGCCTGGTTCTTCCAGCGACGGTTCACTGCAACGCCAAGGGTGGTGGTTGCGAGGCCAGTCGTTGAGTAACGGATCTCCGGCTCTCGAGTGAGGTTGCCTTCAATGGTGGTGGTCGTTGCCATAGTGCTCCTTTGTTGTCGGAGTACCACCATGCGCAATCTCGCGGCACGCAAGTTTGCTGCGTTGCTTGCTTACACGTCCAAGAAGCGGCGGATCGCAATGGCTGAGCCAATCGAGCCAATCACCATGCCTAAAAAGATGACAATGAGTTCACACCAGATGAGTTGCCACGTGCTGAGCAGCATTTGGCTTCCTAAGGTGTCAGGAGCCCATGAGGCGGCTCGAGAATGCCAGAACCACTCACCGGTCCACAGAAGGCCCCCAGCCATGAGCGAGCCAATGAGGCCTTGGATCAGGCCTTCAAAGATGAACGGGATCCGGATGAACCAGTTGGTCGCACCCACAAGCTTCATGACCGCCACTTCACGCTTTCGAGCGAAAATCGCCATACGGATGGTGTTCAAAATCAGCACTGCTGAAGAAACAAGGAGCACACTGGCAATGATGAGAACTGACCACTGCGCAATGGCAATCGTGCGCTGTTGATTTTTCAGTGCTTGTGTTGGCGCCGTCACGTATTGCACACCGGGCTGGCCAGTGAACTTTTGAATCACAAGGCGCGCATCTTGCGGCTGATTCGGCACGCAACGAAGTGACGAAGGTATGAGTTCGGGTTTGAGCACTGACAACTCGGTTGGAGTCAACAGATGTTTCGCCTCTTCGTAGTCCTGCAACTGGGTTTGGTAATAGCAGTCATGGACATAGGGGTAGGCGTTCAGTTGCGAGCGAATAGCGTCAATTTCCTGTGTGGTGGCATTGGGTGCCATCCACACCGTCACGAGCGTTCCTTGTTGCCACTTGATCTCAGCGTTTGATGCCCCTTGGCCGAGAATCAAACTTCCACCCACGAGGAACAGCGACACCATGACCGTGAAGATGGCGGCAACAGTGGTCACTCGGTTGCGCCAAAGGTTCGTGGTGGTCTCTTTCACCACATATTGCGAGAACGAGGCCACTAGCGAGGTGCTCCTGCGTCGGCTTCGATGCCGTAGACACCGCGCTGCTGGTCACGGATGAGATGTCCGCGGTCAAGTTCAATCACGCGCAGACGCATCCGGTCGACGAGCGCTTTGTCGTGCGTTGCCATCACGACCGTTGTGCCGGTCTTATTGATGCGATCAAGCAAACTCATAATGCCTTCAGAAATCTTCGGGTCCAAGTTTCCAGTTGGTTCGTCGGCAAGGAGAATAAGTGGCCGGTTCACAAAGGCTCGGGCAATAGCCACGCGTTGTTGTTCGCCACCGGAGAGCTCGGTTGGCAGGTTGTCGCGCTTGTGCGAGAGGCCAACGAGGTCGAGGACTTGCGGGACTTGGGACTCAATGACGGACTTCGGACGGCCAATGACCTCTAAGGCAAACGCAACATTCTCAAACACGGTCTTGTTCTGCAACAACCGAAAGTCTTGAAAGACACAGCCAAGGTTGCGCCGCAAGTAGGGAACGCGCCACTTTGGCAGATTGACAATGTCGCGACCCGCTTCCCAGATGGTGCCACGGTCAGGCAGCTCTTCTCTCAGTAGCAACCGCAAAAAGGTGGTTTTGCCAGAGCCTGAGGAGCCAACGAGAAAGACGAATTCACCCTTTTCAATTTCAAGTGAGACGTCATCAAGGGCAATGGTGCCGTTTTTGTAGGTCTTCGTAACGTGGTCAAGTTTGATCATTCAACTTCTCCCCTTCCTCGTCGCGAATCGAGCCTCTGCCACCCTACCGGTGAGGTGCAGCAAAACCTTGGAGGCCTCACGACTCACCGAGACGTTGCCGTCGAAGCTCCGCCTCCATAAAGGCATCGAGGTCGCCGTCAAGCACCGCATCAACATTGCCCGTTTCTTCACCTGAGCGAAGATCTTTCACGAGTTGATACGGCGCCATAACATACGAGCGAATTTGGTTGCCCCAGGCATTCTCGGTCCGCTTTCCCGCCAACGCATCAAGTTCAGCTTGGCGTTCAGCACGCTGCAATTCGGCCAATTTGTTGGCCAGAATCTGCATGGCGCGAGCCTTGTTTTGGTGCTGGCTCCGCTCATTTTGGCAACTGACCACGACGCCCGATGGCAAGTGGGTCAAGCGAACCGCAGAGTCCGTTTTATTGATGTGCTGACCACCGGCACCCGAAGCGCGATAGGTATCAATTCGAAGGTCCTTCTCATCAATTTCGATTTCACTGACGTCTTCCAAAAATGGGGTGACGTCAATGGAGGCAAACGAGGTTTGTCGTCGGTGTTGAGAGTCAAATGGACTCATCCGCACGAGGCGGTGCACGCCGCGCTCTGCAGCCATCAGGCCATAGGCAAATCGGCCCTTGACAATGAACGTTGCCGAGAGCAACCCGGCTTCGCCGCCTTCTGTTGCTTCATCAAGTTCAACGGAGAACCCTCGTCGCTCGGCCCATCGTTGATACATCCGAAGCAGCATCTCGGCCCAGTCTTGAGCGTCAGTTCCACCAGCGCCGGCATGGACTTCACAAATCGCGTCATACTCGTCGTATTGGCCAGCAAACAAGCTCCGAAGTTCAAGGCTCGACAGTTGTCGTTCAAGGTCAGCAACCGACGAATTGAATTCCGCCTCAAGTGACGCGTCTGCTTCGCCAGATGCCTCTGCTTCGGCAATGAGTTCCCGAAGCACTTGTGCGTCTTCCAATGCGGCGCCAAGGGTATTGAAGTCTTGGAGGTCGGAATTCACCCGACCGAGTTCGGTCGTAATTGCTCGAGCAGCATCAGCGTCATTCCATAAATCAGGATTGGCGGCCAACGCATCAAGTTCGGCTTTGCGCGACTGTTGTTCAGCGACCTTTAAATACTGCTTGGCTTCGGCAAGTCGACCAATGAGCTCCAAGAGCACGGCTCCTGAGTCACGGACGACTGCCTGGCTATCGACCGGCTGCGCCATGGCAGAACTTGAACTTTCGACCGCTACCGCAGAAGCATGGCTCATTGCGACCAAGCTTTTCTTCCGGGGCTTTGACAATGGGCTGGATCACGGCGTCGAAATCCGCTGGATTAAACGGTGCTTGTGGCTTTTCCGTCGCGTCAATCATCTGGCCGCCATCAGGAGCAAGCTGCGCAAGCATCGAGCTGTCAGAAACCGGGTCGTCGGCTGCGACATAGACCGCTCGGTTGAGGTCAACTTCTGCGGCATCATCAGGGGCTGCCTCGACGTGCAGCACGTAGCGCAGATAGTCGTCTTCAATGGCTTCAATCATGGTGCCAAACATCGAGAAACCTTCTCGCTGCCAGGCAACAAGAGGGTCTTGTTGGGCGACGGCACGAAGATTGATGCCTTCACGCAAGTAGTCCATTTCGGCCAAGTGTTCTTGCCATCGTTGGTCGATGATCTGCAACATGATGTCGCGCTCAATCATGCGAGCCGTCTCAACGCCACCGGGCAACTCTTCCGCGTGACGCTCGTAGTAATCAAGCGCTTCTTCGACCACTGAGTCAATAACTTGAGCTTGGCTTGAGGCTTGCCCCAAGTCCTCAACCGAAAAACGTGTTGGGTAGTACTGGTGGAGTTCAACAAGGAGTTGCTCCACGTCCCAGGCTTCTGGGTAATCCCCAGGACAGCACTGCTTGACCAATGCTTCCGCGGTTTCTTCCAAAAGCTCAGTCGTGCGCTCTTCTAAGTTTTCGCCATCCATGATGCGCAGGCGCCAGCCATAGATGACCTTTCGCTGCTCATTCATCACGGCGTCGTACTTGAGCACATCTTTACGAATCTCTGCGTTTCGGCCTTCAACCGTGTTTTGCGCCCGCTCAATGGCCTTGGAGACCATCTTGGCTTCAATGGGTTGGTCGTCAGGCAGGGTGCGCCCCATGACCCAACTGAGCGCACCGGTCGCGAACAGGCGCAAGAGTTCGTCTTCTAGGGACAAAAAGAAGCGGCTCTCACCGGCATCGCCTTGACGGCCCGCACGACCACGCAACTGATTGTCGATGCGACGCGACTCGTGGCGCTCGGAACCAAGCACGTAGAGACCACCCGCGTCGCGGACTTGTTCGCCTTCGAGTTCACATTGCGCAGTGGCGACGTTCAGCGCTTCGAGGTAGGCGGCTTGGCCCTCTTCGCTGGCAAGGTCAAGACCACGCGACAGCACCTCACGTTGCGCCAAGAGTTCCGCGTTTCCACCGAGCAAGATGTCCACACCACGACCAGCCATGTTGGTGGCAACGGTGACTGCGCCGAGACGCCCGGCTTGGGCAACCACTTCAGCCTCACGGAAGTGTTGCTTTGCGTTCAAGACTTCGTGTGGAATTCCTCGTCGGGTCATCATGGCCGACAAGATTTCGGATTTCGCCACCGAGGCGGTTCCAATGAGGACGGGTTGCCCCTTCTCGCGACGCAGCAACACATCGTCAATGATGGCGGTGAACTTCACCTGTTCGTTCTTGTAGATCACGTCGGGCTGGTCAAGGCGCTGCGGAACGCGATGTGTCGGGATCGGCACAACGGCCAAGTTGTAGGTCGAACCGAATTCGCCGGCTTCAGTTTCTGCCGTTCCGGTCATGCCGGACAACTTGTCGTACATCTTGAAATAGTTCTGCAAGGTGACGGTTGCCCAGGTGTGGTTCTCGTCGTTGACCTTGACGCGTTCTTTCGCTTCGACGGCTTGGTGGAGCCCATCAGACCAACGGCGACCTTCCAAGGTGCGGCCGGTGTTCTCGTCGATGATGTGCACCTCGCCACCACGCACGAGGTAGTCCTTATCGCGGTGGTAGAGCTCTTTGGCTCGAAGTGCTTGGGTTAATTGGTGCACGTAATTGGTTGAGACCGCTTCGTACATGTTCTCAACGCCAAGGGCGCGTTCGACTTTGCCAATGCCTTCATCGGTCGGTACGACCGTCTTTTTCTCTTCGTCGACTTCGTAATCAACCTCGGCGGTGAGGGTGCGAGCAATGGAAGCGAACTGGCCGTAGAGCTTGGCGGTTTCTGACGCTGGACCAGAAATGATGAGTGGCGTTCTTGCTTCGTCAATCAGAATCGAGTCAACTTCGTCAATGATGGCGAAGTGGTGGCCACGCTGGACCATCGAGTCTCTTGAACGAGCCATGTTGTCCCGCAAATAGTCAAAACCAAGTTCAGTATTGGTCCCATAGGTGATGTCGCAGGCATAGGCCTGACGCTTCAACTCTGCATCAGTGATGTCTGGTCCAACCCGCCCAACCGAGAGCCCCAAGAACTGGTGCAATCGGCCCATCCACTGGCTGTCACGAGTGGCCAAATAATCGTTCACGGTGACGACGTGGACGCCTTTTCCGGCCAATGCGTTCAAGTACACCGGCAAGGTCGACACCAAAGTCTTGCCTTCACCGGTCTTCATTTCGGCAATCCAGCCAAAGTGGAGGGCCATGCCACCCATGAGCTGTACGTCGAAGTGCCGCTGACCAAGAACGCGCTTTGCTCCTTCTCGAACGACGGCGTAGGCCTCAACGAGAAGGTCGTCCAAGGTTTCGCCTTCGTCAAGGCGGGCACGGAACTCCACCGACTTGGCGGCGAGTTCGGTGTCGCTGAGTGCCACCATCTCGTCTTCAAGATCGTTGATGAGCGGGACAATCTCCGCAAGGCGGCGAACCTTCTTGCCTTCACCGGCGCGCAGGACTTTTGAAAGGATGCTCATGGTGCCACAAGCCTACCGGCTGGCTTCTCGTCAAGGGTTCCAGCACCAGTGAAATGGTTGTGTGCGGCTGACCTGGTCTTTGACCCCACACTCGCCTGCAGCAGGGCTTCCTCAGCGATTCTCGTGACACAAGTGCCACGCGACCCGCCTCAGTCCTCCCGTCTCGATCTCGCCTCGGTCGAGGTCTGAGATCGGCAGGGCTTACTTCTAAACCGCTCCATGCTCAGCGACCACAAGTCGCCTTACGTGGGTCGTTTTGCCTGCGACTGGCATCGACTTGCAACCACAGACCCGCACACAACCACCTTTAGCCTAGGGCGTCTCGGCGGTGCCATCTTGTCGGTGACGAAGCACAGGCCGAGCAGTAACCCCAAGCAACAGCCCACTGCCGAGCCCTCCAGCAAGGAGCACCACCCGTGGGTCAAACGTGGTGGCGGCGAGGCCACCGGCAATCATGCCGACCACGCTGGCCGCTGAAATCAACGCCCCAACAGCAGCCAAGGCTCGCCCGCGCAACTCCTCGGCAACTTGGCGAATCATGAGTACCCCAACGTGAACATTGGCCAATCCATTGCCGAGACCGGCAATGAAAAATCCCACCATGGCTTGAGTAATCGACGAGGAGAATCCCTCAATGGCAACGCCAATTGACAACAAGGCGCAGCCAATGATTGTCCATCGCTCATGGCTTTGCTCTAGGCGAAGTTGGCGCGACACCGTTGCCGACGTCAGCAACATGCCAATGCCAAATAACGCACCCGTGAGGCCAAAGGCGCCAGGAGAACCGCCCAAGGTGTCGGTAATGAAAAACAGGTCAACGACATTGATGAGTGAAATCGCAAGTACAAACGCGCACAACGTGATCATGAGCGCACGCAGGAATCTGTCCTTCCACAGCACCACCATCCCGGCAAAGGCATCACCACGTGGGCGTTTTCCCACTCGCTGTACCGGGACCCGATCGAGCCGGAGGAACACCACCACCAGCACCAGCGCAGCGAAACTTATGGCGTCGATGACCAGTGGCGTGGAAAACCCACTCCACTCGACGAGCAGTCCACCAACAAATGGCCCCGCAATTTGAGCCAAGGTTGACCACGACTGTTGGAGACCCGACGCTCGTGGCAGTTGCTCATCACTTACAAGACTTGGCACAAGTGCCGACCAGGCAGGATTGAGTACTGCCGTTCCGGCCGCCAACAAGGCAATGCATACGAGCGAGAAGTACCCGCGGCTCGCGATCAGCGTGAGACACAAGCCAAACTGCGCGAGGAGCGCACCCAACAGGATCGGCCGTGTCCTTACTGAATCGACGAGCTGTCCTGCCCACGGTGCAAGAACCACCAGCGGGACGGTTCCGGCCAAAATCACCAGTGCTACCCCAATGTGGCCAATATCGTGCTTTGCTCGAAACAACAGCGCATACAGCGCCACTTGGTCACCAAGGACCGAGATCCCTCGCCCAACGCTGACCGCGACGACTGCACGTGGGAGTCGCTGATCAATCTCGCTCATTCGCTTGCGCGGGCTCGAAATTCTGTTCCGACCGCTATCGAAAATCTGATGGCCAAGACCAGTGCAGCAACAGGCAGCAAGAGTCGTTTCAATCCGGTTGCATGCTTGGCTTGAAAGCGAAACGCAGAGCGATGGTGTGCCACCAGCATTTTGTAGGGCTGGCGACGACGTGACACCCCTTCGACATGGGTTACGACGGCCGTTGCCGTATAGCCAATGCCAAAACCAAGGCCGTGGGCACGAAAACACAAGTCCAGGTCTTCGGCAAACATAAAGAATCCCTCGTCAAACCCACCTAGTGCCTCAAAAGCCTCTCGGCGAATGAGAAAGCAAGCTCCAGAGATCCAGTCCACTCCCCACCTAGGTTTCGTGGCATAGCCCGAGCGATAGCGAGCAGTGAAGGGATTCTTTGGCCAAAGTGGCGCAAGCAGCGCATGGCCAGCAGCATCAGCGAGCGAGGGGAATCTCCGCACCGATGGGTAGGTCTCCCCCGACATGTCCAAAATCTTCGGACCAACAAGTGCCCAGTCGCGCTCTTGTTCGAGCGCGTCAACGAGCGCCGCTACTGCGCCGTCATGCACCACGAGGTCTGGATTGCACACGAGCACATAGGGCGTCGATGCGGCGGCAACACCACGATTCACTCCCCCGCCAAAACCCAGATTGACCCCAGTTTCAATCAAGGTGACCGAGGCCACGAGATCGCCCAATATTGCCGCACTCGTCCCCACTGGAGCGTTGTCGACCACCACGACGTCGCAACCTTCGCTGAGCAGTGATGCACAGCACGCACGTACGTCGTCGCCACTATGAAAGTCGACAACGACCGCAGTCACCGCACCTAGGCCATAGGCCTTGGAGCTTTGCACTTAGAAGTCCTTCGTAAACCGGAATTTCACGAGGGCTTTAAGGGCGCCAACGCCATCGCGCCAGGTGATCTTTTTGCCTTCGTCGAACTCACGTCCGGCGTAGCTAATTGGAACTTCGTAGATCCGGTATCCACGGCGCAAGACCTTGGCAGTGATTTCAGGTTCAAAGTCAAAACGATTGGACACGACGGTCAGATCCTTTAAGACACGTCGGTCAAATGCTTTGTAGCAGGTCTCCATGTCGGACAGGGTCGACGAGTACAGCACGTTCGTGACGAGTGATAATAAGCGGTTTCCAGCCCAGTGGAGCGGCAACATGTTCTTGCGCTGACCAGTGAAGCGACTGCCGTAGACAACCGAGGCCTTCCCCTTCAAGATCGGCGCAAGCAGGGCCGGCCAGTCATCAGGGTCATATTCCAAGTCCGCATCTTGGATCACGACAATGTCCCCACTTGCATGAGCGAGGCCCGTTCGTAGTGCAGCGCCTTTGCCCTGGTTCTTTTGGTGCGCGATGACCCGAACGGTCGAGTCTTCAAGGGTCCGAAGAATCTTGTTGGTGCCATCACTTGACCCATCGTCAACAATGATGAGCTCAAGCGTGAGGCCCAGATCGACTTGGCGAACGCGTCGAATGATTTCTGCCAAGGTGGCTTGCTCGTTAAACACCGGCATGAGCACCGTCAAGGTGCGGTACTCCATCGGTTCGAGCTTGGTCTCTGCCACAGCTACTCCTTGCTCAGCGCTTGAGAAGAAAAGTACTCCACCAGTTGAATGAGCCCGTCACGAAGACTTACCGTTGGCTTCCACGACAGCACCGCTGTCGCCAAGGTGATGTCGGGACAACGCCTCATTGGGTCATCGGTCGGAAGCGGTAAAAACACAATTTCTGATTGCGATCCGGTCACGGCCAAGACTTCTGCCGCGAGCTCAAGCATGGTCCGCTCGTCAGGGTTGCCGAGATTGATCGGTCCGACCTCTTCAGTTGCCGCCATCTTCATGAGTCCATCAACAAGGTCAGCGACATAGCAAAGTGACCGAGTCTGTTCACCCGTGCCATAGACCGTTAGTGGTTCGCCGGCGAGCGCTTGTCGCACGAAATTCGACACCACGCGCCCATCGCCTGGGTCAAGGCGAGGCCCATAGGTGTTGAAGATTCGAACAAGCCCAACGCGAACTCCACGTTGTTGGCCATAGGCAACCGTCAACGCTTCCGCAAATCGCTTTGCTTCGTCATAGACACTTCTTGGCCCAACGGGGTTGACATTTCCCCAGTAGGTCTCGGGTTGTGGGTGCACGGTTGGGTCGCCGTAGACCTCAGAGGTAGACGCGTGCACGAACCGTGCGCCGCTGCGCTCGGCCAACTCCAACAACCGCCGCGTACCTTCACTGCCTACCGCAAGGGTTTCTAAGGGACGTTCCAGGTAAAACGGCGGCGACGCCGGTGATGCCATATTGAACACGAGATCCACGTGGCCCTCAACGGGGACAGCCTTTGATACATCGGCTTCGTGGAACTCGTGGCCGGCAGCAAGCAGTTGTTCGATGTTGGCCAGGCTTCCAGACGACAGATCATCAACAATGACCACGTCGCAACCAGACGCTGCATAGGCGTCTGCGAGATGCGATCCCAAAAATCCGGCACCGCCAGCAACAACGACTCTCATGGTCGACCAATGCCGACGTAGGTAAATCCAATCTTGCGCATTGCGGATGGGTCAAGGAGATTTCGGGCATCGACCATCGATGGCGTTGCCATTTGTTCGAAGACTTTTTGATAATCGAGCCAACGGAACTCGCGCCATTCGGTGAGGAGTACCACCGTCGCCGCACCGTTGACGGCTGCATACGGATCGTCAAAAAGCGCAATGTTGGAAAGATCTTCCGACGTGTCGCCCGGCGACACGGTGGGGTCAAACGCACTGAGTACCGCACCGCGAGCTTGCAAGCGATGCGCAATGTCAATGGCCGGTGAACAGCGCCGGTCATCGGTGCCGGCTTTGAAGGTCAGCCCCCACAACGCCACCTTCTTGCCCGCCAAGCCCGAAACAGCGGCATCAACTTTGTTCACGATGCGCTCAATTTGCGCTTCGTTGGTTGCAACCGCTCCACGCAGCAGCGAGAAGTCATAGCCGTGATCGGCCGCAATGGAAATGAGTGCTGCGGTGTCTTTCGGAAGACATGACCCACCCCATCCTGGACCGGGATTCATGAACTCAAAACCAATGCGCTTGTCATATCCAAGTCCGAGGGTCAGGTCACGAACATCAGCCCCAACGGCTTCGCAAAGTCCCGCAATGGCGTTCATGAAACTGAGTTTCGTGGCGAGAAACGCATTCGAGGCGTACTTAATGGTCTCTGCCGTTGCCGTGTCGGTGATGACGACCGGGGCTTTGGTTTCTGAAAACAACTCGCCAACCGTGCTCGCCGCCGAGGCATTATCGGAACCAATCACGATGCGGTCTGGATGAAAACTGTCCGAAACTGCCGTTCCCTCTCGTAAGAACTCAGGGTTCGACACCACTGAAACATCGGCGCGCCCCAAGGCTTCTTCGACCAGTGCGGCGGTGCCAACTGGAACCGTTGATTTGTCCACAACGATGGCGCCGGACTTGAGTGATGGGGCAATTTCACGGGCGGCTGCCAAGACATAGGACAAATCTGCCGAACCATCATCGCCTTGTGGGGTTGGCACGCAAAGAAAAATGACATCGGCATTGACCGAGGCTTGTGCAGCATCTGGTGAAAACGTCAGGCGGCGAGAGGAAACGCCTGCGGCCAACAACTCGGCAAGGCCCTCTTCCACAATGGGCGACTCGCCAGCACGAAGGGTGGCAAGACGGCGTTCATCGCGCTCGGCCAAGATGACCTGATGGCCAAAGTGCGCGAGCACTGCAGCAGTTGGGAGGCCGACGTACCCCGCGCCAATGACCGTCACGCGCTTTGGGTTTTCCGTAAGCGAGGTTGAACTTTTCATGAAGAAGTCGAGCTTTCTGCAACGAGGAGATGAACAAGACGATCAAGCGCTTCTTCCCAAGGCGGAAGTGGGCCAACACCGGTGGCCGCAAGTGCTGCGCCATCAAGGACTGAATACATTGGTCGCTGTGCCGGTGGAGCGGGCAGGCGATCAATCGTGCGAACCGGGGTCACCATATCTGGATCAAGCCCGGCACTTGCGACGACTCGTCGAGCGAGGGAAAACCAAGTCGTTGGTCCGAAGTTCGTGGCATGAACAATTCCGCCAGGGCAACTTTTCGCGAGGCCGACGAGCGCAACCGCCAAGTCCGCACTGAGCGTCGGGCACCCAAACTGATCATCAACAAAGGTCATGGGTGTTCCGGCCTGCGCCAAGCGAAGAATCGTCTTGACAATGTTGTTGCCGTGAAAACCAGCCACCCAACTGGTGCGCACAATGGTTGACTCATCGCCACAGGCTTGTTCGCCTGCGAGCTTCGTGACGCCATAGACCGAAAGTGGATTCGGCACATCGCTCGGCAAGTACGGCGTCGACGCAGTGCCATCAAAGACGTAGTCGGTCGACACGGCCAACACCTTTGCCCCAATAGCGCGCGCTGCGGCAACCACATTGGCCGTGCCATCTCGATTGACCGCCATAGCGACGTCGGGCTCTGCTTCAGCCTTGTCAACCGCGGTGTAGGCCGCACCGTGCACGATCACTTCTGGGCGAAAGTCTCGGACAAAGTCCATCGTTGCCGCTGCATCCGTCAGCGAAAAGTCCGCAAGATCGCAACCTTTCACGTCATGTGCGGTCGTCAAAAATCGTGCTGCATACGCAGGAGAACCTGCGGCAGGGACGTTGCCGGAAAAAGCATCAAGCAAGTCATGTCCAAGTTGACCCTCAGCTCCGGTGATGAGCACGCGCATGGCCCTAGCCTACTTGCGCGCCTTCAGTGACCTGGTGTCACGTTGTTGGTCGAAGATGCACTACATCTCCTGCATGGAACCACAAAAGCTCCCCATCAACTTCGACACCAAGCTCTCCAGATGCACCAATGGTTGATGCTTGTCCAACGAGGGACGTGTCGGCGAGTTCAACGCGCACTTCACGACCCAAGGTCGACAGCACCCCTTTGTATTCAGCGAGCAAGGTGGTGCGACCGGATTGGTTGTTGAGCAGTGACTGACGGTTCCCAAGTTCTTCGAGCAAAAGATGAAGAAACGCGTCTCGCTCGATGATGCGGCCCGTTGCTTTTTCAAGTGAGGTTGCCTCGGATTCTGGAGGCCCGCTGAAGGTCAAATTGATCCCAATGCCGACCACGAGCGCTACTTGTTGAGACCCAGGTGACGACTGCGGGACCACTTCAGCCAAGATTCCACCGAACTTTGCTCCGTCAAAGAGCAGATCATTTGGCCACTTGAGCAGTGGCGCCTTCGTTGTTGCTCGCTCCACTGCCGTTTGAGCCGCCAGCGCCATGGCAATCGTGGCGAGATGGGCTTCGGCCAAAGAAATTGTTGGGCGAAGCAACACGGAACACAGCAGCGAGGACTTTGGCGGGGCTTCCCATGTGCGGTCCCGTCGACCGCGTCCAGCAGTTTGGAAGTCGGCAACATAGACCGTCCCAGCCGGTGCGCCGTTGGTGGCATCTGCCACCAGCGAGGTATTGGTTGATCCAAGTGATTCGAAGTGGTGGATGGTTGGATTCCAAGGTTCGGCCATCTACAAGACGCTAGACACTGAAACAGAGGCAATGTCGCGTGAGCGTGGTGGTCTGGTCGTCTACCGTAAGGGGGAACTACGAAGGGGACACTCAGGTGCTGAAGAAGGTTCTGGTCGCTAACCGAGGTGAAATTGCCGTGCGCGTGCTGCGGACGTGTAGGGAGATGGGTATCGCCACCGTTGCGGTGTACTCAGAACTCGACCGTGACGCACTCCATGTTCGCTTGGCCGATGAGGCCTACGCCTTGGGTGGGCAAACTGCTGCTGAGAGTTACCTCAACACCGAAGCAATTCTCGATGCCATTGAGAAGTCTGGGGCCGACGCGGTTCACCCTGGCTATGGCTTCTTCTCTGAGAACACTGACTTTGCTCGAGCGATTACCGCTCGTGGTGTGACCTTTATTGGACCACCTCCAGAGGCAATCGAAGTCATGGGTGACAAGATCAGTTCTCGCATTGCTGCCGAAGCTGCGGGCGTGTCGGGTGTGCCAGGTCGTTCGCAGACCCTGGTCGATGCCAGCGAAATTGTCGCCTTTGGTGAAGAGTTCGGTTGGCCGGTTGCCATCAAGGCTGCCTACGGCGGTGGTGGACGAGGCATGAAGGTCGTCCACAGTGCCGATGAAGCCGCAGCTGCGTTTGAATCCGCCCAACGTGAATCTCTGGCCTACTTCGGTCGCGACGAGTGCTACGTCGAGCGCTACCTGACCTGGCCTCGCCACATTGAGATGCAGGTCTTGGCTGACGCGCACGGCAACACCTTGTGGCTTGGTGAGCGCGACTGCTCGTGTCAACGTCGCCACCAAAAGCTCGTTGAAGAATCTCCTGCGGCAAACTTCCCCGACGAGGTTCGTCAAGCCATGGGTGAAGCAGCGGTCAAGGTCTCCAAGGCCTGCGGTTACGTCAATGCAGGAACGGTCGAGTTCTTGTACCAAGACGGTGAGTTCTACTTCCTCGAAATGAACACCCGACTTCAGGTCGAGCACCCTGTTACTGAACTCGTGACCGGTCTTGACTTGGTCGAATGGCAACTTCGTATTGCTGCTGGCGAAGCCCTCACCTTTGGCCAAAACGACGTTCGCCGCCAAGGCCACTCCATTGAGGTTCGTATCAACGCCGAAGACCCCTCAGGTGGTCGATTCACTCCAAGTCCTGGAACCCTCACCAAGTTCACGCAAGCCAGTGGCCCCGGTGTGCGCATGGATGCCGGGTACATGGAAGGCGACACGGTCTCGCAGTACTACGACAACTTGATTGGCAAGTTGGTGGTGTGGGCTGATGACCGCGAGCACGCTCGTCGTCGCATGCTCCGTGCCCTTGAAGAGACCGTCATTGAAGGTGTTGCAACCACGATTCCTGCCGCGCAGCGCATCTTGGAACACCAGGACTTCGCCGATGGCATCCACTCCACCAAATGGGTCGAAGAGCGCCTCGATCTGTCCGACCTCGTCGTCTCCGTCGTCGCTGGTGACACCGATGACCAAGGCCGGGTGGCGAAGGCCGTCACTGCAGAAGTCAATGGTCAGCGCTACGAGATGACCTTGTACCTCCCAGAGACACAAGCCGTTGTCGGCGCTGCTCCGGCCACAAAGAAGGCTCGCCGCAGTGGTGGCGCAAGTGCCGTGATTGGTCAAGCAGGGGCGGTGACCGTTCCGATGCAAGGAACCATCGTCAAGGTCATGGTCGAAGTCGGTGACGCCGTTGAAGCTGGACAGACCATCTGCATCTTGGAAGCCATGAAGATGGAGAACCCCATCACCGCCGGTGCAGCAGGAACCGTGACCGAGTTGAAGGTCGCAGCCGGAGACAGCGTTGCCAACGGCGACGTCGTCGCCATTGTTGAATAACGGTGTCAGCCCCTCACGACGCAGCGCGTGCAGCAATTGCAAACGCAAACAGCACCCTGCTTGCGGTCAATCGTTTCGTCCACGCACACCCCGAACTCAACTTCCACGAAGTAGAGAGTTCTCGTCGCGTCGCTGATGCACTTGACGCCGAAGGCTTCTCGGTTGAGCGAGGGGCCTTTGATCTTGAGACCTCCTTTCGGGCCACCTTTGGTTCAGGAAGCCTCGTCATTGGCATCTGCGCTGAATACGATGCGCTGCCTGAAGTTGGTCATGCATGTGGCCACAACATCATCGCGAGTGCCGCGGTTGGTGCAGCCATTGGGTTGAAAGCCGTTGCCAACGAACTCGATCTCACCATCGTCGTCCTCGGCACTCCAGCCGAAGAGGGCGGGGGCGGCAAAGTGATGATGTTAGAGCGCGGAGCGTTTGACGACCTTCACTTGGCGATGATGATTCACCCATGGGCGGCAGAGCGCCTCGAAGCGACCTGCCTTGCCGTCAGCCACTTTGACGTGACCTTCACCGGAAAGGCAGCGCATGCTTCAGGTGCGCCGTGGAAGGGCCGTAACGCTGCCGACGCCATGGTGATCGCCCAAGTGGCAATTGGCTTATTGCGTCAAGAGCTTCCGCCCGGTGAACAGATCCACGGCATTGTGACCGCTGGCGGCGAAGCTGCCAATGTGATTCCCGAACTTGTGACGGGCCGCTTTATGTGCAGGACCCATCGCGTTGAAGCATTAGATGAGCTGCTTCGGCGGGTGCGCCAATGTTTTGAAGCCGGTGCCCTTGCGACCGACACCGAGTTCTCCATGGCCTTTCGAATGCCGAACTACTCGCACATGGAATCTGACCAGCGGCTACTTGCCGCTTACCGCACCCATGCGGAAGCGCTTGGCCGTTCGTTTGCCGATGATGATGCCGGCGTGGCGAAGCCAACCCTTTCAACCGACATGGCCAATATTTCTCTCGCCGTGCCTTCCATTCACCCTCTCGTGAAAGTTGACGCTGGCGGTGCATCGAACCATCAGTATGAATTCGCCGCAGCGTGCATCACTGCCTCGGCAGATCAAGCCATGGTCGATGGAGCGCTGCTCATGGCACTCACTGCCATTGATGTCGCGCTCAGCGATGATTGGCGTCATGATCTTGATCTTTTGCGTCAGGCTCGAGCAGGAAACTAAGGAGCACTCATGGTTCTCGAACACGCCTACTTAGAAGTCATCGAAGGTCAAGAAGAACACTTCTTGGCCGCCCTAGCCTCGGTCAAGCACTTGATTGCCCGAACCGACGGGTTCTTAGGCCTCGAGGTTTCTCGATGCATGGAGCAGCCATCGAATTTCCTCCTCCTCGTTGAGTGGGAGTCACTCGAAGCGCACACGGTCAACTTCCGCGGCGGTCCGGACTTTGACGCGTGGCGTGACGCACTCCATCACTTCTACGTCAACAAACCGACCGTCGAGCACTTCGACGTGGTTGAGGTCGCCTGAGAAACTTGCGTCGTTGCAGGTCGAATTGCCGCGAAGTTGCAAGCGGAAGTTCCTAAGGTTGGGGCGTGGCCCGCTACCAACCCGTTCACGGTCGGAAATCACCTCCACGCCCGCTGCCTCGACGGAATCTGTTCTTTGCTGTTGGCGGAGCAAGTATTGTTGCGCTCTCCACCTTGGTACTACTCAATCTTTCCTCGTCACCAACGTCGACCCAAGTCGCTGGCGCTGCAGTCACAACCAAGATCACGACGACCACCGTCGTTGTATCCAATCCGTTTGCGGCACCAATTTCGGCCTATCTCGCCACTCGAAACAACACCGTGTCGGTGGCGTTTCAAGATCTTCAAACCGGCCAGATCACCCTGCTCGGAAGCCAAGCCCCGCAATTCACGGCGTCAATGTCCAAACTCGATATTGCCGAGACCTTGGTCCACCAACAACCACCTGGTGCGCCAATTGTGCCTGAGCACCTGAAAACGACGCTTGCTTCCATGCTGGAGTGGAGTGACAATGACGCCGCCGTCAGGCTCTGGAAAGCCGTTGGTAATGGTCCGGCCATCAGCGCCTTTAACGAAGCTATCGGCATGGAGTCAACCGAGGTCCCCCACTGGGAAGCCTTTGGTCGAGTGAAGACCACGCCGCATGACCAACTCATCTTGCTCAATCAACTGCTGCCCAATTCAGTGAATTCGCTCCTGTCAAACGCACAGCGGCGGTATCTGTTGACGCTGCTTGACCATGTGGTCTCTGATCAGCGATGGGGGGTGAGCGGCGGCATGCCACCTGGGGCAACCGCAGACCTCAAAAATGGCTGGGTCCCCTTAGACGGCATGGGAGTTCCCGACTGGCAAGTGAACAGTGCGGGTTGGGTCCACGGCGGTGGTGTCAACTTCCTGCTTGCCGTGATGACCACCGGCAACGCGAACAAAGAATATGGCGTTGCGACAATTGATGGAGTGGCCAAGATTGTCGAACAGGTCCTCGCCCATCAAGCATCTCCTTCGGCCTAACTGCAACGTGGCCCGATCGATCTGCCTACCATGAGGTATGCGCATTGTCTCGTGGAACGTCAACGGAATTCGAGCTGTTCACAAAAAGGACCTCTTCCACCCATTTCTTGACTCACTGAAGCCCGATGTGGTGTGTTTGCAAGAGATTAAGAGCCAAGAGCACGAATTTGATGGAGATCTCTCAGAGTTCGATGCCCACTGGCACCCAGCGGTGAAAAAGGGATACTCCGGCACGGCAATCTTTTCGAAGCCTCAACCACTGTCAGTGGTGAAAGGACTGCCAGCGGCAATCGTTGACAAATATGACCTCACTAATGATGACTTTGGTGACGTGAGTAGCGAAGGTCGCGTCGTCACCGCTGAATACGACGACTTCTTCCTCGTCACGGTGTACACCCCAAATGCCAAGGGCGACCTTGGCCGCTTGAAGTTGCGTCATGAAAAGTGGGACCCAGCGTTTCTCGCCTACATGAAAAAACTTGAGAAAAAGAAGCCCGTCATTTTCTGTGGCGACTTGAACGTCGCCCATCAACCCGATGATCTCGCCAACCCAAAGCCCAATGAGGGAAAGGCTGGCTACACCGACGAAGAACGCTTTGGATTCGAGCAGTTCTTAGCCGCAGGCTTTGTCGATACGTTTCGAATGTTCACCGAAGGTAACGGCCACTACACCTGGTGGTCCTACGTCACTGGCGCCCGTGCCCGAAATGCCGGCTGGCGCATTGACTATTTTCTCGTTTCCGAGTCACTCAAAGACCGCGTGATCGCGGCAGAAATTCATGCCGACATCATGGGCAGCGATCATTGCCCGGTCTCCATCACCTTGGCTGACTAGCAAACGATCAGCGCTACTTCGTTACCGGTCTTCCAAGTTGAGGGGAATGCGCAATGCCGTCTTGCTCGACGAAAACGCGTCGAACAAGACGGCATGAGCAAATGCTCAGCGACAGGTTGACGTGAGCGAGGTGTTTGACACCGTGATGATGCCAGCCGCATTCGTGTGCACCATCATCGAGCCCGAGATGCGCTCGTTGAGGACCGAACCCTGACCGGTCAGTTGGCCGGTAAGTGTGATGGCGTAGGCGCCCTCGCCGTTATTCGCGTTCTGTCGCTCTCCGATAGACATCTTGAGACCAACTTGGTACTTCGCACCCGTGGTCATGCCGACGCCGCTGAGGTTCTGTGAGGTGAGCTGAAGACGTGATTGTGCCATATTCGCATTCGAGGAAACCTCGATGAGGACGTGCAATGAGCCGAAAACGTTGACACTCTCGCCACTGCACCCTGAAATCGATACCGTGGAAATAGCGATATCGGTGTTGGTCACCACCACTCCAAAGGCGGGCGTGGCACTCAAGCCAAGGGCTAGTGCTGTGGTTGAGGTCGCTGCAAGGAGGCGTGAAAGCCGCATGGAACATCACTTTCGTCTTCCAGGCAGGGAATCTGCTCTGGGGGTTGCATCCTTTCATGGAGAAAAGTCGCGGCCTTGGATGTTCCATGGCATTGGTCGATTAGGGCAACTGCTGAACGACGAGTGGCATCACCGAAGATGCCCCCGCCCCTCGCAGCAGCGAAGCGGCCACCGTCATTGTCCAACCACTGCGGTAGGTGTCATCAACGAGGAGCAACGGTCCGTTCGACGGCACCATCGCCTCATTTCTCACCGTCATCGAGGACAACAGCTGTTCCACCTTTGCCTTTGACGCCGCTTGCGGATCAGGAGCAGGACCACTCATCGCAAGGGCATCAACGAGCTCCAATTTGCCAGCGCGGGCAATGTGCTCGGCCATCTGCATGATGAGGCGGGGGTGGCGTCGTGAGGGCATTGGCACCACTGCGATCGGTCTCGCATTCCAGGTGGTTCGCCACTTGGCGAGTACCGCGATCATCCCGTCCAAGACCTCATCGGTGGCCTTGTCATCTTCTAGAGCAAGCAGACGAGCCGCAGCACGCCAGGCTGGTGCATCAGCGAAGAACACCGCACGACCGTCGGCGGGGCCAACAATTCGACCTCGGTGGCCACTGCTCAACCCGCTTGGCCAAAGCTTTCGAGGCTCAAGGCTGACGACTTCTCCGCGCAAATATTCGGTTGCTGCGACCAGAGATTCTGCATCGATGGTTAGGCCATCAATTGGGGCATGTCCAGTGCACACGGAACAACGCCCACATGGAGCGGGGTCCAGATCATCTAAGGCGAGTTGCAAGAACTGCATCAGGCAGCCTTTGGCCGCCGCATAGGAGCGCATGAGGTCGGCCTCGCACGCACGGGCTGCTTTGACGCTCTCCCACTTTTCATGGTCGTAGGTGTAGGCGACCCCGGTCCCGATCCAACCACCTTCGACTCGCTCGACTGCACCTTCAACCGCAACAATGCGTAAGAGTGCTTCGAGGCGACTCCTTCGAATACCAGTATCTGACTCAAGTGCTGGAACCGACAGTGGTTCCGTTCTGTTGCCGAGAATGTTGAGGGTCTTGACGATGTCACGTTCATCGGGGATTGAGGCGGTGGCGAAGTACTCCCACAGCCGCTCGTCGGTTTCTGCCGGCAACAGAATTGCGTCTGCTCGATCGAGCTTTCTTCCGGCTCGACCCACTTGTTGGTAGTAGGCAACGGGAGAATCGGGTGAGCCCACATGGATGCAAAAGGAGAGGTCTGGCATGTCATAGCCCATTCCAAGTGCAGAGGTGGCTACGACCGCCTTTACGCCATGTGCTCGGAGTGCGTCTTCGACCTCCAAGCGACGCTCTGGCTCGAGCCGACCTGAATAGGCAACGACGTTGTGCCCAAGTTTCCTCAAGAACCCAGCTAGCCGATCGGTGTCGGCCACTGTTGGCACATAGATGATTCCTGAACCGTCGAGATGACCAAGTGCTTGATCGACCCAAACGAAGCGTTCAATGGGGCCGAGATGAGGAACAACGGAGAGGCGAAGTGACGAACGAGCCAGCGTGCCTCGCAGCACCACGGTGTCACTGCCAAGTTGGACAGCAACATCTGCGGTGACTCGACCATTGGCCGTGGCGGTCGTCGCGAGCACGGGTGTTGTTGGACTCTCTGCGAGAAGGTGTGCCACGCGTTGGTAGTCGGGTCGAAAGTCGAATCCCCAATCAGAAATGCAGTGTGCTTCGTCAATCACGATGAGGCCAGCTCCGGCAATGAGTGGACCCATTCGATGAGCGAATTTTGGGTTGGAGAGTCTTTCGGGTGACACAAGCAACACGTCGATCTTGCCGTGCTCCACGCTCGCCATGAGGCGATCCCAATCATCGATATTGGTGGAATTGATCGTTGCAGCGGTGAGCCCCGCTCGCTCAGCTGCGCTCACCTGGTCTCGCATGAGCGCGAGCAGTGGCGACACGACGAGAGTCGGACCACGCCCAAGCGAGCGAAGTGCCGACGTCGCCGCCCAGTACACGAGCGACTTTCCCCAACCCGTTGCCTGCACCACTAGGACTCGAGCGCCGTCAACAACAAGAGCGCTCACTGCGGCAAGCTGATCTGCTCGAGGCGTCGCCTCAATGCCAGCAAGTGCGATCACGACCCGTTCAGTATGAGTGTGCGCGAGTTTGACGAGCTCTTCATGGGTCGGTGCATTCATCTCATGGTTCGCCGTCATTGCAGCATCCTTTCAGCAGTTCAACGTTGCGTTGAAAAAGTCACCGACCCTACGTTTCGGGTGTCACCTATCCACCAAGGATTTGAGGACTCCAATCACCCTAGAGCCGAGATTTTTCGGTATTCACCCAGATAAAACAGGGTTTTTCGTTCTGTGGTCGATCGTCCAAATACCCCATGTTGTATGATGATTCCACCATCAAGAGCAGACGAGGGCCGTGGCCCGTTGACCCTGCCGCAACCGACCGAGAGGCACGGTGCGAATGCCACGCGATGGAGGAACAATGCAAGTAACCATCGATCGAGGCATCCTCGGCTCGAGTGTTCACCCGCTCTCAAGGAATGTTGCAGCGTCAAATTTCCAGGTGTCCTCCTGGTTCTTTCGGCCATCGACCACCCTTCGATGCCTTTCACCTCACGGCAACGAGCGCAAAGATCATCACGCTGTCGATCGCGTGAGTCGCGACTCGCACGTTTTCTCACCGCATCGACTGCTCGACAAATTCGCTTACCAAGGAGAGACGGCACGTGGCCTCGAGTCTGGCGAATCGCTCAGCACTCAATCGCTGAGCTTCGAGAGTCAACGAGCCCGCGCACCATCGTGACGTTCCCACGAACCACGCACCCCAAGAACCAAACAAAAAAGGAGATCTACCAATGCAGCCAGTTCCACCATCAGTATGGTGCCCCCACGTGTTCTCGAAAGAGGTTCCGAGAACGTCAAAACCCCAGCTTCGGCACCCGAAGCAAGCTGAGATGTACTTGCGTTCAGTGAGGCCATGGGCACCGTACGGATTCGATACAGAGTTTACCAATCAGTGTCAATTGTGCGGGATGCCGATAGACCAATGGGTCATTCCTGAACACCTCCTCCCGAAGCCACCGGAAGCACCGCAACCACAAAAGAAGAAGCGCTGGTGGCAACTCCTTGGCAAGAAGTGGACGTCATGACCATGAAGGCGATAAGTCTCCGCCGTTTTCACGGCACGAAACCGGCTACTCCGTCCAACCAAGAGGTAGTCGACTCGAACACACAACCCCTCTGGGAACTGGCATGAGCCCTTCTCCAAGAAACTACGAAGACCCTCTTGCGAAACACAAACGAGCCCAAGCAACCAGTGAATTCGCAGAACAGATTGCCAAAGGAATTGGAAAACGGCCCATGACCGGGAAAACAGCTTCAGCAACGCGAGGGCCGGAAGAAAAATGCCCTCATCTCTACAGCGTCGTTGTGCCTCGAACCTTTGAAGAACGCCTCTATCGGCCAAGCCCCCCAAGTCTTCGCGGCTCTAAATACGGCTGGATGACAGTCACGTTCAGATACTGCCCCTATTGCCGACTTGACCTCACAAAGCCCCTGCCCAGAGAGAGGCGTTGGCTGAGCAAATGGACGGGGTCGTGGTTCTCTACGCGGCCCGGGAGGGCCTACAGGAAGAAATTTCCGGAAAAGGTGATCGACCCCTATGGCCTCCACGATCTGTTCTGAGACAACGTGCTAACACTTTCAGGTGGCTGAACCCAAGGTTGTCCTCTTCTATTGCTTCACTCCTCTCGCTGATCCACCGGCCATTCGCCTTTGGCAGAAGACCCTGTGTGAGTCTTTAGATCTGCGAGGCCGCATCATCATTTCGCCGCATGGGATCAATGCCACCGTTGGTGGTGATCTGAAAGCGGTCAAACGCTATGTTCGCGACACCAAGTCCTACCTGCCGTTCAAGCACATTGATGTGAAGTGGTCAGTCGGGCGTGGTGATGATTTCCCGCGCCTATCGGTCAAGGTGCGCCCTGAGCTTGTGGCCTTTGGCGCACCAGAAGAAGTCTTGGTGAATGAAGATGGAGTCGTTGGTGGCGGCGTGCACCTAAGCCCAGCTGAGCTACACGCACTTGTCACAGCTCGTGGAGAAGAGGTTGTCTTCTTTGATGGGCGAAATGCCTTTGAGGCAGAAGTCGGCAAATTCAAAAATGCGATCGTTCCCAACATCAAGACCTCGCATGATTTCGTTGCCGAAATCGAAAGTGGCAAGTACGACGATTTGATGGACAAACCAGTTGTCACCTATTGCACCGGTGGCATTCGCTGCGAGGTTTTGAGTGCCGTGATGAAGCGTCGCGGCTTCAACGAGGTATATCAACTCCATGGCGGCATCATCCGCTACGGCGAAGCTTTTGGTGACAAGGGTCTATGGGAAGGCTCGCTCGTCGTCTTTGATGAGCGCATGGTGCAGACCTTTTCCGAGCATCCAAAGGTCATCAGCCACTGTGAATCGTGTGAGACGCCGACCACGAACTACATCAACTGCGGCAACCTTGCCTGCAGAGCACTGCTCCTGCTTTGCCCAACTTGCATTGAAAATGGCGCAGGAGCCACGTGTTCGCCCAGTCATAAAGGACGAAGGTAGAACAAACCCAAAAGCGGATTTGTCGTTGACAACAAGGGCGAGGAACACAAACTTCGCAACCTGCCATGAAAGAATGAAGCGGAGGAAACGCAATGACGACTGCCACGCGAAACGTAGAACCAGGGCGCCGGACGCGAATACTGAAAGACGAAGCTCGGGCGCGGTTGATTTCTGCAACGATCACACTGTGCGAGCGCCTGCCCTTTAACGAGGTCAGCACTCGAATGATCTGCGCCGAGGCAGGACTGAACCCGTCAACCATCCTTCAACAGTTCGGAACCCTTGACGCTCTTCTTGCCGAGTCCGCCAAGGAACTTGTCCGTCGATATACCAGTGACCGGGACAACTGGAGTGGAGAACCCTCCGCGTTCAGCGACGACGGGATCGCACTGAGAAGTCGACTTGTCGCGTGGCTCCTTCTTAAAGGGTATGAGCCGCAGCAACTCCGAAGTGAACTCCTGACGGATGAAACAGTTATGGCCCGTCAGGTTGCTGTGCTTCACGTTGGCAACCGCATGGCAGCGGCATGGACCTCACTGACATCGATGATCGTCGAAGCCAACGCCATCTTCGGTCCAACACACCAGCTCAGCGAACAAGAAACCCAAGACGTCGTGCAACTGGTCTTTGCCATGCGAGAGGCACTTCCCGCAATTGAAGAAAAAATGGGTTGGGAGGCGTCCTAGGCGACGTCGCACACGACGACGCTGCAACCCTGTGCGCCGTTGGTCTCCACCAAGTCAGTGAACGTTGACCGCCAAGACATTGGACATCACTGAACGAACATCTTTGCTGCCAGCAGTTGCCTATGGCTGGTAGACGCCAAACTCTCCGCGCAGCACGTCGGCAACTTCACCCAAGGTGGCGAGGTTGCGAAGCGCCTCTTTCATTGGGATGAGGAGGTTCTGCGTTCCGCGAGCAGCAGCTTCAACATCGGCCAACGCTGCATCGACTGCTGCTTGGTTACGCTTCTCCCGAACGGCCTTCACACTGGCAATTTGCGATCGCTGGAGCTCTGGGTCAATCGGGAAGACTTCCGTTGGCTCTGTTGCCTGGTCGGTGAACTTGTTCACACCAACAACGATTTGCTCACCGGAGTCAATTGCGCGAGCAACGGCATAGGCCGCCGACTCGATTTCATCTTGCATGAAGTGCGCCTCAATGGCCGATACTGCGCCACCGAGTGCATCAATGCGCTCCAAGTACTCCCAAGCCGCAGCTTCAACTTCGTTCGTCAGTGATTCCACGAAATACGAACCTGCGAGTGGGTCGACGGTGTCAGCAACACCTGACTCATAGCCAATAATTTGCTGCGTGCGAAGGGCGAGTTTGGCTGCCTTCTCGGTCGGCAGACCAAGGGCTTCGTCAAAGCCATTGGTGTGCAGACTCTGCGTGCCGCCAAGCACTGCAGACAAGGCCTGGAGGGTCACGCGCACCAAGTTGTTCTCTGGCTGCTGTGCCGTAAGGGTCGAACCACCGGTTTGCGTGTGGAAGCGAAGTGTCTTGCTGCGCTCGTCTTTTGCCCCAAAACGCTCGGTCATAATCTTGGCCCACATGCGGCGAGCGGCACGATATTTCGCCACTTCTTCGAACACATTGTTGTGCGCGTTCCAAAAGAAGCTCAGGCGAGGTGCAAACGCATCGACGTCAAGACCTGCTGCTTGAGCAGCTTCCACATAGGCAATGCCATTGGCCAAGGTGAACGCAATTTCTTGCACTGCCGTCGATCCTGCTTCACGAATGTGATAGCCCGAAATCGAAATGGTGTTCCAGCTTGGGAGGTGCTCGGCGCAGTAGGCAAAGGTGTCGACGATGAGCCGCATGGACTGTCGAGGTGGGTAGATATACGTGCCGCGAGCGACGTATTCCTTCAAGATGTCGTTTTGGATCGTGCCGCGGATCTTCGGTCCAGGAACGCCTTGTTCTTCAGCAACCAACTGATACATGAGCAGCAATGTTGACGCCGTTGAGTTGATCGTCATTGACGTCGTCACGGTGTCAAGGGGAAGTCCGCCGAGCAAGATGCGCATGTCATCAAGCGAGTCAATGGCAACGCCAACCTTGCCCACTTCACCTTCGGCTCGAGCGTGGTCAGAGTCGTAACCCATTTGCGTTGGAAGATCGAAGGCGCAGCTCAAACCAGTTTGTCCAGCCCCGAGCAAGAACTTGAATCGCTCGTTGGTTGACGCGGCGGTACCAAAGCCGGCGTACTGGCGCATGGTCCAAAGACGCTGGCGATACATTTCCGCGTGCACGCCGCGGGTGTAGGGGTAGCTGCCTGGGTTCCCTAAGGCAACACTTGGGTCGAAGCCTTCGAGGTCGGCTTGGGTATAGAGCTCGTTGACGGTGAGGTCAGAACTCGTGCGGCGAGAAGTCGGCTTGTCAGTCACACGAACAGGATAGGCGCAGTCGACCAAGTGCCCACTCGCCGAGTGCGCACTTGGTCAATTGGCAAAGGTCCTACCTCGCGTGCGGCATGCACAGATCGTCGTATTCGGCGATCACAATTGGCGGGGCACCCTCGCCACAAGCCGGGCACTTCGGATCACGACGAACCTTGAAGGTCCTGAAAGACTCTTCAAGTGCATCAAAGGCAAGCAAGCGACCCACGAGCGGCTCACCGAGGCCCAAGATGAGCTTCAGGGCTTCTAAGGCCTGGATCGATCCAACAATGCCTGGCAACACGCCAAGAACGCCAGCTTCTGCACACGATGGAGCGAGCTCCGCGGGAGGTGGCTCAGGGATGAGGCAGCGATAGCACGGTCCGTTATAGGGATCAAAAATCGTGACTTGACCCTCAAAACGGAAGATGGATCCGTGGACGACGGGGATCTTCTTGAGCAGCGCTGCATCATTCACGAGGTAGCGGGTTGGGAAGTTATCCGTGCCGTCGACGATGACGTCGTAGCCATCGATGATGTCCAAGATATTGTCCGCACCAAGGCGAGTGTCATACGTCGTCACTTCCAAATCCGGGTTCATGCCAGTGAGTGCAGCCTTGGCTGAATCAACCTTTCGCATGCCAACTCGGTCCAAATTGTGGAGAATCTGTCGCTGCAGGTTCGACTCATCCACAACGTCCATGTCAATGATGCCGAGGTGGCCAACGCCGGCTGCGGCCAGGTACAGCGCAGACGGCGAACCGAGTCCACCAGCACCAAGCATCAAGACCTTGGCGTCAAGCAACTTCTGCTGACCCTTTTCGCCAACTTCTGGCAGCAGCAAGTGCCGCTGGTAGCGGTTGCGCTGTGCTGGGGTCAACGTACGAGGCGTCGTCCACACAAGGCCGCTGTCTTTCCACTTATTGAAGCCACCAATGACCGAAGTGACATCTTTGTAGCCCAAGTCTTGGAGCGTCTTTGCGGCAAACGCTGAGCGCACGCCACCAGCGCAGTACACAATGACCGGAGATTCTTTGTCCGGGAGCTTGCCTTCGACCTGGAATTCGAGGTGACCTCGAGGAAGGTGAATCGCACCAGGGACCGCGCCTTGCTCATACTCGTCGGGTTCACGAACGTCCAGGAACGTCGTTGAGCCGACGAGGTCGACAACATCAGCTGGTTCAGCTTCTTTGATCTCAGCTTTTGCGGCGTTTAACAGCTCACGGGGTGTTGACATCTCGACTCCTCAACTGGATTGCGTAAAACCCTACCAGTTAGGTCAACAATCAAAACCGCGTCTAGAACGTAGGAGTGGACTTGCGAAAACTCCTTGCTGCTCGCCGGATGAATCGGAGTTTTTCTCTGGCGCCAGTTAACCCAAAGACGATGCTTCGCATCTTAGATGACGCACTTCGCAGCCCCACTGCGGGCAACGCTCAAGGAGTGTCATTTCTGGCACTCAGTGACCCACAAGATCGCGCCACCTACTGGGAGCGATCAACCGATGAGGTCTGGAGAAGCACCAGTGCGCGCTTCGACGGGTTTTCTCGCGCACCGTTCATTGTGTTGGCATTGTGCGACCCAGCCGCCTACACGCAGCGCTACGCCGAGTCCGACAAGGCTGCGTCTGGTCTAGGCGAAGCTCCCGAGGTTTGGCCAGTGCCCTACTGGTTTGGCGATGCAGGTATGGCAACAATGGCCTTGCTACTTGGCGCGGAACACCAAGGCCTCGGGGCCGCGTTTATTGGAACCTTTCGGAACGAACAAGCCGTACTCGACGCCTTTGACGTTCCACGTGGGGTCAGGTTGTTTGGCACCATTCTCATTGGCCACAGCGATGGTGAAGCCCATCGGTCGCGCTCTCTTAACCGACGAGTGCCACGAGGAAGCCGTCTTCACCTCGGCCGATTTGGCCAGCGCGTGGCTACCGAGTGATTAAAGGTCGCGCAAGTAGCGAAGGATCGTGCGGAGACTGAAGGCTGTGCCACCTCGAGTGAGGTAGCCGCTATCGCCCGCTGCATCACTTGGGCCGGCAATGTCTAAGTGCGCCCACTGCGTGTCGCCAACGAATTCCTTCAAGAACAATGCCGCGGAAATGGAACCCGCTTCGCCGGACTTTCCCGTGTTTTTCATGTCGGCAATGTCGGAGTCAATGTGACTACGGAACTGTGCGGGAAGTGGCATTGGCCAGTTGGGCTCGCCTTCACGCTCACCGGCCTGAAACAAGGCGTCAGAGAGTTCCTTGGTCGTGGCAAAAGCTGCAGCAATGTCGCCAAGGGCAACAACTTGGGCGCCCGTCAACGTGGCCACATCAATCATGACCGTTGGCTTCAGTTCAGTGCCAAGACACAAGGCATCAGCCAGGATCAGGCGACCTTCTGCGTCAGTGTTCAGTACTTCCATGGTCTTGCCGTTGCGCGCAGTCAGCACATCGCTTGGGCGAATAGCAGTTCCAGAAGGCATGTTTTCTGTCATTGGGGCAAAGGCCGTGACTTTCACCTTGATCCCAAGGGACCCACATGCAGCAACGACGCCAAGAACAATGGCGGCTCCGGACATGTCGGTCTTCATCCGCATCATGGAACCTGGAGGCTTCAGCGACAAGCCGCCGGAGTCGAAGGTCACACCCTTGCCAACGAGCACGATGTGCGGGGTCTTGGCAGTGGACTTCGCTGGGGTGTAAGTGGCCTTGACGAGGCGCGGAGGCTCAATAGAGCCTTGAGCGACACCCAACAGGCCCCCGAGTCGCTCTTTTTGGATGCGAGCCTTTTCCCACACTTCGACCTTGGTCGAGGTGCCGACACCCTTCAACTTCGCTGCGGCCCGCGTTGCCAGCTCCGTTGGGGACAAGTGGCCCGGAGGTTCATTGATGAGGTCCTTGGCGAACGAGACCGCATCAGCGGTAGCTCTGGCTGCAGCGACGGCCTTATCGAGACCCGTCTTCGAAGAGCATGCCACGACAATCTTCGCTACTGACTCTGCCTTGTTTGACTTGTGGGTGGTGAACTTATACGTCGCAAGCAACGCACCTGTTGCTGCAGCTTCTTGGAGATCTGCATTTGCGGCAGGTACCACGATGCCAACGGCTTGCTTCGCACTGGCGCTGCGAACTGCTGCAGCACCAAACTTCCGCCAACCTTCGCTGTCGCCTGCGCCGATGCCAATGAGCAACAAGGTTGGCCCCGACAGGGATCGAAGAGCAAAGGTTTCACCTGCGCTGGCTGAGAAGTTGACCTTGGTCGCCCACTTCGCGTCAATACCGCTTGGGATTTCGAGGCCGGCAATGCGAGCAGCCACCTCGGCGGCAAAACCAATGGCGGGTTCGGCCGTCACGGGAAGTGCCACCACATCGGCGGTGCGGAGTTCGGTCAGTTTTGCTGCGGCAATTGTTACGCCCATGGTGGGTTTCCCTTCTTCTTGTTCATCTCAATACTGTTGCGCAGATTGCCCACAGGTGCTTACTTAGTTCGCCGGGCCAACGCTTCGTGTGCGCAGCTGATGGTCGCCGTCTTGCCAGCGGGCAAGCGTCCATGCGAGATCAGACAGCCGGTTGAGATAGGCCCGGACAAAGCTGCCATCTAGGTCAAGAGCGACCGCGTTTCGCTCAGCTCTGCGCACGACCGTCCGCACGACATCGAGCAGGGCCGACAAGCGATTGCCACCAGGCACCACAAACTCGGTCAACGGTTCGAAGCGTTCCGTATAGGTATCAATGTGGCCTTCAAGGCGGGCAACCATTGCTTGTGTTACTCGACTCGTTCCATCAGTGAGCTTCGGCTGATTTTCTTTCTCGGTTGCAACTTCAGCCATGAGAACCCAAAGGTCACGCTCAAGTTCAATCAGCAACTGGTCGAGCTCGGATCCTTCCCCGGTCTCTGCCCGGGCAAGGCCCAAGAAGGCCTGAGCTTCATCGACTGCTCCAAGTACTTCAATTGGCGCATCATCTTTTTGGACTCGGCCACCAAAAAGCAGCCCGGTCGTTCCATCATCGCCTTTGCGGGTGTAAATCGTCACGAGCCAACCGTACCGGTAAGCGGAGATTCATGGAGCGCAATGGTTTTCCCGAAAGGGTGCGAATTTCCATCTCGTAGACTGGAGAAACCATGTCGACCTCACCTTTTCTCGCTCAGCGTCTTGACCCAAGTGCTTCGCCGTACTTGCGTGCCATGAAAGAGCGAGTGCTGTTCTTCGACGGCGCACTCGGCACCAACTTGCAGCTGCTCGATTTGAGTGCGGAGGACTTTGGTGGCGAGCACTTGGCTGGATGCAACGAATACCTCGTTGTCACCCGCCCCGACGTCATTACAAGACTCCATGAACAGTTCTTAAGTGTTGGCTGCGATGTCATTGAGACCGACACCTTTGGTTCGTTTTCCTTGGTCCTGGCCGAATACGGTCTCGAAGCCGAGGCATCATTAATCACGAGAACCGCCACTGATTTGGCCCGTGCAGCGGCAGACAAATTCTCGACTGCCGACAAGCCTCGCTTTGTCGCCGGTTCCATTGGACCGGGAACCAAGTTTCCAACCTTGGGCCAGATCTCCTATGTCGACTTGCGAGCAAGTTATGTCGAACAGGCCATTGCGCTACTCGAGGGAGGTTGCGATCTCTTCCTGGTCGAAACAATGTTCGACCTCCTTGGGGCAAAGGCCGCCATCAACGCCTGCAAAATGGCCATGGCACACGTCGGCAAGCACATCCCCATTCAGGTTCAAGTCACCATTGAACTCTCGGGGCGGATGTTGCCGGGAACCGAAATTGGTGCAGCGCTGACCTCACTTGAAGCCATGGGTATTGACGTCATTGGGCTCAACTGCGCAACCGGCCCTCAAGAGATGTTCGAGCCACTTCGCTACTTGGCCGAGCACACGAACTTGCCGATTTCTTGTTTGCCAAACGCTGGTCTGCCTTCAGTCGTTGACGGCAAAATGCACTACGACCTAACCCCCGAACAACTCGCCACATTCCACCGCCAATTCATCACCGAAATTGGTGTGAACACCGTCGGCGGCTGCTGTGGAACGACCATTGAGCACTTGGCCGCAGTGGTTGACACCTGCGCTGGGGCGGTACCAGCGGAGCGGAACGCAACCATTGAGCCATCGCTTGCGTCGATCTATACCGCAGTGCCAATCGAGCAAGACAGTTCGTTTCTGATCATTGGCGAGCGAACCAATGCAAATGGTTCGAAGAAGTTTCGCGAAGCCATGTTGGACGGCGACTGGGACACGACCATTGCAATGGCGAAAGAGCAAGTCACCGAAGGCTCACATGTAATTGATGTCTGTGTCGACTACACCGGGGCTGACGGAGTGGCCGACATGGCCGAAATCATGAGTCGCTTGGCGACGCAATCAACCGTTCCCATCATGGTCGACACGACTGAAGGTCCCGTAGCTGGAACCGCACTTGCCTGGCTTGGTGGCAAGGCAATCCTCAACTCGGTGAACTTAGAAGAAGGAGCTGACGAGGGAACTCGTCTCGACACCTTCTTGCGACTTGCCCGCGAATTTGGTGCCTCGGTTGTTGCCACCTGTATTGATGAAGAAGGTCAAGCGAGAACGGCTGACTGGAAAGTTCGATCTGCCAAGGCCATCTATGACTTGGCCACGCAGGTATATGGCTTGGCGCCAAGTGACGTCATGGTGGACGCGCTTGCGCTTCCCTTGTCGACTGGCATGGAAGAGTCCCGCCGCGATGGCATCGAGACCATTGAAGGCATTCGTCGAATCAAAGCTGAACTACCTGGTGCGTCGACGGTACTTGGCCTTTCCAATGTGAGCTTCGGCCTCAATCCCGCTGCTCGCCAAGTTCTCAACTCGGTGTTCTTGCACGAATGCATGGAGGCCGGACTTGATGCCGCCATTGTCCATGCGAGCAAGATCATGCCGCTGGCCAAAATTGATCCAGAAGCACGAGAGACCTGCCTCGATCTCATTTACGACCGCCGCACCGCGGACTACGACCCACTGCAAAAACTGCTCCAACTCTTCGAAGGCAAAACCACGGCAAAGGCCGACACCGCCATGGATGCCAACCTTCCCATCGAAGAGCGCCTCAAGCGTCGCATCATTGACGGCAATCGCGTCGGCTTGGAAGCGGACTTGGAAGCGGCTATCGACGCGGGCTATCCGCCCTTGGCAATCGTCAATGACTTGCTGCTCGAAGGCATGAAAGTCGTTGGAGAGCTCTTCGCCAGTGGCGAAATGCAGCTCCCCTTCGTGCTGTCGTCTGCCGAAACCATGAAGCAAGCAGTTGCCTACTTGGAACCCAAGATGGAAAAAGCGGACCAAGGCGGCAAGGGCACCATTGTGTTGGCAACGGTCAAGGGCGATGTCCACGACATTGGCAAAAACTTGGTCGACATCATCTTCACCAACAATGGTTATGAGGTCATCAACCTTGGCATCAAGATTGGCATTTCCGAGATGATTGAAGCAGTCGAGACCCACCAGGCTGATGCACTTGGCATGTCGGGACTCCTCGTCAAGTCAACTCTCATCATGCGCGAGAACTTAGAAGAGCTCAATTCTCGCGGCCTCAGCCACATCCCTGTGCTGCTTGGTGGCGCGGCACTCACGCGCACCTATGTCGAGCGCGACCTTCGCGAGACCTATCAAGGTCGCGTCTTTTATGGGCGCGACGCCTTTGAGGGTCTTCGCACCATGGATCGTCTCCAGGAGCTCAAAAAGACGGGGGAAGACGATCCGTTGTTCGGCCGAGAACTGTCGACCAAGAACGTCAACCGCCGATTCAGAGAAGAACAAGAAGTCGGAACAGGGCCCACCGAGCGCTCGGCAGTCGTGGCAACAGATAATCCTTTGTTCACTCCCCCATTTGTGGGCAGTCGAGTAGCCAAGGGGATTGCCCTTGACGACATTGCGACGTATCTCAACGAGACGGCGCTGTTCCGCAACCAGTGGGGTTTTCGTCCCGAAGAAGGCGAAGATGACCCAGCGTTTAAAACTCGGGTTCGCGCCGTGCTCCGTGAGCAGTTGGCACTCGCCAAACAAGACGACCTGCTCATTCCACAAGTTGCCTATGGGCACTTCGCCGCCAACTCCGAGGGTCAAGACCTCATCATCTGGAGCGATGACACCCGGACAAATGAGCTCACGCGGTTCACCTTCCCTCGCCAAAAGGAAGAGCCAAACCTCTGCATCTCGGACTTCTTCCGTCCACGCGGCGATGACGAGGGGGACTATGCCTCGTTCATGGTGGTCACCATGGGTTCTCGCGTCTCAGAACGCGCCGCAGAGCTCTTTGCCGAGGATCGCTACCAGGAGTACTTGTTCTTGCACGGGCTTGGGGTCGAAATGGCCGAAGCCTTGGCCGAATACTGGCACCACCGCATACGCCAAGAACTTGGATTTGCTGAAGAAGATGGCCCAACGTTGACCGGCCTGTTCCGCCAGCAATACCGAGGTGGTCGCTATTCGTGGGGGTATCCGGCTTGTCCGAACTTGAACGACAACGAAAAAGTCGTTCAGTTGTTGGAAGCTGGTCGTATTGGCGTTGAAGTCTCTGAAGGCTTCCAACTTCACCCAGAGCAAACAACGGACGCCATTATCTGCCACCACCCTCAGTCCAAATACTTCATCGCCTAACCATCAGCGAGTGTGCGGGCCATCGCCCATCAACACGAAGTGAACGCAACGTTCACGAACTCCGTTGAGCACTACCGGTTCTTGTTGTTCGAAAACAGCGCTCGGCGGTGCGCGGAGACCGTTTTCCCCCCTGCAGCCAAGCGCCTTCGGCGTTCAACCACTTCGCTTCGCCAGATCGGGTGGTGGTACCACTCATAGGCAATCGTTCCCGAAAGCGGGACGACGACGACGTGACAATCATCTCGGTCACACTCAAGGTCATCGCAGACAAGATGTGTGCATCGAGCGTGATCATGTGGTGCTTCGATGCACGCGTGCCCGTCTCTCCAGCGCTTGGTCTGACGACTTCCAAAGAAGAGGTAATACAACTCTTGGCCAACACGACCAACGAAGCCTCGTCGACGTGGAGGCTCTGAGACCTGCACTTACGGGGCGACGAAGACCGTCGTCAACGTGCCAATACCTTCAATGGTGCTGGTCAACACTTCGCCAGGCTTCAAGTAGCGAGGTGGGTTGAGGGCAGTTCCTGCACCAGAAGGCGTTCCGGTGAAGATGACATCACCGCACTTGAGGGCCAAGTGCTTCGTCACGTCGACCAGCAAGGGCACGACGCCACGGATCATCGTTGAGGTCCGGCTGTCTTGGACAACGTGGCCATCAATGGCGCACGAAAGCTCAAGGTCGTCACGATTTGGCAATTCATCGGGCGTCACGAGCCATGGTCCAAGTGGGCCAAAGCCTGGGCAGGACTTGCCAAGTGAAAATTGACGACCAGCAGCAAATTGCAGTTCTCGATCAGACAGGTCTTGCCCAACGGTGACTGCGGCAACTGCGTCCCATGCCTCCTCGGCGGTCAGTTGGAACGCGTCGCGCCCCATGACAAGGACGAGCTCCACTTCCCAGTCAACCGTTGACGTCGGAAGGACCACCTTTTCATTCGGCCCAGCGAGGCAGGTCGGGAACTTGGCAAACGTGACCGGCTCCGGGGCGAGCTCAATGTGCATCTCTGCCGCGTGGTCGGCGTAGTTGACCCCAATAGCGAGTGACTGCTTCGGGGCAGGGACAGGGTTCGTAAGGTCTGCTTCGTTGAAGGGTTTGCCTTGAGGAGCCTCTTGCGTGATGAAAGTAGCAATGGCCGAGATGTTGGCAATCGCCTCCATTGGGTCGCTACTAAAGCGCCCACCACTGGCAACTTCCACATCAATGGCAAGGTCGCCAACAAGGACGTGGGCGCGGTGGTTGAGGGCACAAAGACGCATCAGCGGGATTCCTTCAGTGAAAGTGAGACCCTCAGGGTAGTTGGCGCAGCCACCCCACTCGCGGCACGCTTGGCGTGATAACTCGATCGGGTCAGGGGCGACGACTCAACATGGCCAATGCCAAGTTGCCGACCCGTTTCGGCAATGAGGTCGAACTCTGCAGGCTCGTAGTAGCGGGCAACCGGCAAGTGAGCTGCCGTCGGGCGCAGATACTGCCCGACGGTGACAATCTTGACGCCAACTGCGGCCAAGTCGCTCAAGGTCTCGGCAATTTCGTCCATGGACTCACCAAGTCCAACCATGAGGCCAGACTTTGTTACAAGGCCCTGCTGCTCGGCTCTGGCCAAGACGGCAAGACTTCGGGCATAGCCAGCTGACGGTCGAACCGCACGCTGAAGGCGGGCCACGGTTTCAATGTTGTGGTTGAGCACTTCGGGACGCTGATCAAAGATCACATCAAGCGAAGGTCCATCGCCTTTGCAGTCCGAGATGAGCACCTCGACCTGGGTGGAAGGCGATGCACTGCGAATTGCGGCAATGGTGTTCGCAACCCCCGAGGCGCCGCCATCGTCGAGATCATCTCGAGCGACGCAGGTCACCACCGCATGGCTGAGTCCAAGCTCTGCAACCGCTTGTGCCACCCGACGAGGTTCATCAAGGTCAAGCGCAGTTGGCTTTGCCGTGCCAATTAAACAAAACCCACATCGCCTCGTGCAGTCAGCACCATTGACCATGAACGTTGCCGTGCCATCGGACCAGCACTCAGAAAGATTTGGACAACCTGCTTCTTCGCACACCGTCACCAATCGATTCGACGCCACGGCCGTCCTCGTCGTTGCCACTGCATCAGAGAGTCGAACCATTGAGCGAAGCCATTCGGGCTTTCGCTGTGAAATGGAAAGCGCTGCCTCGTGATTCACGCCAGCTTGGGTCAAGCGTTTGAGGGAGACGGGCTGCGCCCCGGCAATACCTGTTGCCCCCGTCATTACCGCAACCTCACGAACGGGCAGGAGGGGACGAAGTTGTCGTGCCACTTCTTGTCCTACACGTTGCGCGACTTGCCGAGCACTGAGGTCGCAGCCAAGTTCTCGAAGTGAGGTCACCGGTCGGTTGAGCCCGCAAGGAACAATCGCTCCAAAGGCGGAGAGATCGCAATCCACATTGAGCGACACGCCGTGCATCGAACGTCGTGTGCCGTGTGCATTGCGAACGGACCGCACCCCAACAGCGCCCACCTTTCGAGGCATTGCGGAATCGAGATTCACCCAGATTCCCGGGTGGCCCTCGAGCCGGCCTACCTCACCAATCAGGTCACTGCTTCCGAGTGTTCTCACCACATTGGCAATGGCAGTTTCCAATTTGCACACATGTGCCTTGGCTGCACCGGGATCTTCACCAAGATCAACAATCGGATAACACACCAGCTGACCTGGTCCATGCCAGGTGACGTCACCACCTCGGTCGGTAGCAACCACTTCGGTCTCGCCGGCGTCGAGAATATTGGCCGCATCGCCTCGACGACCAATGGTGATCACCTCGGTGTGTTCCAACACCAACACCGTGGGATTCTTTGCGTGTTCAACCAGTCCGCGCTGGAGATCGACCGCCTCGCTGTAGCCAACCTTTCCAAGGAACCGAAGCTCAAGGAAGTTTTCGTTACTTGACATGCATTCCTCGTCCAGCCAGTGAGAGCAGCGTTTCGCCGTAGTGCTCGGTGAGTGAGGGATGAGGCTGCAAGAACGACGCAACGGCATCGACGCAAAGTCCGAGGTTGACTGCCAACTCGCCATGTCCGAGTTGCTCAGTCGCCCAAGGGCCAACCAAGTGCACGCCAATAATGGCACCAGCCGACCCATCGGCGTTGGCTCGACAAATGACTTTCACCAAGCCCTCGGTCTCACCAATGATCTGCGCTCGACTATTGCCGCCAAGTGGTTCCCGCTTCACCACAACCTTCTCGCCGCGAGCAACCGCTTGCTCCTCAGTGAGCCCAACGAAGGCCACCTCGGGCCGGCAGTAAATCGCCCAGGGAACCCCATCGATATTCACCTCAGGTAGCGGGCTCCCAAGCGCATGCCCCACCGCAACTTGCGCCTCGGCAAAACCAACGTGTGCGAGTTGCGGTCGGCCTGCGACGAGATCACCAACGGCATAGACATCTTCAATCGAGGTCTGCTGCTGTCCGTTGGTGACGATTCCTCCAGACGGCACCCGGTCCACGGTGACCGAAGGTGCGGCAACGTCACCCACGGGTACTCGTCCAACGGCAACAACGACAAGGTCTGCGTCAATGCTGGCGCCATTTGACAACGCAACCGACACGATTGTCTCGCCAAGGGTTCGCTCCGTCACCGAGACTCCCGTGGTGATGGCAATACCGCGCTTCGTAAACGATCGGTGCACCACCTTGGCAACGTCGGCATCACAACCCGCCAAGATGCGGCCTTCTCCTTCGACGAGATGAACCGCAACGCCGAGGTCACTCAGCATTGAGGCAAACTCGCAACCAATGGCTCCCGCTCCGACCACTATGGCGCGTTGGGGCAACTCGGTGAGATTCAAAAAGCCATCGGAGTCAACAACTCGTTCTTGGTCAACGGGAAGGGCCGCCAACGCCCTCGGTCGACTTCCCGTTGCCAAAATGACGAATTTCGGATGGAAGACCGAGACGCCGTCGGCAGTGGTTGCGATCACCGACTTGTCTGCCTGAAGTTGGCCAATCCCAGAAATGACGTTGACCCCCCGAAGTTTGAGGAGCTTGCCGAGGCCCGTAGCAATTGAGGACACGAGTTCGCTCTTGCCAGCTTGGGTGATGGCGAAATCAATCGTCGGCTCCCCGACCGAGATGCCGAACCGGCTCGCCTGTTGCGCACCATGGAACACAGAGGCCGCTTCTAGGAAATATTTCGCTGGGATGCACCCGCGCTGCAAGCAGGTCCCACCAAGACCTCCCGCATCAATGACCACCACCGACGAACCAGCAGTTGCCGCCGTGAGTGCTGCGCCATAGCCAGCTGGTCCTCCACCAATGATGACAAAGTCGGGTTGCGAAGAAGCGTCGGCCACGGACGAATCCTACCGGGATGGTCCTTCGACCACTGTTGTCAGCGAGTGCCCGAACTTGGCTGCTGCGACGTTGCGGCGGTTAAGGCCAACTGGTCAACAACGTCATTCCAAAAATCACCCGAGTGACCTTTCACCCACTTCCAGGTAATTGGCACAATTGGGTCGAGTGCCAGTGCGAACAGTCGTTCCCAAAGATCTCGATTCGCAACAGGCTGACCTTGGCTGTTCTTCCAACCCCGGCGAAGCCACCCGGCGTGCCACCGGTCTTGAAAGCACTTAATGACATAGGTCGAATCAGAAATCACCGTCAGCGTGGTTGGCAAGATTTCTTGGGCAAAGAGAAATTCGAGTGCCTCGATGACGGCAAGTACTTCCATGCGCTGATTGGTGGTGTGGGTATCGGGTCCGGCTCCGAATGGGCCATGCGGCACCGCCCACGCCCAGCCACCAGGGCCTGGGTTTCCAAGACAAGAACCATCGGTGTACACAATGACGTGTTCGGAGGCACTCATCCTCGAATGGAGATCCACGCTTGTGGATCCTTGGTGAGTTCCGTCACCGCAGTTGGGAGCTTCCCGGTTGCAATTTGCTCCAACGTCACGTGATCAAGGACTTGGCGAAGTGCTGCTCGAGCAGCGATCCACACATCTTGCAAGTGCTTGGCTGAATCGGCGTAGGAGACCTGCTCGGGACGATCACCGCGCACACCAGCAAGTGGTCCATCAAGGGCACGCATGATCTCCGCCAAAAGAATTTGTCCAGCCGGTCGAGCAAGTCGGTAACCACCGGACACACCTCGCTGGCTGGCAACAAGTTCTGCCCGGCGGAGGTCAGTCATGATGGCGCCAAGGAAGCGGCTCGGCAGATCTTGTGCCTTTGCGATCTCATCGGTGGTCAGCGGCTTGTCCGCGGCAGCCAACACCAGCATGGCCCGAACGCCGTACTCCACTTTGGCTGCAATTTGCATGCTGCCATTCTGCCCTATTTCTCCATGTTCCCGCCATCACCGACGTATTCGCCCGGCGAACTAGGAAAATGCAGAAGCGATAACAATGGGGCATGGACTTTTCCGATCGACGCCTCTACCTCTGCATGAGCGACCGAGAGGACTTGGCCGACTTTTTAACGCAAGTATTGGACGGCGGTGTCGACATTGTGCAGTTACGCGACAAGGTCGCAGACGCTGCGTCACAACTCCGCCGAGCAGAGCTCGCCATGGAAATTTGTGCAAGATACAACGTGCCATTCATCATGAATGACCGCCCTGATCTCGCACTCCACCTTGGCGCCGATGGGGTCCATGTTGGACAAGATGATGCTCCGGTTTCGTTGTGTCGACGCCTCCTGGGCGAGGCGTCGATTATTGGGCTTTCCACCCACAGCAATGAAGAACTTGAGGTCGCCCTCACGCTTCCAGTGACCTATTTGTCGGCTGGACCTGTTGAAGCCACGCCGACCAAGCCTGGCCGACCAGGGGTTGGTGCCTCCTATGCAGCGCGCGCCTGCGCCGACGCAACGGTTCCAGTCTTCGTCACCGGAGGGGTGACTGCGGAGAAGGTTCGTGGCCTTGGTGACATTGGCGTTTCGCACTTCGTGGTCGTTCGGGCACTCACTGAGGCGAAGGAGCCCTTTCGCGCTGCGCAGGCCCTTCGCCTCGCCATTGACGCAGCGACGAAGGCCTAGGCCGTCCAGCCCGTCTTGGCCGCCTTGTCGCCAAAGAGTTGGACTTTGTAACCAGCCATGATTGGCCCAGCTTTATCTGCCATTGAGGCGGCGTAGGCAATCGAGCGCTCCACAACACCCTCACCGTCAACGAGTTCGCTGGCAATGCCACTTGCGAGAGCTTGGGGACCATTGAATCTGCGGCCAGTCGTCATTGCTTCGACCAGGGTTTGTGTCGACAGGTGGGAAGAGAGCCCAGCAAAGAGCCCCTCGGTGAACGGCATCTTGAGGTCGGCCTCGGGCAGACACCAAAATCCACGATCAGCGCGCATGATGCGGTAGTTAAAGACCGACGACAGCAGCGCACCTCCGGCGAAGGCATGGCCATTGATGGCGGCAACGGTGACGCATGGCAACAACAAAAGGCGGCCAAAGAGGCGGCACAAAAGGTCAACCGTGATGCCAAGTTCTTCAGGACTTTTTGCGAATCGATCGAGGTCAAGACCGTTGGAGAAAAACTTTCCCGAACCGGTTAACACGAGGGCCGCAGCACCCTCGCGTTGTTCAACTTGGGCGGCTGCGTCATGCAGCAACGCGACGCTGTCAGGATTGAGACGATTGTCACCGTCATTCATCGAAACAACAAGTACGTCGCCGTGCCAATCGCTCGTTATTGCCATGTGATGCTCCTTTGTGACGTCGGAATGCAAAATGGCGCCGACCCGAAGGTCGGCGCCATTTTGATTCAATCTGGTGTTCTCTACAGGCCGATTCGCTGCGCGAGCTGCTCACGGTGGAACGTTGGGTCACCGAAGAGCAATTCAGAGGACTTCGCCCGCTTGAAGTACAGGTGTGCGGGGTGCTCCCACGTAAAGCCAATACCACCGTGGATCTGAATGTTTTCTGCTGCTGCGTGGAAGTAGGCCTCCGAGCAGTAGGACTTCGCCAGCGAGGCGACAACCGGCAACTCATCGGAGTCCTCAGCTGCGGCGAATGCGGCGTAGTACGCGGCAGACTTGGCGGACTCAACTTCAAGCAGCATGTCGGCACACTTGTGCTTGATGGCCTGGAAGCTACCAATTGGTCGACCGAACTGGATGCGGTTCTTGGCGTAGTCAACCGAGGCATCGAGGCAGCGTTGTGCGCCACCAACTTGCTCAGCGGCCAAGCCAACGGCGATGAGGTCAAGCGCCTTCGACAGACCTGCGGCAGCGCCGCCATCAGTTCCAATGAGACGAGCTTCAACGCCAGCGAACTCGAGACGAGCCTGCTTGCGGGTCTGGTCCATGGTTGGTAGTTGCGTCTTCGTAAGACCAGCAGCAGCACCATCAACGGCAAAGAGGCTGAGGCCATTGCTTGACTGTGCTGCGACGAGGATCAGGTTGGCCAGGTGGCCATCAATGACGTAGTTCTTGTGGCCAGTAAGGGTCCAGCTTCCACCATTGTTGGTGGCGGCGAGCTCAACGGCGTCGAGGCCGGGGCGACCATTGTCTTCGGCAATGGCCAAGGTGGCAATCGTCGATCCATCGGCGATGCCGGGCAAGTACTCGGCCTTGGCGGCGTCGTCACCACTGGTCAGTAGTGCTTGTGCGCCAAGAACGACGGTTGAGAAGAACGGTGCACACAACAGTGCAGCGCCCATTTCTTCCAACACAATGGCGGTCTCAACGAAGGTGAAGCCCACGCCACCGAACTCTTCAGGAATGGAAAGACTCTGCAGACCAAGCTGCTCGGCCATCTGCGTCCACACTGCGGTGTCGTAGCCGTCTGCCGTTTCCATCAGGCGACGAACTTCCGTCTCGGGTGACTTCTCAGCCAAGAACCGGTTGACGGACTTGCGGAGCTCATCTTGCTCTTCAGTGAAGACGAAGTTCATCGGGTAACCCTTCGTTGCTCGAATTGACCTGAACGGCACTCACCGTTCCGTCGAAAGTTCTACCAGCCTAGCCGACCGCGTTGCGCAGTCTTTTTGGAAGACTCGCCGCCGCTTCGGTGGAAAGATTGTGCCATGGCACTTCAACTCCTCTATGACGATGCTCGCGTTGAGGTCCACCAGGTCGTCGTTGGCCCAGTCGACAACAACGTCAACATCATTCGATGCAAACGCACCGGTGCTGGTCTACTCATTGATGCGGCCAATGAGCATGACCTGTTGCTCGAGTTGTGCCAGCAATTTGGGGTCACCAAGGTCATTGAGACCCATGGCCACTGGGATCACATCCAAGCAGTCGAACCCCTCCGAGCGGCGGGGATTGAAGTAGCTGTGACCAAACAGGACGCAGCCATGTTGCCGTCGTATGACCTCATCATCGACGATGATGCCGCCATTTACGTTGGCGATCTGTTGATTTCGACCATCGCCACTCCCGGCCATACGCCAGGTTCGATTTGCTTCAAAGTGGAAGGGACTGATTTGTTATTCACTGGCGATACGTTGTTCCCGGGTGGTCCGGGCAATACCTTTGGCGATGCCGATGCCTTCACCCAGATTCTCCACTCCATTGAGGAGCGCCTGTTCAAAAAGTTCGATGCCGACACGGTGGTCTTGCCGGGTCATGGATCAGCCACCACCCTTGGGGCAGAGCGCCCGTTCTTCGATGAATGGGCAGCGCGAGGTTGGTAGTTTTCGCCTGCGGCGAATTGTTGACCTCGCCACTAGGATTTCAACGTGGCAACTGAACCAAGCACCCCAATCCTGCAACTTGTCGATCTCCATGCCACTGCCGGTGGAACCGAGATCCTGCGTGGGGTTGACCTCTCCGTGGGCAAAGGTGAAATCCACGCCCTCCTTGGACCAAATGGCGCAGGAAAGTCAACCTTGGCCGGGATCATCATGGGTAATCCGCTCTATGAAGTGACGAGTGGTCAAGTGCTCCTTGACGGCGAAGACATCACCGATTGGAGCCCAGACGTTCGCGCCAAGGCCGGTGTCTTTTTGGCCTTCCAATACCCAGAGGCCATCGCTGGGGTCTCGGTGGTGCAATTCCTTCGTCAAGCAATGGCTGCACGCACTGGTGTGGAAGATCTCTCGGTCCTCGAAGTTCGCTTTGCCATGTCTGACTGGATGGAAAAACTCGGCATGGACAGTTCCTTTGCGGAGCGCCACTTGAATGATGGGTTCTCTGGCGGCGAGAAGAAGCGAAACGAGATCTTGCAAATGGCGCTGCTTGAGCCTCGTCTCGCCGTGCTTGATGAGACGGACTCAGGCCTTGACATCGATGCGCTTCGCATCGTGGCAAAAGGTGTCCGCACGGTGCGCGAAACCCACCAAGAACTCGGATGCCTCGTCATCACGCACTACCAAAAGCTCATGGACGAACTCCAACCAAGCCACGTGCACTTGCTCATTGATGGCCACATTGTTGAACATGGCGACATGGCACTAGCCGAAAAGATCGCCGCCAACGGCTACGAACAGTGGAAGCAGTGAGCGACCTCAACGTTGCCGCTGTTCGGGAAGACTTCCCGATCTTGCAGCAAACTCCACGCGGCGTTCGCATGGTGTATCTCGACTCTGGCGCCTCCGCCTTGCCGCCGCATGGTGTGGTTGAAGCAATGTCGACCTACCAAGAAACAACCCACGCCAATGTGCACCGTGGTGTCTACGCAACCGCCGAGCGAGCCACGTTTCTTTATGAAAAAGCGCGACTCGACGTCGGCACCTTTGTCTCCGCTTCCCACCCGGCTGACGAAATCGTCTTCACCAAAAACTGCACCGAAGCGTTCAATTTGCTGGCACAAAGCTGGGGTGAGGCGAACCTCGGCGAAGGTGACGTTGTGGTCTTAAGCGAAATGGAACACCACGCCAACATTGTGCCGTGGCAGCAACTCCAGGCCCGAAAGGGTTTCACCATCAAGTTCTTAGGGATCACCGAAGACCGCACCCTTGACCTCTCGAATCTCGATGAACTCCTTGATGGGGCCAAGTTGCTCTCGATTACGGCAACGTCCAATGTGCTTGGGACCATCAACCCCATCAAGGAACTCAGTGCTCGAGCTCACGCTGCCGGGGCACTCATTGCGGTCGATGGTGCACAAGCAGTACCTCACGAAACCGTCGACGTTACTGATCTCAATCTCGACTTCTTGGCCTTTAGCCCGCACAAGGTTTACGGCCCAACGGGCATTGGCGTGCTGTATGCCAAGCGCGAGCACTTGGCCGACATGCCGCCATTTCTCGGCGGTGGCGGGATGATTAAAGACGTACGCCTTGATGGCTTCTTGCCAGCCGATGGACCACAGCGCTTTGAAGCAGGTACGCCACCAATTGCCGAGGCCGTCGGACTTTCTGCTGCCCTTGCGTATGTCTCATCCCTTGGCCTTGACGCCATTTCGGCACATCACCGTCGCTTGACCTCGTATGCCTTGGCTGCAATAGAAGAGCAATTAGCAGGCAAGGTCACGGTGCAAGGACCAGTTGACTCACCTCAGCGTGCTGGGGTGTTGAGTCTGACGGTTGATGGGGTGCACGCACATGACATTGCGCAGGTGCTCGACACCTATGGGGTGTGCGTCCGACCAGGCCATCACTGCGCCAAGCCGCTGATGCGCCGGTTGGGCGTCAACGCAACCGCTCGGGCGAGTTTTGGCATCTACAACGACGTTGATGACATTGACACGATGATTGAGGCACTGCATGCCACGATCAAGATGTTTGCGTAAGGAGAACGCGCCATGGCTGACTTAGAAGAGCTCTACCGAGAGATCATCTTGGATCACTATCGCAATCCACGAAACCGTGGAGAGTTGGAGCCGCCAGCAACAAGGACCGAAGGCTTTAACCCCTTGTGCGGCGACGAAATCGTGTTGTCGCTCCTCGTCGAAGCTGACCGCATTGTCGACGTTAAGATTGCTGGGTCGGGCTGCTCAATCAGTCAGAGTTCTGGGTCGCTGATGTCAGCTGCCATCAAGGGAAAAACCGTCGAAGAAGCACGTGCGCTCATTGGCACGTTCAAACAAATGTTGTCACTTGGCGACAACGACGAAGTTGCAAGTGATGCCGAGCCGGCGCCGATCAACTTGCGCTCGCTTGGTGAACTCGCAGCCTTGCAAGGCGTTGCGAAGTTCCCGGTTCGCATCAAGTGCGCAACGCTGTCATGGAACACCTTGGCCCAAGGACTCGACGAGTCTGGCAACTAGTACCAAACGAACATCGGGTGCCGCCGAAGCAGCACCCGACGCAACGTTCAACTCGAGTTGGTCTATTCCGGGCAGTCGCCGCCACTTCCGTAGAGCTCGCCGTTTGAGCACCGGGTTGACGACGAATACGTCGCACCCTTGTCGAGGTCATGGCTTCCTTGGAGATTTGCGCCCGAGAAGTTCGTGTTCGTCACTGTTGCCCCCGTCAAAAATACTGAGGCCAAGTTCGCCCGAGAGAAGTTCGCATCGGAAAGAATCGCATTCGACAAATTCGCACCAGCGAGTTGCACACCGTTGGCCTTCACCCCGGACAAATCAACGCCACGAAGGTCGGCGCCACGAAGGTTCACCCCGCGGAGATTGACGCCAACACCTACGAAGCCGCCGTTCACAAAACCCCACTTGTCAGGAATTGAGGCAGGTGTACCAGTCAGCTGCGAGGAGACAATGCCATACAAGTTCACCTTCGCAAACTCAACGCCGGACACGTCAATACCGCTAAACGTTGCCTTCGAAAGGTCCGCACCTGGACCAACGAGGAATCCGCCAACGAGCTTCCACTTGCCTGGAAGACCAGCTGGTGTACCCGTGATGCCACCGGATCGCACGTCTTTCAGGTCAGCCCAGGTGAAGTCAGCATCGGCCAAATTGAGGTCGCCAAGGTTTGCAGAGGTCAAGATTGCGCCACGGAGGTTGGCGCCGGGTCCAACGAGATAGCCGCCAACGAGCTTCCACTCATTCGGAAACGATGCTGGGGTTCCAACAATGGATCCAGAAGAAAGTCCAACCACTTTGGCCGTGGCCAGAATGGTCCCGTCGAGGGTGGCTCCTTCGATCGTTGCCTCGGAGAGGTTGGCGTTGGCAAGGTTCGCACCAGACAGGTCAGCGCCCCTCAAGTTCGCTCGCGCAAGGTCAAGGCCACTCAAATTCGCACCGGCCAACTTTGCCCCGGTGAGATTGGCTCCCGGCCCAATCAGATAACCCTTGCGAAGCGCCCAGTTCGTCGGCAAGCCACTCGGCACGCCGGTAATCGTGCCGGACTGCACGCCGGTCAAGTCCGCGAACGACAAGTTCGCCTTGACGATCGTCGTGCCCTTGAAGTTCGCTCCTCGCAGGTTGGCGCCGCGAAGGTTTGCACCGGTCAAGTTCGATCCAGGAGCAATGCAGTAACCGCGAACGATTTGGCCCTTGCACTTCGACGTGATCGCACCGGGACTCGACGATTCCGAAGAAGATCCAGCAATGATTGCGACCGTGATGCCAACCGCGACGACTGCGCCGCCGAGCGCACCGAGTAGCAAGTGATGACGGCGCGCCTGTTCATAAGATTTCGTCACAATGGATCCTTCTTGGCGTCACATGGCGCCGTCAATGATTTAACGAATTAGATTCTACCGGAGCAGGTCGCAAAAGTTATGGCAAGGAGTACAACGATGTCGAGCGTCGCATCGATCGTTGCCACGTTGATTCCGCTGTGCATTGTGCTTGGATCTGCGGTTCTTGCAAAGAGTCTGCGCCGCCTGAGCTGGCTGTTGGTGCTCAACATTGGCTGGGGCATGGTCGCGACGTATCTGGTCATCTGGCCAAATGATTTTTTTGTACGCGCCGTAGGGCTCTCCCTCGCTCTGACGATTTGGATTCCCCTCATTGAAGAAACCGCGAAGTCGCTTCCCCTTCTTTGGCTGACGAGCACGCGACGCTGTCAGTGGTACGTCGATGGTGCGATCCTTGGCACTGCCTGTGGCGCAGGATTTGCAATCCGAGAAACCTGGTTCGACCTCGGTGGCCAGTCAGGAGATTTCGTCGGTCTTCTCATCGCTCGGACGACGTCGACCAATCTGCTGCACATGGGTACCTGCACGATCATCGGCGCCGCCTACGCCTTGGCTGCGCGACGCCCCATCAAAAGTCGCATTGCCGTCTCGCTCGCCGGCTTAGTGGTTGCCGCCTCGGTGCATGGTGCCTTCAATCAGATCCAACAACATGTTGAGGGCTCGGTCGGCACGACGCTTGTTGGCATTGCCATCATCGTCACCACTCGTGGCGTTGTTGCCCTTGGATTCCCAATCTCTCGCTACTGGGTTCGCCAAGACTTAGAACGAGAAGGCGCTACCCCACACGAAGAACATGTCTTGGCCGGTGGCCACGGCACCGCACGGGTCCTTGACGACTTCAGCCATCAATTTGGTCCAGAAGCAGCACAAACGCTGTATGAACTCATCAATGCGCAACGAGCACTTGGCATTGCCCGCCATGGTGGCCATGACGCCAACCGAGTGGCGTTACTCAAGCGCGAGGTTGACCGTTTGAAAAATGACTTAGGTCCCTCTGGTCTTCTTTGGCTTCGCGCCACCACCGATACCAGTCCCCCGCCGGCGTTTTGGCATCACATGCACCATCTCCACGTAACGGCACAGGCCTCGTCGAACTAACGCGGGCACTTGCGCCCTTACAGCGCGAAGGGGTCGTCTTGCGGCGTGCGGTAGCGGGCGTAACCATCAGCTTCGAGCACCGCGACAAGCTCTGGGCCACCTTCATCGACGAGTCGTCCGTCAACGAGCACGTGAATTCGGTCAGGGGTGAGGACGTCAAGCAAACGTCGAAAGTGCGTAATAGCCACAATCGACAGTTGCCAAGTTGGGTCAGCAACCGCTGCGCTCAAGTGCTTGCCAATGGCGCTCAAGGCATCAACGTCAAGCCCCGAGTCAATTTCATCGAGCAATGCCACAGGACTACGAAGCACTTCGAGTTGCACGATTTCACTTCGTTTGCGCTCACCACCAGAAAGTCCCACGTTGAGCGCCCGAGTGAGGAGCTGAGGGTTCAGTCCAATCGACTTCGCCGCAGTTTCCAACTGCTCTTCAATCGCTGAAGGATCTCCGTCGGGAAGAGCGGCGACGAGGGCATCAAGCAGGCGAACGCCAGGGACTTCAAGGGGGTGTTGGAGGCCAAGGAACAATCCGGCTTGGGCTCGAGCAAAGGCAGGAAGGTTTGTCAGATCGACACCATCGAGGGTGATGGAGCCTTTGGTGATGGTGGTGCCTGGTCGACCCATGATCGCGTGGGCAAGGGTTGACTTTCCCGCACCATTGGGCCCCATAAAGGCATGAATCTCACCTGGTGCCACGGCAAAGGAAATGCCGTGCAGAATTTCGCGTCCAGCAACTTCAGCATGGAGATCATTGACGACTAAGCGGCTCATGGGAGTGTCACCACGACTGCGCCGCCGACAATGACAACGGGATAACTCGCTACTTTTTCCGTTGCAGGAAAGGTCATTGCCGCCCCAGTCGTTAAGTCAAAACTTGCCCCATGTCGGGCGCATTCGATTTCGCAATTGTCAACGTCGACTTCACCGAGGGACAACGAGAAATCTTCGTGGCTGCATCGGTCGCCAATCGCGTAGACCGTGTCATTCACTCGAGCGAGCGCAATGCGGTGTCCGCCAACGTCAAAACGCTGCGCAGTACCGGGGGCAAGGTCGACGAGGGCACAAAGCGTGTGCTCACCCATTGGACAACTCCACGTTCAGTGCCTTGGACAACTTGGACTTTAGGGTTGCTCGAACCAAGTTCGCCACGCTTTTCACCGGCAAGGCATCAAGGGCATCATCGAAGAAGCCCGAGACGAGCAGACGCTCGGCAACGTGTGGGGCAATGCCACGCGACTCCAAGTAGTAGCGCTGTTCTTCATCGACGGGACCAACGGTTGAACCATGCGCACAACGCACGTCGTTTTCATGGATGTCGAGGTTGGGAACTGACTCGGCACTTGCATGCTCGCCAAGGACAAGATTGTGATTGTTTTGCACGGCATCGGAACGAACCGCTCCATTGCGCACCGCAATGGTTCCCGTGAACACCGAGGTCGACGAGTCAGCGACCGCACCTTTGCACAACAGGTCTGAATTGGTGTGCGGCGCAGCGTGGTCTTGCACCGTACGCACGTCGTGAACTTGGTGGTCAGTTCCAAGATAGAGCGAACGAAGCCGAGACGTCCCACCAGGTGATGTGATGGTGACTTCGGTGTGGACGCGGTCATAGGCCGCACCAAGGCCAACGGAGAAACTCTCGAGGGTGGCGTCACGACCAACGGTCGCCAATTGATGCGCCAAGTGCCACGCTGAGCTATCGGCAAGTTGCACGGCAACATGACGGAGATGCGCACCGTCCGCAACCGTCAACTCTGTCGTTGACAGCGTGAGCGTGTCGCCACCGCCAATCACGAGTTCGGCCACTTCAGCTTGCGCGCCGACACCAAGTCGAACATGCACCCATGGCGTCGTCAGGCCTTTGTGTTCAACCAACTCAGAAACAATGACAATTGGACCCTCCACATTGGCATGGGGAGAAATGTCGATGACGATTGGTTGCGGGGAGTAAAGATCGTGCAGTGCATCGAGGCGACTTGGCGCAGCCGAGGCAAGTGGCGTCACCACGGTTGAGTCGGTGACTTGCGTGGTCACGGTGACTTGAGCAGACAAGTTCGAAACATCAACGCCAACGACGTGTCCGTCAATGAGTGAAATCACACATGCTGGCGTGGCCTCAAGCTGTGCGAGCAGCGCTTCGGTTGCTGTTCCTCGTGCAGGAGCGACCACGGCGTGAAAATGGCCAAGGTCCAAATCATTAATCGGCGAATAGCGCCAAAGTTCTTCGGTGGCCGAAGGCATAGGCAGCGTTTCGACTTGCGTGGCGGCGCGCTGGCGCAACTCCTGCAACCACGCAGGACCAGACTGAAGTGGTTGCGGCGTGGTCAAACTCAACAGAAAACAGCCTCTCGCAAGAATTTTGGCAATTGGTGAACAACAAGAGCGTAGCGGTCAGCAGCGAATCCACTGCCGTTCGCAAACATTGCTGTCGACACTCAATAGGCTAAAGCGATGACCTCCATTTCGAGTTTTCACTCCTCCGTTCTTTCCTTGACGTTGAAGAACCACGTCGCCACCTTGACCCTTGATCGCCCTGAGGCAAGAAATGCCATGGGTGAGGAGTTCTTCGCCGATCTCGCCACCGCAGTCGCCGCGATTAACGCAGATCCAGAGGTGCGAGCAGTCGTCGTCGACGCTGCCGGCCCGCACTTTTCCGTAGGCCTTGATTTGAAGGCCGTCGCCCTCACCATGGGTGGAGGAAGTGGCGAGGGAAAGTCCTCACAGGCAACAAAAGCCATGAGATTTTTGGCCTCACTCAAGCCATGGCAGCAGTCCATCACCGCCATTGCAGAGAGCCCAAAACCATTCATTGCTGCCGTGCACGGCTACTGCATTGGTGGTGGTGTTGACCTGATTGCTGCTTGTGATGTTCGTTACGCCTCGACTGATGCCATCTTCTCTGTGCGAGAAGCAAAGGTGGCCATCGTGGCGGACCTTGGAAGCTTGCAGCGACTACCCCGGCTCATTGGCGCCGGCCACGTCTCCGAACTTGCGTTGAGTGGCAAGGATATTTCTGCCGCTCGAGCCGAGGCAATTGGCCTCATCAATGAAGTTGGCGACACCAAAGAACAAGCACGTGCACTGGCGTACGCGCTGGCAGAAGAGATCGCCGCAAACTCCCCACTCGTTGTTGCCGGCACGAAAGCGGTATTGGCCGCTGGTGACGACATGACCGTCGCCCAAGGACTTGACTACGTCGCAGTGTGGAACGCCGGTGCACTGCAGTCCCAGGATCTTGTTGAGGCAATGACCGCGTTCATGGAGAAGCGGCCACCAACTTTTACTGGCAACTAAGGCGTCAACTGCGCCGAAAGAACCGACGCCAAGATTTTGGCGCTTCTGCCTTTGCTCGTTCTTCGACCAATGCCTTGGTGGCATCAGCAACGATGTCTTCAGCCGCATCAAGGAGAGCGCCAATCGAGCCAGGTTCTGCTTCTGGTGGTGGCGTTACCGGCGTTGGAATCAAGCTGCCATGACTCCAGCCAACATCAGCAAAGCGCGGCGCAAACGACGCGCAGCCAGGCGGGCAACGCCATGGGGCTTCTGGAGCCAAATCGAGCGAACAATACCGAGCGGCTTCGCCGTTGTCATAGGTTCTCGACTGGAAGTGCTTGCACTGCTCGTTCATTCCCACGAAGCAATTCTAGAGAGTCGATGCCGACAAGAACAGAGGGGCAAATACTTGAGGTCTACAGTGGGGCGTCCCTAGAGATCACGAGTCAGTTTTCGAATGCCTACGCGAGCACGACGTCATCATGACCATCACTCACCGCTTGCCATTGCTTCTATGGCCAAGTGGTTGGAAGTGTTCTATGACCTTGTCTTTGTTGCCGCAATTTTGCTGTTCACCTCGGCGGCAATGCACGAACATGGCGGCGGCGTTTTGTGGATTGTCTCGGTATTCTCACTCGCCTGGTGGATTTGGTTTGAGACCACGGTGGCGGCGAACCAGTTCCACTTAGTTGACTTCGCCCACCGGTTGCTCTTGCTCGCTCAGATGGTCATCATTGTGCTGATGGCCATGGAGGCCCGTCTCACCGTTGCCAAAGAATCCACCTACATCGTTGGTGAATATGCGCTCTTGCTCTTCACCGTTGCAATCATTGGTTGGCGAGCGTCGCGGGCACGAGATGCTCAAGAAGCCGCCTATGGCGCCTCAATGGCCAAATCCAACGTCCTTGGTGCAGTGGGCTTCCTTGCTGCATGCTTCGCACCAGAAGTTGGTCGCCTCGTAATCGGCGCGGTGGTGATGGCCCTGCTCGTGACAGCGTCTATGCGGCGACTCAAGGCACTCGAGCCATTCTCCGCGGTGCACGAAGAGCACCTCGTTGAGCGCATGGCTGCGTTCACGCTGATTGTGTGTGGTGAGACCTTCATCAAAGTCGCGATCACCGTGAGTCATGCCTCACTTGGCTCCGTGGACCTTGTGTCAATGGTGGTCGACTTCTTCCTAGTTCTTGCCATCTTTTCGAGCTACTTCGGCGACTTTCCCTCCGCGGGACTCAATCAACGACGACTTGGTCTTTGGACGGGCTTGCATCTTGTTGCGCAAATTGCCATTGCCTCAACCGCGGCAGGCATTACCAAGGTGGTCGTCAACGACTTGTCCGACACGATTCCCGACGATGAAATCTTGTTACTGACCGCGCCGTTTGTGATCTTGCTCATCGCCTTCGCCGGCCTTGACCTTTGCACCAGACGGCGACCAATCGGTGCGCTTCTTCGCGTTCGATTGCTCGGCGCACTCGCCTACGGCGTTGTTGGTGTTGCGGCGTGGAAAATTCCCTTCGTGCACTACGTCGAAGCGATTCCCTTGCTGGCCGTTGTCGCCATCATCGAAGCAGTTGCGGTTGGTCGAGTCGAAGCTACGACCACCGTGTTTCGAGCTGAACAACTTGAAACGGGTCTCCCCGTCTAAGTCGTGTGTTAGCCGATTGAACCTTCCATTTGGAGTTCAATGAGACGGCTCCACTCCACCGCGTATTCCATTGGCAGTGTGCGAGTAATTGGTTCAATGAAGCCATTGACGATCATGCCCATGGCCTGTGCTTCAGAAAGTCCTCGGCTCATGAGATAGAAGAGTTGGTCATCACCAATTTTTGACACGGTGGCTTCGTGGCCAATCCGAGCATCTCGCTCCAGCACTTCCATGTAGGGCTTGGTCTCCGAGATGGACCGGTCGTCGAGCAAGAGTGCATCGCAGCGCACAAACGACTTTGCCCCTTTGGCGCCTTCATTCACGTGAACAAGGCCACGGTACGTGGTGTTACCGCCGTCTTTGCTAATCGACTTGCTGACGATTGTTGAGGTGGTCTCTGGCGCAGCGTGCACCATTTTGGCGCCGGCGTCTTGTTGTTGACCAGGGCCGGCATAGGCGACCGACAGCACTTCACCTGAGGCCTTTGGTCCCATGAGGTACACACTTGGGTACTTCATGGTGAGGCGTGAACCAATGTTGCCGTCAATCCACTCAACGTGGGCCTCGGCTTCTGCTCGAGCACGCTTGGTGACCAAGTTGTAGACGTTGTTCGACCAATTTTGAATGGTCGTGTAGGTGATGCGGCTGCCGGGAAGCGCAACGAGCTCCACCACGGCGGAGTGCAACGAGTCGGTTGAGTAGACCGGAGCCGAGCAGCCTTCGACGTAGTGCACTTGGGAGCCTTCATCGGCGATGATGAGCGTTCGCTCGAACTGGCCCATGTTCTCGGCATTGATGCGAAAATATGCTTGGAGGGGCTGATCGACCTTGACCCCTGGTGGCACATAGATAAAGGATCCACCCGACCAGACCGCTGAGTTGAGGGCGGCAAATTTGTTGTCGTTCGGCGGAATAATCGTGCCGAACCACTTGCGAACAAGTTCTGGGTACTCACGAATGGCAGTGTCCATGTCGCAGAACAGCACGCCAAGACGCTCTAAGTCTTCGCGGTTGCGGTGAAAGACCACTTCTGATTCATATTGAGCGGTAACGCCGGCCAAGTACTTCCGCTCAGCTTCAGGAATGCCTAGACGCTCATAGGTGTTCTTGATCGCATCGGGCAGATCATTCCAGTCGTCGACTTGCCCGCCGGTTGGCTTGATGTAGTAGTAGATGTCGTCAAAATCGAGATCCGGCATCTTGGCGGCAAACCATTCGAGCATGGGCTTGCGCTGAAAGCGCTTGAGCGCACCAAGGCGAAAATCGAGCATCCACTGCGGCTCTTTCTTCATCGCCGACATTTCCCGAACGATTTCTTCAGATAAGCCCTTGCGCGGCTTGAACACGTAGTCTTCTTCGTCTGACCACCCAAGCTGGTATTTGCCGAGGTCGAGGTCGTCGATCGCCATCGTGGTCTCCGTCACTACATATCACCGGATACTCCGGGGAAGAGGGTTTCTCCAATGGCCATAGTAGCAACTCCCCTTGGTGACCAAGCGGCGAAAACAACAATGCACGAAGAAGAACAATGCTCTGGCAGGCTAACTGCGTGCCAACTCCACCACTTGCCCGCCGCGCGCCGTTTGAACTTTCCAACCACGGGGTAACCCGAATTGATCCCTACTACTGGATGGGTGAAAAAGACAACGAGGAAGTCCTCGCTCATCTTTCAGCCGAGAACGCCTTTTTCGATGAGCAACTCGCACAACACGGCGAGCTCACCGAGACCATCTACAACGAATATTTGACTCGGATTGTGCAAAGCGACCTCTCCGTGCCCGTTCGCCGAGGAACGTACTGGTATTACGTGCGCACGGTTGAGGGTCTGTCGTATCCGATCTTCGCCCGCCGGCTCGCGAAAGGAAGTGAAGGTCCACCAAATCTTCACGACAATGCCGGCGAAGAAGTGGTGTTCGATGAAAACCTTGAGGCAGCTGGCCACGACTTCTTTTCGGCCGGCAACTTGGCGGTTAGCCCCGATCACGAGTTGTTGGCCTTTGCCACCGATACTGAAGGCGATGAGCGCTACGTATTGCGCTTTCGCCAAATTGCGACCGGTGAAGTGCTCGGGGCCACGATTGCCGACACCTACTACGGCTTCGCCTGGAGCGATGATGCGTCGTTCGTCTTCTACACCCGTGTCGATGAAGCAATGCGACCCCACCAGGTCTGGCGTCACAAGGTCGGCGATACCGCAGTAGGTGACGAACTCATCTTGCAAGAAGATGACGAGCGCTTCTCACTTTCTCTCGGCACCAGCCGGGACCGCCGAGCCATCGTCATTCACTTAGGGTCAAAGACCTCATCGGAATGCTGGCTGCTTGACCCGGCCAAGCCAACCGAAGCCCCAGTGTTAGTTGAGCCACGTTGCAAGGGTCGCGAATATGCCGTTGATCACCATCGTGGAAGCGACGGCACGGACCGCCTGTTGATCCTCACCAATGATCAAGGTGCCGACTTTCGCCTCGTCATGCGAGCGCGCGAAGGAGGAGAACCGGTTGAACTCATTGCGCATCGCCCAGGAACGCGCCTTGACGACCTCGACAGCTTTTCTGGGTTCTTGGCGGTCACCGAGCGCTTAGAGGGGGCACAGCGAGTTCGCATCATTGAGCTCGAGGGCGGAGTTCCCTCGCCAGAGGACTTTGCCAAAAGTTGGCTGATTGACGCCATTGATGCACCATCGACGACCTGGGTTGGCGAAAACCCAGAATTTGGAACAACCACGCTCCGTTTTGGTCAAACCTCAATGGTGGAGCCAAGTGCAGTAGTGGCCCTTGACATCTCCACGAGATCACTCTCGGTACTCAAACAACAGGAAGTACTAGGAGGATTCGACCGCTCGTTGTACGCCACTGCCAAGATTTCCGCGACTGCGCTCGATGGCACGCTGGTGCCCATGAGCTTGGTCTGGCGGAAGGACCTTGCGGGTCGCTCGAATGGTCCAGCACCAACGGTGTTGTATGGCTACGGGTCCTACGAGTCCTGCGAGGACCCAACCTTTTCACCGTTTCGCTTGTCACTTCTCAACCGTGGTGTGATCTTTGCGTTGGCTCATGTCCGTGGCGGCGGCGAACTCGGCCGAGCATGGTACGAAGACGGAAAATTCCTCAACAAGGTGAACTCGTTTACCGACTTTCTCGCCTGCGCACATGCGCTTGTTGAGGGTGGCTGGTCAGACCCTGATCGCCTTATCGCTCGAGGTGGATCAGCGGGCGGCCTCCTCGTTGGCGCGTCGATGAACTTCGAGCCAACAACTTTTGCTGGCATTGTGGCCGAGGTGCCCTTTGTGGATTGCCTCACGACCATGCTCGATGCCTCGCTGCCACTGACCGTTGGCGAATACGAAGAATGGGGCAATCCATCTGCGGACCCAGAGGTCTTTCGCGCAATGCTCGCCTACAGCCCTTATGACAATGTGACCGGTGTCGATGCGCGCGGCAACGCCATTTGCTACCCGGATCTCTACGTCACCGCAGGCTTGAATGACTCACGAGTTGGCTATTTCGAACCGGCCAAATGGGTGGCCAAGATTCGCCACCTCAGCCCACAGACCAACGTGGTGTTTCACACCGATCTCGGTGCGGGCCACGGTGGACCGTCTGGGCGTTATGAAAGCTGGCGAGATGAAGCCAAGGTGGCAACGTTCATCCTCACCACGCTTGGCTGCAATTAGGGAAGCACCTGGGTGCTCAACACATTGTCAGGAAGGGTGGTTGACGTCGTCGTGGTTGTCACCTGCTGAGGGCTCTCAAAGGTGAGGACGGTCGGTGATCCAGCCACGGGCAGTTGCAGTGGAACTCCATCGAGCAGAACAAGGGTGCCGGCGAGCGAACCAAGTGACACGGTGACCGGTTCGTTGAGTGTCAGCACCTTTTTTACCCCTCCACCAACCGTTTCTGCATATGGCGTGGTCTTTGAAACAAGGCCTTCAACTTGCACCCAACAATTCAGCGCAGGCGTCACGGTCACGGTGTAGTCGGTGCCAACCGTTGCATAGGTGGCAACGCCTGGACCTTGGCTTATTGGAGGTGACGCCGGCGGAAGCGTCGTTGACGTGGTTGACGTTGTCGTCGTGGCAATGGTTACCGGTGTTTGCGAGGGTTGACGATTTTCGAAGATGGCGCCGACAATGACAAAGAGCGCAATTGCGGCTCCGGCAATGAACAGGCCAACGGGCCGACGTCGACCGAATCCTCCGCTCATGTGGTTAATGGCCCAGTCGTTCTCTCGACGACGGTCGCTTTGTTGGAGCATGGACACCTGCGGTGGGCGCACTTCATCAAAGACATAAATCGGTTGGCCATCAGCATCGAGCTCCACATGGCCACCGTCAAATTCCGACTCGAGTCTCGGCCGGGCAACACCGGCTTCATGCGCTGGCGCTGCTTCTCCTTCACCAAAGACTCGCAAGTGATGCTCTGCCGTTGTGTGCTGCATGGCTGCCAGTGTTGACAGGGCGTGGCGGTAGTCACTGATTGAGGACAGCTCTGCGCTGTGACGGCGCTGTCGTATCCACGCGGCGAGTGCGACAAGCACCACAATGGCTAAAAGGAGAAGGAGTGCAGTCATAGCAAAAGTCGAGCGAACCCTCGTTCGCCAGCCTTACTACGGTACCGCGCTGAGTTCGCTAGTAAGAAAACTCGCCGAATCCACCGCGAAAATATAAAAGCGGCGCTCCATGAGCACTCGCAAGACCAACCACCGCGCCAACCACCGAAAAATGATCGCCTGCTGCAATTGCCGAGCTCAAGGTGCAGTCAATCTGGGCCAAGGTGCCATGAAGTCGTGGTGCGCCGGAGACCCCAAGGTCATACCCCACTCCGGCAAATTTGTCGGCGCCAGACTTCGCAAACGCTCGAGCGAGTGGTTCTTGTTCTGCCCCCAACACATTGACGGTGAAGGAACCGACCTCGGCAATGAGTGGCCACGTTGAAGAAGAGGTTGCTGGTGCAATCCAAATGAGTGGTGGCTCGAGCGACAGCGCACTAAAGGACTGGCAGGTAAATCCGACTGGGCCGTCGTTACCCATCGCAGTCACAATGGTGATGCCGGTGGCAAAGTGCCCAAGGACGCTTCGATAGTGCGCCGAATCAATTGCCTCAGGTCCTGCGGAGTCTCGTTGGTCAGCCACGTCTCCACCCTAGTGACGTCGACGGTTAGGTTTGTGCTGTGGACTACCAGTACATCGAAGCCAATGACGTGCAATTTGCCTATCTTGAGGCCGGACCGAAGGACGGGCCACTCGCCTTGTTGTTCCACGGCTTTCCTGACAGCCCGTATACCTGGCGGCACTTGATGCCAGAGTTAGCGGCTCGGGGCTATCACGCAGTTGCTCCCGCACAGCGTGGCTACGCCCCAACAGCGGTACCAGCCAACAAGCGCTATCAGTTGGGCCAATTGGGCCTCGATGCCAATGCACTCCATGCAGCCCTCGGTGGTGGCGATGACGCCGTCATTGTTGGCCATGACTGGGGTGCAATGACGACCTACACCGCGGTCAATTTAGAGCCCGACCGTTGGCGACGAGCAGTGACGGCCAACGTGCCCCCTCTTGCCTCGGTGGCGTCGGCATTTTTTGATGTCGATCAACTGAAGCGCAGTTGGTACATGTTCTTCTTCCAGAACCCCTTGTCGGAGATGGTTGTTCCGATGAACGACTTTGCCTTCATTGAACGGCTTTGGGCCGACTGGAGCCCGGGCTACGACGCGAGTGATGACCTTGTGCACATCAAAGCCGCGCTCGCCGGCGATGACCACACCTTGGCGGCACTGTCGTATTACCGAGCGATGTTCGACCCGGCCTATCAGGACGTGGACTTAGCCGATGCCCAAGCAGCCTCCGCTGCTGCAACGACCATCCCTACGCTTTACCTGCATGGTCGAGATGACGGCTGCTTTGCCCTATCAATCGTGACCGATCCTTTGGCACACTTGGCACCTGGTTCACGCTTTGAAGTCATTGACGATGCAGGTCACTTCTTGCAACTGCAACAACCGGCACGGGTCAACAAACTGATTTGCGACTTCTTCGACGAGCACTGAGGCGTTAGCCGAGGGAGTAGTTCGCCGCATGGCGAGTAATGAGGCCCTCATCAATCAAGGCCACGACAATGGCTCGTACCTTGGCTTCGTCCTCCCAGCCCGTCACGTCGTGAAGCTGGCGAAAGGTCGCAGACCCTTGGCGAAGTCGTTCGACGACTCGCCCTCGCGCTTGACGAGCCGAACCCTCAAAGCGACCTTGTGGGCGTGAGGTTCCCGCAGTTGACAGTGCCGGGTCAATGAGGGCTCCTGACCGCTTCCAGGCACACCGTCGTCGAAGCGGACAGGCGTCACATTGTGGATTTCTTGCGGTGCAAAGCGTTGCCCCAACGTCAATGATGGCCTGGTTGAACGACCACCCAGACCCTGCGGGCACCATGGCAGAAACCACCTGCCAACCATGAGTTGCGGTCGTTGGTGCGCCAAGCACTGCTCGAGCCATCACTCGAGCAACATTGGTGTCATAGACCGCAACATCTCGCTCAAAGGCAAACGCCTCAATGGCTGCCGCCGTATAGGGGCCGATTCCAGGAAGCGACCGCAAATCGTCATTTGATGAGGGAACGACGCCACTAAATCGCTCGACAATGGCTTCGGCTGCGGCGTGCAGGCGCACGGCTCGAGCGTTATAGCCAAGTCCCGACCACAGCGCAATCACGCCACCTTTGCCGAGCTCAACCGTTGCTGTTGGCGAAGACAGTGCACTCGTGAGCGAGGCGTATCGCTCCGCAACTCGCGGCGCTTGGGTCTGCTGGAGGGCTACTTCGGCGACGAGGATGTGCCAAGGGTCACGCGTGTCGCGCCACGGCAGTGCTCGTAGGTTCCTACTTCCCCACTCGTCAATGGTGCGCCCAACTGCTTGGAGCACCGCTTTGCGAGGAAGCTCAGGCGTCGTAAGGGAAACGGCGCGCTGGGGCGAACTCACGACGCCACACCAAGACTTTGCGACGGAAGAAGCACACTTCGACACCATGCTGGTTGTAGCCACGGGTCTCTACGGTCACGACGCCACGGTCTGGTTTTGAGTTTGACGCAACTTTGTCGGTCACTTCAGTCACCGCGTAGATCGTGTCGCCATGGAAGGTGGGGTTCTTGTGCTGCAAGGTCTCAATTTCCAAGTTCGCAATGGCCGAACCCGACACATCAGGAACACTCATGCCAAGTACGAGTGAGTACACGAGGTTGCCAACGACAACATTTTTACCCTGGGGCGTGTCTTGTTCGGCAAACCACGCATTGGTGTGCAGGGGGTGGTGATTCATCGTGATCATGCAAAACAGGTGATCATCAGCCTCGGTGATGGTTTTACCGGGCCAGTGGCGATACACATCGCCGATTTCAAAGTCTTCAAAACTCCGGCCGAAAGGGCGGTCAAGGGTAGACATGCGAACTCCTCGTTCAGTTGGCAACAGCAGGGCGGGTAGCGAAGGGCAAGATACCGCCTGGCAATGGCTCACCGTTGACGGTCAAGCGCCACACAAAGCGTGAGTCGGGCTCAAGGGGAAGTGGTGGGACATTGACCGCCAAGCACACGTCAACTGGCACACCGTTAGCGCCTTCGGGATTCTCTGCAAGTTCAATGTCGCCCATAACTTCAACGGGTCGAAGCCCTTCGGCGGAGTTCAAAATCACTGGCTTGCCGTCAGCATCTTCCAAGAAAATTTCCCAGTGGTAGAAGCGGGCATCTGCGCTGTAAGGAATGGCCATCTTGAGCGCAATCGCCGATGGTGCAGGGTCAGGTCCAGTGAGCGACCAGCCGCCACCCAAAATGAAGAGCTTTCCCTCAGACACAAGGGCACTATCGCAAAGCAACATGGTGATATCCATACCCCAACGGTATCGGGCGCGGCAGTCCCTCATGGCAGACTGAACTCGTGAGCGGATTTCGTGGCCTTCGTGATGATGTGTACCGTCGCCCGCTTGCGACTGCTCTTGACCGCATTGAACTCGGTGAAGGCTGGACCTGTGTCGATGTTGGTGCTGGTGGTGGTGAAGTTTCCATTGCCTTGGCTGAAGTCGTTGGTGCAACTGGGCGAATCTTTGCGGTCGACAATGACCCGGCCTCAAGAGATGAAGTCGCGAGCCAAGCAGCAAAATTTGCTCAAGTGTTCGCTATTACCCAAGCTGGAGAAGAACTTTCACTCCCCATGGCGGTCGACCTTGCGTTTTGTCGATTTCTTCTCCTGCATGTCGTTGACCCAACTCGAGTGTTGAAGAAAATGGCCGCAGCACTCAAGCCTGGTGGGTCGCTCGTCGTGCAAGAGCCCATTACGTCAGCTGGGCGCATCAACGGCGAGCCGTTCTCCTACCCAGATGCTCGTCACCCTGATATTGGTGCGTTTTTGCCAGCCCTCGTCCGAGAAGCCGGCCTAGAGGTCATTGATGCCTGGGCAGAAGCTCCGGCTGGTTCCGGCGATGGGCCCGTAGCGAAATACCTCGAAGAATTGACCGGAGTCCACCCCGGTGATGATTCCATTGTCCTTCCGCCGCTCGTGACCGTCGTGGCAAAGAAGTCGAGCCGATAGATTCAGTCCATGACTGAATCCGTCGATCTCACCACTGCTGCTCAAGCCATTGCTCTTGCCCAAAGCGTCGTTGACACGGGGTTTGTGACCCTGAAGGCCGCAGGTGGTGCAGACATCCACCAAGTCGTTGCCTACGACCTCTCCCACGGAGCTTCTGCGCTGGCAACGGCGAAGTCGATGCTCGACTACGGCGCAAAGGGCCCAGCTGAAGCGAAGTTGGCTGCTGCATTTATTGCCGACGCCGTGGCTGAACTTGGCGCAAAGTTGGTGGGCCGCGAGGCGCTCTTTGGCGCAGAGCCCAACTGGTCGGCACCAGTTGCTGGATTCTTATCGACCTATCGCGACCCGAACTTCTTGGCATCGCTCGCAAAAGAGCAGGGGCCTCGTCACCTCGACGCCGACTTCGAACTCGTGGGTGAGACGTTCCACCGTTTCGCTGAAGAGCAGATTCGCCCACACGCCGAACACGTGCACCGCACCAATGCAGACGTTCCTGAAGCCCTCATTGCCGGTTTGGCTGAGCTTGGCGGCTTTGGACTTTCGGTTCCCGAAGAGTACGAAGGTTTCGCCACTGGTGGCGAGTCGGACTACATGGGCATGTGTGTGGCCACCGAAGAATTGACTTGGGGATCGCTCGCAATTGGTGGCGCCATGATTACCCGACCCGAGATCATCTGCCGCTCGCTGATGGCCGGTGGCACCGAAGAACAGCGTCAGTACTGGCTTCCAAAGTTGTCGACTACTGAGGAAATGGCCGCCATTGCCGTCACTGAGCCTGACTTCGGTTCAGATGTCGCTGGAGTTTCCACCATGGCCACTCGGACCACTGGTGGCTGGCTGATCACCGGAACGAAGACCTGGTGCACCTTTGCTGCGCGCGCCACCGTGTTGCTGCTCCTTGCTCGCACCGATTCTGACCGCAGCAAGGGTCACCGTGGTCTCACGCAATTCCTCGTACCAAAGCCAATCACCGACAGCCATGGCTTTGTCTTGACCCAAGACGCTGCAGCCGAAGGGCGAAGCGACGACAACGGCAAGATCGAGGGTCGACCAATCGACACCATTGGCTATCGAGGCATGCACTCGTATGAACTCAGCTTTGAGAATTGGTTTGTTGCCGACGAACACGTCATTGGCGGCGAAGAGGGCGTCGGCAAGGGCTTTTACTCACAGATGGCCGGCTTTGAAAATGGTCGAATCCAAACGGCCGCTCGTGCCGTTGGCCTCATGCAGGCTGCCTATGAAGCCGCCTATGACTACGCCGAAAACCGCAAGGTGTTTGGTTCGTCAATCCTTGAGTATCAGTTGACGCAAGTGAAGCTCGGTCGCATGACCGCCATCATTCAGGCCTGTCGCCAGTACTCCTACGAAGTGGCAAAGCTCATGGCCAAAGGTGAAGGAACCCTTGAAGCCTCAATGGCCAAGGCCTATGTCTGCAAAGCAGCCGAGTGGGTTACCCGTGAGGCCATGCAAATTCACGGTGGCATGGGCTATGCCGAAGAATACGCCGTGAGCCGCTACTTCGTCGATGCCCGAGTGCTCTCCATCTTTGAAGGTGCCGATGAAACACTGTGCATCAAGGTGATTGCCCGACGCATGCTGGAGCAACTCGGCGCTTAGGCCGTAAAGCCCTGCGAGAGCGATTCCTGAGGCGAATCTCTCCGACAGGTTCTGCGTTGTCGGAATCGGGCAAATGCTCGAGCCGAACTGGTGATTCATGCAACACTCAGGCAAATTTCCTCGGATTTGTGCCTCGTGTGAGAGACTAAAGGACCATGTTGACTCCAAAGATTTCAACGTCGAAGATCTTGACGAGAACACAACAACACCTCCTCCGGGCCATCCGGCTTGGCATTGCTCCGCTTCTCGTTGCCTCGACCGTTGTCGCAAGTGGGTTCAGTTCTCAGCCCGCAAGTGCGTCTCCGGTTGGCAGCCTGCAAGCACAAGCCCAGCAACTCGCCGCCCAAGTGGCTTCTGCAAACGCAAAGATCTCGGCCCTCGCCGAGGCCTATAACGGTGCGCTGTATGAAAAGCAGCAACTCGATGCCCAAATTGCCCAAACCGAGAAGCAAATCGCAAGTGACCGTCAAGCCGTAACTGCGAACCAGCTTTTACTGCAAAAAGCGGCCATCAATGCCTACGTCAACAACGGAGCAAACGGCGCCAGTGCGAGTTTGTTCACCTCGGCCGATAACTCCGCTGTTGCCGCATCGGTGTACCACCAAGTTGCGGCAAACAACGTGGCTGATGCAGTCGCTGGGTTCACGACGGCCGTTGATCAATTGAACGTTCGTCAGTCAACGCTTGCTGCTCAGCGCGCCCAAGCCTCGGCGAAGATGAGTGCAGCAAACGCAGCTCGCAGCCAAGCCAACCAACTCTCCGCCGATCTCAGCGCACAACTCGCTGGTGTCAAAGGTCAACTCGCCGCTGCGCTCGCTGCCGAACAAGCAGCGCAAGCAGCAGCAGCCGCGGCCGCTGCCCGACGTCAGTTGGAAAATGCGGGAAGTGGCTCTGGTGGCTACGGCGGCTCCAACCAGACCCCCATCATTCCCCCACCATCTTCGGGCCATGGCAGCTCGGTTGCCTCCGCGGCTGAGGCCTACCTTGGTGTTCCTTATGTCTGGGGTGGCGTTTCGCCGAACGGCATGGACTGCTCAGGGCTCATTGTGTTGGCATTCAGCGCCGTTGGGATTTCCATGCCGCATTATTCCGGTGCGCAATATGCGATCGGCACCCCAGTGCCTGTGAGCAACCTTCAGCCCGGCGACTTGCTCTTTTATGGACCAGGCGGCAGTGAGCACGTCTCGATCTACTTGGGAGGCGGCATGATGGTCGAAGCGCCACACACCGGTGCCGTGGTGTGGAACTCCCCAGTTCGCTTTGGCTACGACTTCGCTGGCGCACGTCGTATCTAGCGCCTTTTCGACTGAGACCTCCTTTCCATGGAGCCAATTCCAGTCATCATTCACCTAGGACCGCTGTCGGTTCACACCTCTGGCATTGGCCTTGCCCTCACGTTTGCCTTCGCTGCCCACTACTTCACGAAACGGCTCGACCAAGCGCAGCTTCCAACTGACTGGGTGACGACCTTCGTCATCAAAATCGTTCTTGCTGCACTCATTGGTGCTCGCGCCATGCATGTTCTGGCCAATGTCGACTACTACCGAGATCATCTCGGTGAGATCTTCTCCATTTGGCATGGAGGGCTCTCCAGCTTTGGCGGGCTGCTGATTGCGGTTCCTTTCGGTCTCCTCTCCGCCAGAAAAGCCTGTCCGGAACTTTCGACGCTTCGAGGCCTCGACCTCGTCGTCCCTGTACTGCTCGCTTCTTGGGCGGTCGGACGAGTCCTTGGACCACAGCTCATGATTGCCGGGGGTGGCCACCCTTCCACCGCATGGTTTGCCATGCACTACGCCGGACAAGTAGGTGGCCGAGTTCCCGTTCCACTCATCCAAGCAGCCGAAGACGCGCTGGCCTTTGGTGTCGCGATTGTCCTTGAACGTCGCCTCAAAAAAAGCGATCTCGCCCAGCGAACTGGCACCCACCCCGCAGGTGCGGTAACGGCACTTTCCATGGTGCTATGGGGAATAAGCCGGAGTGTGGATGAGTATTACCTGCTCGAAGGCGGAGCCAATATTGGCTCCGCCCTCGTAATTACGGCAGGATGTTTCCTCATTGTTGGCGGCGTGATCTTGGCCTTTTTTACAAGACGACGCTGGAACCGCGCACGCGTTGCGCTACTCCATGAGGATGCTGAAACGAACTAAGCGTTTGGCTTCTCCTTGGCCGCTGCGGCCAAACGGTATTCCTCAAGCTTGTCAATGATGCCGAGGCGCTCAACGCCAACTTCACCATCGATCCGTGCGGCAATCTCTTCTGGCGTCCAACGTTCTTCGGCGAACATTGAGCGAACTTCAACCGGCTGGTTCCACACCGAGATGCGCTTGTCGACGACGGTGTACACCTGGCCAGTGATGTGCTTGGCCTTGTCTGACAACAAGTACACGACCATTGGCGCAATGTCTTCTGGGTCGCCCATTTCGGCGAGATCCATTGGCACATTGGCCGACATGCGAGTGCGAGCAACTGGGGCAATGGCATTCGAGGTGATGTTGTAGCGATACAGACCAGCTGCCGCTGAACGCACGAGCGAGACAATGCCACCTTTGGCAGCGGCGTAGTTGGCTTGGGCAACAGAGCCAGCAAAGGCTCCAGAGGTAAAGCCAATGAGGGCTCCGCCGCCTTCTTGCTTGCGCATCACAGCCGCAGCATTGCGGAACAAGGTGAAGTGGCCCTTTAAGTGGACAGCAATGACCGCATCCCACTCGTCTTCTGCCATGTTGAACAACATGCGCTCACGCAAAATGCCAGCCACGCACACGACGCCGTCAATGCGACCCCACTGAGCAACCGCAGCCTCGACTACATGGCTGCCACCTTCCATGGTGGACACGTCATCAGCAACCGCAATCGCTTCGCCGCCACCAGCAATAATCTCTGCGACGACCGCATCGGCAACCGCCGACGAAGGGTCTTCGCCGGCCATGCCGACGCCATAGTCAGCAACAACGACCTTGCCACCTTCAGCGGCAACGGCAAGTGCAATTGCCCGACCAATTCCATTACCGGCGCCGGTAATTGCGACGACCTTGCCTTCGAGGAAGTTCCCCATGGGTTGTTCTCCTTCACGAGTGCGAACGTGGGTCAGAATAGTCTGTCTCCGCAGATGCGGTAGAACCTGTTCTAGCAAGTTGGTAATTCAGCCCACGAGGCTGACAGAAAGTGAGACACCATGGGCGATCTTGGATTTTGGGCACTAGCGCAACAAGAGCCAGAACACTTGGCACTCGTGACGCCTGATGGAGAAGAGCTGACGGCAGGAACCTTGCTCGGCCGGGCCAACCAAGTCGTCCACGCGCTTCGTGGTTTTGGGCTGAAGCCAGGCGATGTCGTCGCCACCTTGCTGCCAAACAGTGTGGAATACCTCGAGATTTACTTGGCCTGTTTGCAAGCGGGCTGGTACCTCGTGCCGATCAATCACCACTTGGTTGGACCAGAGGTTGGCTACATCGTTGGTGACTCTGGCGCCAAGGTCTTCATTGCTCACGAGCGGTTCGAAGACGCCGCCCTCATCGCTGCAGAAGAAGCAGAAATTGCTTCGAGCACCTGCTTGTCTGTTGGCGAGATCATTGGTTTTAACGACTACACCAGACTTCGCAATAACCAACCAACCACGCTGCCCGAAGACCGAACCTTGGGCGACGTCATGAACTACACCTCGGGCACGACTGGTAAGCCAAAGGGCGTCTACCGCAAGTTGCTCGGCGTCACCCCAGAACAAGGCGCACTCGCTTTGGTCGGAATCTTGTTCTTGTTCGGCGTTCAGCCGCAAGACGACAACGTGCACATCATTGGCTCGCCGCTGTACCACACTGCCGTAACTCGTTTTGGTGGTGCGTCTATCCACATGGGCCACACCATTGTCCTCATGGACAAGTGGACTCCAGAGAAGATGCTGCAACTCATTGAGCAGTACAACGTGACAACCAGTCACATGGTTCCAACGCAATTCCACCGACTCTTGGAACTCGATGAAGCCACAAGGGCAAAGTACGACGTGTCGAGTCTTCGCCACATGATTCACGCCGCGGCGCCGTGTCCTGTTGACACCAAGCGCAAGATGATCGAATGGTGGGGCGACTCCATTGATGAGTACTACGCCGCATCAGAAGGCGGCGGTTCTGTGGTCAACGCCAAAGAGTGGATGCAAAAGCCAGGAACGGTCGGTAAGGCATGGCCGAACTCAGAACTTGCGATCTTTGACGATGAGGGGAATCGCTTGGAAACCCCAGGTGCAATTGGCACGGTCTACATGGCCATGGCGAACTCCTCTTTTGAGTACCACAAGGACAAAGAAAAGACCGAGAAGAACCGCGTTGGCAACTTCTTCACCGTTGGTGACATTGGCTACTTGGACGAAGACGGTTTCTTATTTTTGTGTGACCGCAAGTCCGACATGATCATCTCTGGTGGCGCCAACATCTACCCGGCGGAAATTGAAGCGGTGATGCAAGGCCACCCAAAGATCTATGACGTCGCGGTCTTTGGCATCCCAGATGAAGACTGGGGCGAGCGCGTCCACGCCGTCGTCCAGCCAGCCGAAGGCATTGTTGGCGATGCAGCGCTGCGCGACGAATTGCTTGCCTACTGCGCCGACAAGTTGGCCAAGTTCAAGACACCAAAGGCAATTGACTTCAAGGCCGAACTCCCCCGCGACGAATCAGGCAAGCTCTACAAGCGAAAGCTCCGTGACCCATTCTGGGAAGGTCGCGAGAAGGCCATCTAATGGCGACCAAAGCCCGTAGCTTCACGATCACCGCGGAAACTACTGCCTCAACCGATCACGTCTTTGCGTTGATCGCTGACGCCACGACGTGGACCACATGGACACCCATTCGCTCCGTCGAGCGCGCCAACTTGGCTCCCGATGGGACCGAACAAGTTGGGACACTTCGAAGTTTTCACATAGGTGTCGGCAAGTCTTTGGAAGAAGTAACTGGACTTTTTCCTGGCAAGCGCATCACCTACTCGCTTCGAAAGGGAATGCCCATCTCCAACCACGTGGCCTCGATTGAACTTGAGCCGCGTGAGTCTGGATGTGTCATCACTTGGTACGAAGGCTTTACGCCAGCCATTGCCGGCACAGGAGCCTTCTTTGCGTGGTTTCTCCATGCCTTTATTGCCAAGTGCATGGACGGACTGGTCAAAAAAGCTGAGGCTTAACCTTCGGCGTCTTCTGGACGAAGACCATTATGGGCTCGACCATCGACATAGCTTGCGAGTTCTTCGTCGAGAACCCCACCGCCAACATTTGCTGCATTGCTTGCCACAATGCCAAGCATCTGTGCTGGTGGCACTTCAATAAAGAGCCCCTCAGCGCGAGCGGTCACCACGCCGCCATATGAAATGGTGGCAATGGTGGTGATCTTTCGTCCTTCTTGGCGGATGAAGCGAGCTTCAAGATCGAGATCTGTCAACAACGGTGTGGGCTTTTCATAACGAACCGTCAACGTTCCCGTCATGCCAGCATGGCCAGAGATGATGTTGGCATTGCCAAGGAGCTCATCAAACAGCAATGACACCACTCCACCGTGCACACAGGTTGGTGGACCCTCATAGGCAAGTGGGACATTGGCGAGACCACGAATAATGGGCTGGCCATCATCAGTGGTATCTGCCCAGTAGCGAACTGGCACCGAAAGTGGGTTGGCGTGCCCAGCCATTGGCGAGGTCCAGAAATAGTCCTGTGGGTGACCTTCTGCCACTGGGTGGCCACGTGGGCGACGACCCGGTGCAGCTGCAGCATCGAGCACTGGGGCCAAATCTTCGAGGACTTGGGCGGCCTTTGCCAGTGCTTCGTCATCAATGAGACGACCAACACTCAAGTCGATGAGTACTCGTATCGCTGCGGCGAACCGATTTTGTGCCGATGGCCGTACTGACAGTGGCTCTTCATCTCGGCCCGCGGCCGGAGTCATGGTCATTGCTTTTTAAAGTTCGGCTTGCGCTTTTCTGCGAATGCCAACATGCCTTCCTTGGAGTCTTCCGTCGCAAAAATCGGCCAGCCGAAGTCGAGTTCAGCGGCAAGACCATCGACTTCGCTCAATCCTTCAGAGTGCGTCACTGAGGCCAGGACTGCTTCAACCGAAAGCGGGGCATTTGCCGCAATCATCTCGGCCAATTCCATCGCCTTTGCCAATGCGGAGCCATCAGGCACGACGTGACCAATGAGCCCGACGTCTTTTGCCTCTTGAGCCGAGACATGGCGGCCAGTCAGCAGCATGTCCATCGCCACCGTGTACGGGATCTGACGACGAAGTCGCACGGTCGAACCGCCAAGGGGGAACAAACCTCTTGCCACTTCAGTCACGCCGAACACAGCGGACTCGCCAGCCACACGGATGTGCGTTGCCTGGAGAATTTCCGTACCACCAGCCAACGCAAACCCTTCGACTGCGGCGATAAGTGGCTTTTTCAGGCTGTAGTGACGAAGGAGCGCCTTCCAGTGCAGGTCGGGGTCTTCAGCCATCCGCTGCTGATAGATCGCATCTTCAGGGTTGTCAGAACGCTTGAGGTCCATTCCTGAACAAAACGTGCCACCAGCACCGGTCAAAATCGCGCAGCGAATGTCATCGTTGGTGTCGATTTCCGTCCATGCATCAACCATTCCGACCAGCATCGGGACGCTCAACGCGTTCTTCTTCTCCGGACGATTCATCGTCACGATGGCGACACTGCCGACGACGTCAAAAGTGAGATTCTCGGTACCAATTGCCATGAGACTAAATCCGCTCGATGATGGTTCCGGTTGCAACTGCACCACCGCAGCACATCGACACGAGACCAAATTGCTTGTCCGTGCGCTCAAGTTCGTGAAGGATCGTCGTGATCAGTCGCGCACCAGTTGAACCAACTGGGTGACCAAGAGCGATTGCGCCACCATTGACGTTGACCTTGTCCCAGTCAACATTGTGCGACTTGCCCCAGCTCATGACCACGCTGGCGAAGGCTTCGTTGACCTCAAACAAGTCAATGTCGGCCATGGTCATTCCGGCCTTTTTGAGCACCGTCTCGGTGGCGGCAATTGGGCCATCCAAGTGGTAGTAGGGGTCTGAGCCGACGAGGGCCTGGGCGACAATGCGCGCCCGTGGACGAAGACCTTCTGCCTTGGCTCGCTCCTCAGACATCCACAAGATGGCAGCGGCACCATCGGAGATTTGTGATGAGTTGCCAGCGGTGTGCATGCCGTCTGGCAACACGGTCTTCAACTTGGCCAGGCCTTCACGAGTGGTTTCACGAAGTCCACCATCTTTAGTCACGGTCTGCATGCCGTGGTCGTGCTCACCCATGGGACCTTCCTCGCCGACGATCGGTGCTTCGACGGGAACAATTTCACGCTCAAAACGTCCCTCAGCAACCGCAAGTGCTGCCTTGCGCTGTGACTCAAATCCGAGCCAGTCGACGTCGTCACGAGTAATTCCATACTTTTGTGAGATGCGCTCAGCCGCGTTGAACTGATCAGGCATGTCCCATGGGAAGTTCTGTGGCTTTGAAGAACCTGGGCCATTGAAGGCGTTAGCACCAAGGCCAACGTGACTCATGGCTTCAACACCACAAGAAATGCCGACATCAATTGCGCCGGCGAAGATCAAGTTGTTGATCATGTGGCTTGCCTGCTGTGCAGAACCACACTGGCAGTCAATGGTCGTTGCCGACGTTGTGTAGGGCATTTCTGATGAGAGCCATGCGGTCCGGGTCACATTGGAGGCCTGCTCGCCTGCTTGGGTCACGCAACCACCGACGATTTGCTCGACGATAGAAGGGTCAATTCCGGCCCGCTCCACGAGACCAACTTGGGCCTTTGCCAACAGGTGTGCGGCGTGCAGACCGGAGAGCTGTCCATTTCGCTTTCCAATGGGAGTGCGGACTGCTTCGACAATGACGGGATTGGGCACGATTCCTCCAAGGTGAACGGCGAGCACGTCACGAGAACGTGTTCTCGTCGGCAGGCTAGCAGGACTGGATCGACACCTCCGGTGTGTGACCTTCGCATGTTGCACTTGCATGCTTGACTTAGGAGGTGACGCGAACCTCTATCTTGACCCCCCCTCGTCGGGGCCTTGTCGTGGTGGGCGCATTACTTGCTGGCGCGCTTTTCCTTGGACCGGCCGGTGCAGTGACGCAGGTGGCAAATCACGAACCACATGTCTCGGCAGGGTCTGGCGGCTTTAGTGCAACGTCACTCGGTCTCGTAACGTCAACGGCAGAACGACTGACCAATATCTCCATTGGTCGCGATGGCGGCTATTCGGTCCCCGTTGATAGCCGTCAATCGTTCTGGCTATTTGGCGACACCATGGTCCGCACGCTAGATCCCGTCTCAAAAGTCTTGATGTTCAGTCCTGGCAGCAGCGCCGCAATTGGACCCACAAGTCAAACGCAACTTCCCACCAACTTGCGTGAAGTGATCCCAAATGTCGGCATTGCTCCGGTGCTCAACAAACCAACCATGCCCGCATTTCTGCCAAAGCCGAAGGCGACGTATCTTCGTGGTCGAAAAGATCTCTGCTCTCCAGCTGCAGGTCGCTTCAGTGCTCGGTGGCCAACAGGGACCACTCGCCTCGGCACCTCAGCCAATATCCTCATCTCTTATGTCGATGTCTGTGTGGAAGGCGCACAGACAACCGTTGAGGGCTTTGGCGTAGCGGCCTGGTCGTCAAAGACCTTCAAGTACGTGCTTGCTCCTGTTGATCTCGCCACTCCAACCTCGCCAGGTAAGCAGATCAATTTGGCGACGATTTGGGCCTCTCCTATTTCTGCACCGGATGGCTCGGTGGATTTCTTCTCCGTGACCGACGACACCACGCAACTTGGAGCTTCAGTTGTTCGCACTGCACACGTGGCCAAAGGCGCTTCACTGTCCAGACTGTCGAACTACGTCAGTCGAAAGCTTCGGGGTCCGCTCAACGGTTCGTTCCCCGGCCGGCTTCTGCATTTTGCTGCTTACCCGGGAAGTACGTCGACTTCGGTCACCTATCGAGCGATTGGCGCACAGTTTTCGCTCGGAACGGCAACCGTTTCGTCAACCAACTCCTTGACCGGAACATGGAATGATGAAGGATCAGTGGCGCTTCCGGGCTGCCCACGACCACTCGGGACCTACTGCTGGTCGCTCATTGGCCATCCCGAAATGAGTACTTCGACGTCAATCGTTGTGTCCTATTACGCACCAGGCACCATCAGAGACTACGGCCATATTCGTCTCGCACGACTATCCCCGTCTCCGGTGACGCCTCCGTCAACCACCACGACGACGACGGTTCCAGCATAGCCAAGATCCAAAAAACCAGTAATTACAGGGGTTTTGGATGCCGTGTGACACCCTCACGGTATCTTGTGATTGTTGGTTGCATCACGGATTCGAGCGGAGTGCTCGAGTGCTCGCGCTCTTCTCAAGCGGAGACTCTGACTCTGTCGACCGAGAAGTGACGAACAACGCTCACCGCAGTCATGTTCGTGCATGGCGCGAAGAGCCTTGGCCGCAGCAACCCCGCAGAAGCGGGACATCGGCCGATTGGAAGGAGCAACATCTTGACCACTGCAAACCCAACACCAACCCCAAACCTCCACATCACGTTTTTGCTCGATCGATCAGGATCCATGGAATCCATTGCCTCTGACGTCATTGGCGGATTCAACCGTTTCTTGGCCGACCAACAAGGTGAAGGCAACGATGCCGCAATGACCCTTGTCCAGTTCGACAGTCAAGACGACCACGAAGTGCTCACCGATGGCTTGCCCATCGCCACCGTCAAGCCGTTGAGCCCTGCAACCTTCCAACCACGTGGGTCAACGCCACTGTTCGATGCAATTGGAAAGGTCTTGGATCGCGCAACTGTTCGGGTGGATGCTCGAGCAAAAGCCAACCTCCCGGTCGAAGAGCAGCTCGTCGTACTGTTCACCGATGGTGAGGAGAACGTGAGCCGTACGTTCACGGCACCGGCGATCAAAGCCCTCATCAAGGCGAAGGAAGACTTGGGTTGGAGCTTTATGTTCCTCGGCGCCAACCAAGATGCGTTTGCCTCTGGCGAGCGACTCGGCGTTGCTCCTGGCAACATCTCAAACTTCATGGCGGACGACATTGGCAGCGAGCGGGCCTTTGCCGACCTTTCTGATGCGGTGAAGTTCAAGCGCTCGAATATGCGCAACCGAGTGGCGTATTCCAAGGCGGAATTGTTCACCGAGCGCAGTGCGGAAGAAGACTTCCAGCGTCGAAGCGAGTAGGCGCAAACAGCAACTCGACGTCGACACCACCCCCGGACCCTGGATGTCCGGGGGTGGTGCGCGATCTACCATGGGCGAAATCTTCCGAGGAGAAACCATGGAACCTTTGCCGTTCACTGAAGGCTTTGCCCCGTTTGGACCACTTGAGACGTGGTATCGCATTACCGGTGATCTTGAGAGTGAGATTCCCCCACTCGTTGTGGTCCACGGTGGGCCAGGTATGAGCCATGACTATCTCGTGAGCCTTGCTGAACTGAGCCGCGACGGTCGTCCCGTCATTCACTACGACCAAGTCGGTGGTGGCCGATCAACGCACGCTCCCGAGAAAGATCCTCAATTCTGGACGCCAAAACTCTTCGTTGATGAACTCGACAACTTGCTGTATTTCCTTGGTATCGCTGATGAGTTTGACCTACTTGGACAGTCCTGGGGCGGCATGCTGGCGGCCGAATATGCCGTGACGAAGCCTCGAGGACTGCGCCGACTGATCATCTCGAATTCACCAGCGTCGATGCCGCTGTGGATCGAGGCAGCCAACGAGTTGCGAAGCAACCTGCCAGCTGACGTTCGAGCAACCCTGTTCACCCACGAGCAAGACGGAACGACCGACCACCCGAACTACCTCGCGGCAACCCAAGAGTTCTATGACCGACACGTTTGCCGAGTCATTCCCAATCCGCCAGAGCTCACTGCGACGACCGAGCAGATGTTGGACGACCCAACGGTGTATTTCACGATGAATGGGCCAAATGAGTTCCACTGCATTGGCTCGCTCAAGGATTGGACGATCATCGATCGCCTGCACCAGATCACCGTGCCGACACTCGTATTGTCCGGTGCTTTCGACGAGGCGCAGCCACGTTGCGTTGAGCCCTACGTAAGCGAAATCGCACAATCGACCTGGGTGGTGTTCGAGGCCTCGAGTCACACGCCATTTTTGGAAGAACCCGAGGCATATCTGGCGACCGTCAGCGAGTTCTTGGCGGACTGAGCCGCATTCGACGCGGCATTGCAACATCTGGCACAGTGAGATGGAGTACGAGGGGGAACTATGCAGGATTATCCAGTCAAGGTCGGCTCCATGTTGTTCACAATGGTCGACCCAAATGTCGGTCACGAAGTCGCCTACAACAATTGGTACGAGCGTGACCACTTCTATGGCGGTTGCATGATTGGCCCTTGGATTCTGGCTGGAAGCCGCTGGGTCTCCCCACGTCAACTGAAGGACCTGCGCTTTCCCGCTACGTCGCCTTTCGCAGAACCCATTGATGCTGGCAGCTACGTTGCCATCTACTTTGTTCACGCCGGACACGTGAAGGACCACTTTGATTGGGCCGGCAAGCAAGTGGTCGAACTGTACAAAGACGGTCGAGGATTTGCCGAGCGGAGTCACGCCCACACCTGTCTGTATGACTTTGCTGACGCGGTCTATGCCGAAGGAGAAACGGTCTCCATCGAGCTCGCTCTCGATCACCGCTACAAAGGCCTCGTTACGGTCGTGACCGAACCAACGGGCGACACGACCGATGAGGAACACCTGTCTGCAGTCCAAGGGACCCTCGCTGGGACCCTGTTTGAAGACAAGTCGGTTCGCATTGTTTCGTCCTGGAGGCTTCGTGGGGCAGGTGTGCAAGGTGAAGGCGCTCCCATGAAGCTCGGCACTGACGGTGGCAGTCAGCGTCGGCTTGTCAATCTCGTTTTTGTTGATGGTGTTGAAGGTTCAACGTGGGAAACCGTGACGCGAGCTGCAGCCGCCCTCAATGCGGCGGGCAAGGCAACGGTCACCTTTGCCTCCCCGTGGTATCCAACGAACATCGGGACCAACGACTACACCGACCAGCTCTGGTAAGCACGAGCTGGATCAAAATCGTTGGACGAAATTTGGTTTCGTCAAGGTTTGCGGAGCTATAGCAAGTTTCTATGCAGTGGCGCCACCCATGTCGGAGTTTGTCCACCTTCGCCGGTTCGTTGACACTGCACGACCTTGAGTTTCGGAGTGGTCATGACCGAGGTGGTGAGGTTGTTAAAAAGTGGACCATTCGATCAATGCTGCAGGCAACGTACGGCTTCATCAAAGGACTCAATCTCCGACCTGCGGGTTCTGATTGCCATCAATGGCTCAAAGGAGCAAAGAGGCGCACCTTGCAAATGTGGTGTGCGGTGACGTTCAGATGAACTTCAGCGCGCGGCCGGAGGCGGAGGCGAAGAGTCGCTAAGTTTTCTTCGTGGCCCGTGAACTGCTCAAACGCACCAAGACCACGGCCTTTCACGCGGCGACAGCGGTGGCAAACCGCCGGCCCGCACTCATCGCTCTGCTCATTGTTGGCGTTGCATTGCTCGCCTTCACCACCTGGGCAACTGGCAATGTCCACGGCTTTCGACCGTGGTTCTTTGAGGAAAAGTATGACAATGCCTTTGAGGATCTCTTGGCCCGAAATCGTCAAATCCGCATCCTTCAAGACACTGGGAATATCTACGAGCCCTTTGGATCAGAAGCTTTCACCTATCCCCCTGGGGCAATCTTCATCTTCTATTGGACGACGTGGCTACCAACAGAACATGTCCCCTACGCCTGGACCGCGCTCACATTATTTTCAATGGTGGCGGTGTTTGCCATTGTCCTTCGTGCAAGTAGTCGCGCAAGGGGTCTCGCCCTTTGGACCCTTGCTTGTTGGCTCACCATGGCAACCGTGGCGGTGTACCCGCCATTTATTGAAGTTTTGGAATGGGGTCAACTTGCCCCAATGCTCTTGGCCCTCATTGCCATTGATGAGCTTCTGCTCAAAGGTCCTGGGCGAGGAATCGCGGTGGGCATTGCAAGTGTAATCAAGCTCTACCCACTGCTGTTCGTCGTGGCATGGGCGTTTCGCCGACAATGGGGAGCGGTTGCCACCGCACTGATCACCTTTGCCACGTGCACGGCCATTGCCGCACTGGCCTGGCCAACAAGTGCAGTCAGCTTCTTCGTTGACCTCATGTGGAATGGCCAGGACATTGCACACTTGGCGTCAAACCACGCGACGGTGGTGTCGAGTCAGTCGATTGCTTCAATGCTCAATCGACCTCCCATTGCCCTTGATCCAAACAACCAAATCCCTGCCACAATCGTGGCGGCGATTGTTGCCTGCTTGGGTCTCATTGGCGCCCACCGACTTTGGAAGAACAAGCAAACCGTCAGCACAATGGTGGTTCTCATTGCCGTGTCATCACTGTGTAGCCCGGTGGCATGGGATCACTATTTCTGCTTTGCCCCACTGCTGTGGTGGGTTGCCGCCGAGTGCGCGCCTCGAAGTCGATTGCGACACGCAAGTGTCGTCGCAGGGCTCATCTTGCTTATTCCTTGGAACTTTTGGCGCAGGGGCAAGCCCATCGACGCGTGGACTACGACCTACGAATTCATCACCCGAAACGCGATTGGCTTCGCGGTGCTCAGTGTGGTCGTCGCTGCCGCCCTTGATGCGTGGAGACCTCGAACGACGCACGTTTTGCCTGGAGAGCCTGAGGCTGCGTTGCGCCATGCTGAACAAAACTGCAGCGAACCTGCGAAAGATGGCGCTGACCACCACGCGGACTGATGCTCGGGGTTGCGTTCGAGAACTTGAGCAGCCACTGCGGAGATTCTTGAAGAAACCACGACCACCATCCATACAAAAACATGCGTTGCATGTAACCATGAGTGGTGTTCTCCAAGAAAGTGAGCGACATGTCGAACAATCGAACACCATCTGCCGCCAGCACGCCGGTTCTTGTATCGGCGATGGTTGGCTTTTCCCTCTGGGGAGTTGGTTGGCTACTTCTCATTGTCGATCGAATGTCCCACCTTGGCTGGGGGCTCGAAGTAGCCGGGCCACTCCTTGTTGCGTTTGCCATCATTGGCTTTACTGAGCATCTGGTCCGTCGCATTGGGAAGCCCGCCGTCGCCTTTGCAGCGGTTGGCGCCCTTGTCGGAGCAATTTCGACGCTCCCCTATGCCATTTCCCCATCAAATCTCTCAAGCGTCAGCGGACTTCGCTTTGGCTACTGTGCCTATGGGATTGGACTTCTCTGCGGGTTTGTCGCGCTGTCATTTGTCGCTGTTGCCCTCGGCAAGCAACTCCTTGCCGCAGACAAGTTGTGCCCGGCCGGTTGCGCCTGTGGCGAGCGGATCCATGCCTCAATCGGCTCGACCTCTCTTGCCGCCGTCGGGTTTCTCATCTGGGGACTTGGATTTCTCGATCTCTATGATCTGCCGAATGGATCCAGCTACGGATGGATCTTGGCAACGGTTGGCACCGCAATGGTCACCATTGCCCTTGCGAACCATGTCCTACACCTCACAGGTCGATTCGGCGCACTAGCGGCCTGGATTGGAATTGGGAGTGCTGCAATTTGGTCAGTGGGTTACTTACTCGAAGCCATTAATCCAACCGCCGGGTTCCAATCATCGTGGTACTCAGACCTCTTTGGCTGCTACGGAGCAGGGCACTTGCTGAGCGCCCTCAGTATTGCGCTGGTGCTCGCCCACAAGGCAAAGACTTCACGCGTCGCCTGAGATCTCAGTCACGGCAACCACCACTCGAATAGATCTTCTGGAGATCGACGCCGCACTTCGTTGCCACTCGTGCCCAATTGCTTGCGCGCACTGGCGCCATCACCATGGTGGCTGCTTTGTTCGTCAACCTCCCGAGTTGACCGCGAAGCGTCCAGACCAAGCGGAAAGCTTGTGCCTATTGCTCAGGTCGGCAACGCCTCGACTGCGGGCTTCTTCGTTGGTTGTTGTTTCCCAGGGCGCCAGCGCTGGCCAAATGAGTAACAAAACCCAGTGAAGGTCAGAGCCTCCAACTTTCCCAGTGCGATTCATTCCAAGGACGAATGGCGAAATCAAGGATGAAAACCTTGCGTTAGCGCCCAAGCCCGAAATCTTTGTTGACACCCCTTGACTCGAGAAGTTCACGCAAGAGAAATTCAACACGCGGAAGAATGAGTCGCTGAGGGTAGTACTGCTCAAGGAGATCGAGTCCCTCAACAACGGTCGTGAAGCCACACAAGTTCTAGAGGAACTTGATGTCATCAAGGTCGCACTCAACTCTCGAAGCAAGAAGTTTCATC
>CANFJV010000002.1 GCA_947447225.1 Acidimicrobiaceae bacterium
AGTGCAGTGCTCTCGGCTTCAGGTAGTCCAACAATGGAGTCGGTGAATGCCCGATTGACATAGAGGAGTTTTCTTCCCGTTTCTCCGTGAGTGCGAACCACCGGATGCGTCGCTGGTGGGTACTGCTCATGCATGGCATCTCGCCCTGCATCATCCAAGGTGTGGCCGAACGCTTTGGTGAAGTCGTTGACGGCGAGAAGCCCATCGATGCGATCCTTCGTCTTTTGACTCAAGCCCTCATATGCGGCGTACATGTCGCAGAACACCGTGTCACCGCCGACCGGTGGCAACTCAATGGCGTGGAGGACCGCAGCAGCCGACGGAACAGCTCGCCACGGCACATCGGAGTGCCAGACATTCTCAAAACCACCAACTTGGGCTTCCTTCTCGAACCGCACGAGTTCAGGTTGGCTGGTGTTGGATGGAATAAAGGGGTGAATCTCAAGGTCGCCGAAGCGTCGAGCGAATGCCACGTGTTGTTCTGGGGTGAAGGGTTGATTGCGAAAGAACAGCACTTTGAAGTCGAGCAAGCACCGGCGAAGTTCGGCAATGAGCTCGTCGGAAAGCTCGGAGGTCAGGTCGACGCCACTGACGATTCCGCCAATGGTTGATCCGAGTTGGCGAACGGAAAAGCCGTCATAGGTCAAGGTCGAAAGACGCTCGCGCTCATCTGCTAGGTGCGTAACAGGACCGACCATGATGTCAAAGGGGTGGAGTTTGACCCGCTTTGGCGCAACAATTGCCGCCGGATCGACGATTTCAGCCACTGGTGTTCTCCAAGATTGACGAGCAGATCAACTAATGCTCGGCAAATGTATCGTCAAAATCCTTCCGCCTTGACGAAAGCGGCTTTGCGTGAAGTGCGCGATTGGTGTCACGCAACGAAGCTGAATGGCAACGAGGGAGTGGACGCAAGTGTCCACTCCCTCGTTGCTGGATTCTTGTGGCCAGCGATGTGCAGGTTGCATCGCTTGCGTGGTGGAGATGCCGGGAATCGAACCCGGGTCCTTCGGTACCTCAGTGAGCCTTCTCCGAGCGCAGCCGACGAAAGATTGTCGGGGTTGACCGTGCCGTCGGCATCGTGGTTAACCCGTAGCTCACTTCAATTTCCCACTAAGACCGTAAGCACTTCTCGGTGGTAAGTCCCCCTGGATGACGCCCAAAATCTGCCCCGGGGAACTGGGAGCAGGTGGACGTCGCCGTTATTTAAGCGGCGAGCGCAAGCTGAGGCTTGGCATTTATTGTTTTTCCCGACTCTTTAACGTGGATTCGGAGACCACGGCTCGCTTCTCTCACCTCGACAGCCAAAGTCGAGACCAATCATCCCCTTGCTCTAAGCGATGTGCTTAGGCCCTTATTGTACCGCCTCGATCTCACCTGTCACGAGTCGACCTGAAGGAACTACAAGAAGCGACTGGTTGATTTCCGGGCTCGGTCCATATCCCGCTTTGCATCGCGCTCGGCAATGGCGTGCCGCTTGTCATGGGTTTTGCGACCCTTGGCGAGACCAAGTTCTACTTTTGCGCGGCCCTCTTTGAAGTAGAGCTTCAAGGGGATGAGGGTGACCGGCTGACGCTCGAGTTCAAATTTCATGTCACGAATCTCAGAGCGGTGGGCCAAGAGCTTGCGCCTTCGGTCTGGATCGTGACTGCCAAAGCCATGAGAAAAACGCCACGGTGGGATGTGGATGCCAATGAGCCACAACTCGCCACCTTCGACCCGAGCAAACGAATCACTCAAGACCGCGTGGCCCTCACGAAGTGACTTGACTTCAGAGCCCTGAAGCACGAGACCGCATTCATAGGTTTCCAAGATGTCGTAGTCATGACGAGCGCGACGATTCGTCGCGACGACTTTGTCGCCCGACTGGTTCGCCGCTTTCTCGGCTCGTTTTGCCAGTTGTTGTTTCGCTCGTGCCACGAGGCCATGCTACGACCGAGTTGTTCGGTCTTCGCCCCGTCTGGCAGATCTGGGATCTCAACGGTTTCGGCCTCGACGACGATTCCTCAATCTTGAGGTGATGGCCGAGGCATCACTGTTTGGGGCGACGCCACTGGTTCTCCGATGGAGTCGCGGTTGGTTCACCGCATTCACGAATCGCTCACTACGCTGATGTCGTGCTCACCATTCGCCATGAAACGCAGTTGGAGGTCATTGCCCATTGCGTGAGCTGCGTGCCAGAAGAAGCGTGTGGTCTCCTCATTGGTGACTACGCCTCGGGACTTGTTCATCACGTCGTTCCAACTGAGAACGTGGCCCATTCGGCCATGGTCTATACCGTTGATCCCGCAGCGTTCTTGGCTGCAGACAAAGAGGCGGCACGAGCTGGTTTTGACGTGATTGGCGTCTACCACTCCCATACCCATACTGAGGCGTATCCGTCGCCGACTGACGTTGGCCAAGCCCCAGACCCAGGTTGGCACTATGTGCTGGTCTCACTTCGTGACATTGTGCCGGTCTTTCGCAGCTACTCCATTGTCGACGGGACCGTCACCGAAGAATTGGTCATCACTCAGTAACGTAGAGGTGCAGTAGCGCTGCTACGGTCACTTGAGCGATTTCTCACTAGGAGCCACCATGTCTTCCACTGCCATTGCCCTTCCTTCGCCAAAGCGTCGTGTGCTTGCTGATGTGTTGCCACACAGCTTGCTCATGGACATTGTGTTGGTGTTCGCCGGTGCGGCACTCACTGGGCTCTTGGCTCAGTGGGAAATCCCCTTCTCGCCAGTACCAATGACCGGCCAGACCCTTGGTGTGCTCCTTGCTGGTGCCTCGCTTGGTGCGGTTCGCGGCGGGCTTTCGATGGTGGTGTACGTCGCAGCCGGTCTCGCTGGCATGCCTTGGTTCGCAGGTGCCGCCTCTGGGTACCCAGCGGCAACGTTTGGTTACCTCCTCGGATTTGTTGTTGCCGCCTTCGTCTTGGGCCTCATTGCCCAAGCTGGTCGTGACCGCCACGTCTCGCAAGCCATCTGGGCGATGTTCTTGGCCGAAGCCATCATCTACGCGTTTGGTGTGACCTGGCTCAAGATCGACATGCACCTGACCTGGGCGATGGCCGTTGAATACGGGTTCTCACCATTTATCGTGGCCGACCTTGTGAAGATGCTCATTGCCGCACTCATGCTGCCTGCGGCGTGGCACCTCATTGACCGAATGGGTCGCAACAAGTAAGCAACCAACAGCACGGTGTCGTGCTGCTGAGTTGGCACGGTAGAATGATGACTAATTCAGTCGGGTTTAACTTCATCGTGGAAGTGACCTGAACACCTTGGAGGTGTCATGACGGTTTCGATTCGCATTCCTACGGTGCTCCGCCCGCAAACTGGCGGTTCAGCATCGGTTGCCTTTGATGGAGCAACGATTGGCGAAGTGTTGGGCGCCATGGTCGCGGCGCATCCCGGGCTTGCTGGTCAGGTCTTCAGTGCAGACGGTTCGCTCCACAAATTTGTCAACATCTATGTCAACGACGACGATGTTCGCTACACCGGAGGTCTTGAGACTCCAGTTGCTGACGGTGATGAAGTAACGATTCTTCCCGCAGTCGCCGGTGGGGCGGCCTGAGACCGGTGGCGGTGTACCAATCGGTCCTTGACCTCGTCGGCGAAACGCCAATTGTCGATGTCTCGGCGCTGAGTCCTAATCCCAACGTTCGGATTCTGGCCAAGTTAGAAGGGCGCAACCCAGCCGGCAGTGTGAAAGATCGCATTGCCAAGAATCTGATTGAAGCCGCGGAGCGAGATGGACTCCTCATCCCGGGTGCTCCAGATCAAGTCCTCATCGAGCCCTCATCGGGGAATACCGGCATCGGCCTCGCCATGGTCTGCAAGTTGAAGGGCTACCACTTGAAGGTGGTCATGCCGGCAAATGTCTCCATTGAGCGCCGTCAACTGCTCCTCGTCTGGGGTGCCGAGATCATTGAGTCACCAGGTAGCGAGGGCTCAAACGGTGCAGTTCGTATGGCCCATCAGTTGGCCGAAGCACACCCTGAATGGGTATTCCTCTATCAGTACGCGAACCCAGCGAACCCTGAAGCGCACTATCGCACGACAGGTCCAGAAATCTTCCGTGATGTCCCAGACATCACGCACTTTGTTGCTGGTCTTGGTACCTCGGGAACGCTCATGGGCGTCGGCAAGTATCTAAAAGAGCAGAATCCAGCGATTCAACTTTGGGCCATTGAGCCACCTTCAGGGGAAATGGTCGATGGCCTTCGCAACTTGGACGACGGCTACATCCCGCCCGTATTTACCGACAATCACGGCGCCGAATTGCTCGATCGCAAAACCGTCGTACGGCCCCGGGAATCGCTCGAGTGGACCCGCAAGATGATTGACGTTGGTCTCTTTGTCGGCATTAGTTCTGGTGCGATTATGGCTGGTGCGGTGCGCTGTGCCAGCCTCATCCCGCAAGGCGAATCAGCCACCATTGTGACCATTGCCTGCGATGATGGTTGGAAGTACCTCTCAACGGGTGCGTGGACTGACGACTTAGATGAAGTCGTCGAACGTGCCAAGCGCATCATTTACTTCTAGGACACAGGAGTCTTCCCTTGACGGTTGAATCAGCAAACGTGCGCGCCGATGGTCGCACCCACAGTCAGTTGCGCCCTATCACCTTTGAACGTGATTTCACCACCATGGCGCTTGGATCGGTACTCGTGAGCTTTGGTGGCACCCGAGTGTTGTGCACGGCCTCGGTTGAAGAAAAAGTTCCCGGTTGGATGCGCGGGAGTGGCAAGGGTTGGGTCACTGCCGAATATTCCATGCTCCCTGGGGCATCGCCAGAGCGGGTCAGTCGTGAGGCAGCCAAGGGTAAGCAATCTGGTCGCACCCAAGAGATCCAGCGCCTCATTGCTCGTTCACTTCGTTCAGTCGTTGACCTTGTTGCCCTTGGTGAGGTGCAAATCACGGTTGACTGTGATGCACTCCAAGCAGACGGTGGTACCCGTACCGCATCGATTTGTGGCGCCTATGTGGCGCTCCACGATGCCTGCACTCGCCTCATTGAGCGTGGGGTGCTTTCCGCGAGTCCACTCACTGACTCAATTGCCGCCGTGTCGGTTGGCATTATTGATGGGGTCGCCATGCTTGACCTTCCCTACAGCGAAGACTCTCGCGCTGACGTCGATATGAATGTCGTCATGACCGGAAGTGGGCACTTCGTCGAGGTGCAAGGAACGGCTGAACAGCAAGCCTTCAGTCGCGCAGAACTTGACGCACTTCTTGACTTGGCCGCCGGTGGCATTGTCGAGATCACAAAGGCACAACAGGCGGTGCTCGCCACGCCGCCGGCACGCCGCTAGGGAGATCTTGTGCTGACGCTTGTCTGCGCAACTGCGAATCCCCACAAGGCCAAAGAACTCGAAGAGTTGTTGCGTGCCCTTGGATCGTTCACACTGCTTCCTCGACCACTTGAGGTGGGGGACATTGTTGAAGATGGCGAAACCTTTGAAGACAACGCCATTTTGAAGGCGCAGGCGATTTGCGCGGCTACGGGCAAGGCCGCACTTGCCGATGACTCTGGACTTTCGGTCATTGCGCTTCACGGTCAACCAGGAGTGCATTCGGCTCGATATGCCGGCGAAGATGCGACCGATGCTGACAATCGCACCAAACTCCTCACGGCAATGGAGGGGATCGAGGATCGTCGGGCAACGTTCACGGCGGCAATAGCGGTGGCATTTCCTGATGAGGTCATCATCGTGGCGGAAGGTGAAGTCCATGGCACCATCACGACGAGTCTTGTTGGCTCTCGTGGATTTGGCTATGACCCACTGTTCATTCCTGACGAAGGCGATGGACGAACCTTCGGCGAGATGACGAGCGACGAAAAACATGCGCTCAGTCACCGTCGACGAGCACTCGAGTCACTCGTTGAAGCGCTCCGCCACGCAGGCAGGCAGTGAGGAAGCGCTCGAGGCTTCAGATCGGCGCCTTGTTGGCGCTGATTGGTTGCATGAGTGTGGCACCGGTCGAGCACTCGAAAGCCGCAACATTGCCCCTTTCGGGAGTCGTCGTAGCCTTGGACCCCGGACACAACGCAATGAATGGAAGTTCATCTTCCATCAATCGTGTCGTTGACGCTGGAGGATTGTGGAAGGCGTGTGACACCGCGGGCACGTCTACAAGGTCTGGTTATCCCGAGCATGCGTTTACCTGGGCGTTTGTGGCCGAGCTCAAAGCACAGCTTGAGAACAATGGCGCAACGGTGTATTTGTCGAGGCCGAACGACCGAGGTGTTGGTCCCTGCATTGATGAGCGAGGTCGCTTCGCCAACCGACGCCGCGCCACCCTTGCCATTTCGATTCATGGAGATGGAGGGCCGGAAAATGGACGCGGCTTCGAGGTCATTGAACCTGGTATGCCGCCACGCCGAGATGACTCGCTGCGACCAAATTTGCACAAGTCCGCGCTCTTGGGGGCTGAACTTCGCCAAGCACTTGTCGACGTTGGACATCTGCAACCTTCTACCTATTTGGGTCGAAACGGCGTGGAGCAACGGTCTGATTTGGGTGGGCTTAATTGGTCGCGTGTGCCAAAAGTCATGATTGAACTCCTCAATATGCGAAACGGCGGAGATGCCTCCTACGTCAACTCCACCACCTGGAGAACCTCGACCGCCCATGCCCTCGTCGTTGGCATTGCCTGGTACCTCCAAGGCCATCCCGACACCACGAGTGCGCAACTCCTGAGGTAGCGACCTCACCGAGGTTGTTGTTGCTTGAGCAAAGGTGCGCTCAGGGGGTCATCGGCAGTAGATTGCCGAGAGTTGATCGAACGGTGAGGGGACGTCGTGGACGAAGCGACACGCACAGCATTCATTGGTACAGAGATTGGTCGCACGACCGTCGTGGTCGAGCGGAGCGCAGTCTCCTTCTTCGCCCAAGCGGTACTTGATGACGACCCGATCTACAACGACGGCACTGTCGCTACCGCGCAGGGCTTTGCTGGCATCCCGGTGCCGCCGACCTTCCCCTTTGTCATGCAGAACTGGGGTGCATATCGCGAGCTCCAACCAGCCGACGGCAATGGCACCGGCTTGGCGCAAGTACTTGGTGCGCTCATGGCTAATGGCGGCCTCATTCTTCATGGTGAGCAAGCGTTTGCGTATCACCAGCCGATTGTGACGGGTCAGACGTTGACCGGCGTCACTGTTCTGCGTGACATTTATGTCAAAGAATCCAAGGGCACGACGATGACCTTTGTGGTGTCAGAGACCACGTGGAGTGACGAAGCTGGCACGCCGATGGCAACCGCAACGTTCAACATCATTCATCGGATCTGATCCATGGGTATTGGACTGACAGAAGAGCACGACGAGCTTCAGCGCTCGGTGCGAGGAACCCTTGATCGCCTCGGCGGCACCAGTGCTGGGCGAGACCTTTGTGATTTGCCAGCAGAGCAAGCAACGGAAAGCTTTGCTGGATTTGCGGCGGAAGGTTGGCTTGGTCTCGGCGTAGACGAATTGCGCGGTGGCCAAGGTGGTTCGCCAGCTGATGTGGTTATTTTGGCTGAAGAACTTGGCGTCACCGTCTTTCCAGGACCGGCAGTTTCCACGTTGATTGCTGCGACCATCATGAACGCCAGTTCTACGTGTGACGAAACGTTGCTTCGCTCTCTTTGTGAAGGTGGCGTCTCGGTCGCGGTGGCGACCATTGGTGAGCTTCATGGCACCGCCAACGGGCGTGACCTCATCGTGTCGGGAACACTTGATCCGGTCGTTGCGGCAACGACAGCAAACGTTCTTCTCAGCCCATGTCGACTTGCTTCGGGCGAACTCACCACGGTCGTGATTGAGCTTCGAGACCCGACCGTGACGCTTGACACATCACGACCAGCGTTAGACGTCATGCGTCGGCCTATTTCAATCTCGGTAAATGAGCAAGAGGTGCCGGCGTCACGAGTGTTGCGCGACGTCAGTCGAGGTTTTGTTGAGGATGTGACGACGGTGTACTTTGCCGCCGAGACGTGTGGCATGGCGCGCGCCAGCCTCGAGGCAGCCACCGTTCACGCCAAAGACCGCGTGCAGTTCGGACGACCAATTGGGCAGTTCCAAGGGGTGAAGCACCGCTTGGCCAGCTTGCTCGTGGCGGTGGAGCAGTTGACCGCTGCGGTGTGGGATGCCAGCCTGGCACTGTCGGGTGCAACCGACGTAGAGCGATCACTCAGCGCTGCGGTCGCCGGGGCGCTTGCGGCAAGTGTGGGGCCACGAGCTGCTCGTGACGCGATTCAAGTCTTGGGTGGAATGGGATTTACCTACGAGCACGACGCCCACATGTATCTGCGTCGAGCGCTCACCAATCGTCAGATCTTGGGTGGCGAGCAGAAGATGTCTCGTGCGGTGACCGATGCCTCCATTGCCGGCATTCGTCGAAAATTGGGCGTTGAGCTCCCTGCCGATGCGCAGGCGGTTCGAGAAGAGTTGCTCCCCATCGTGCGCGCCGTTGCCGAGGCGCCAGATGATGCAACTCGTCGAGTGGTGCTCGGCGAATCCGGTCTCATGTTCCCGCACTTCCCGAAGCCTTACGGTCGAGCGGCCTCGGCAACCGAGCAGCTCGTCATTGAAGAACTCTTTGCCGAGTTTGGTGTCCGGCGCCCACCAGCTCATGTGGCATCTTGGGCCTTGCCGACCATCATTTCCCATGGCTCGATTGAACAACAAGAACGCTTCGTCACCCCAACGCTTCGCGGCGAGATCTTATGGTGTCAGTTGTTCTCCGAACCTGGTGCTGGATCTGATCTCGCAGCACTGTCAACGAAGGCAACCAAGGTCGATGGCGGCTGGCGCATTGATGGCCAAAAGGTGTGGACCTCAACGGCACAATGGGCGCAATACGGCATTTTGCTGGCCCGTTCGAATCCTGATGCGCCGAAGCACCAAGGCATTACCTATTTCATCTTGGACATGAAGGCCGAAAACGTTGACATTCGCCCACTTCGTGAAATCACGGGCGATTCGCTGTTCAACGAAGTCTTCCTTGATGGCGTCTTCATTCCTGATGACTGTGTTGTTGGCGAGATTGACGGTGGCTGGAACTTGGCTCGAACCACCTTGGCCAATGAGCGTGTTGCGCTTGCCTCTTCGTCGGCCTTTTCTGGCTTGCTTGAACAAGTAGTTGCCATTGCCGCGGCGGCCAAAGAGCAAGGCCTCGTCCTTGACCGGTCAAGCGACGTTGGCGCCTTGCTCGTCGAAGCACAGAGCTTGGCTCTCATGCGCCAACGCCAAACGATTCGCAGTTTGAATGGCTTGGCCCCCGGCGGCGAAGCATCACTAGCGAAATTGCTTGGCGCAGAACACGAACAACGCGTTGCTGATCTGGCGTTGTCCGTACTTGAAGGTGAATCCGTCTATGCCGATGGCGTCGCCGCCGGTGCAGCGAGAAATGTGCTGCACACCTTGTGCCTCACCATTGCCGGTGGCACGAGTGAAGTCCAACGAAATGTCATTGGTGAGCGCCTGCTTGGGCTTCCCCGTGACCCTGAACCGACCAACAAACCCGCCTGAGGAGGCACCGTGTCTGAAACTGTGAACCTTGCAACCGTGAAGGTTGGCGATGAAGCACCTGTGCTCACCCACACCTTGACTCGAACCGACCTTGTTCGCTACGCCGGCGCCTCAGGGGACTACAACCCCATGCACCACGATGAGCCAAAGGCCATCGCGGCAAAGCAACCAAGCGTGTTTGGCCACGGCATGCTGTCAATGGGCATTGTGGGCACTGCGCTCACGCATTTTGTCGGTGTTGGCACCCTGCAGACGTTCTCCGTCCGATTTGCCCGCCAGACCTGGCCAGGGGAGACCTTGTCAACCAAGATCGTGGTGACGGCGATTGAAGACGGTGTGGTGACCTTCGACGTGCGTCTTCACAATGACGCGGGCGAAGAAAAGGTTCTTGGTCAAGCAACGGCACGTCTGGGCGCCTGAGATGGCAATGACCGTAGGCCTGTCGCTGCCAACGATGGCCGTAGGTGCCACTGGGGCACTGCTTCGACAATGGTGTGATGGCATCGATGCAGGTCCGTATTCGTCGATTTCAACCGGCGAACGCGTCACCTTTTTGAATCCAGAAATGACGGTCACCTTGGCCGTTGCCGCGGCGCGAACGGAGCGGGTCACCATCTTTGGAAACCTTTGGGTTCCCATGCTGCATGAACCAGCAATGTTGGCGAAGCAAATCGCCACCTTGGATCTTGTCAGTGATGGTCGAGTAGTCGTTGCCCTCGGTGTGGGCGGCCGACCCCATGACTACACCGCAGCTGGAATGGCCTTTGCCCGTAGGCATGAGCGACTCGATGAACTTGTCGGCGAACTCCGAGCACTGTGGTCAGGTGTGCCGCCATTTGACGGGGCTGACCCGGTTGGGCCACCAACGAGCATCAAAGGTGGTCCACCAATTCTGTCTGGCGCAATGGGTCCAAAAGCCATTGCTCGTGCCGCAAGGTGGGCCGACGGAATTTCGGGATTCTCACTCGGCGATGTGGGGAAAGAGTCCGCCACCATGAATGGCATTGCCACTTCGGCTTGGCAAGACGCCGGCCGCACGTCGGCGCCGCGACTCATCAATGGCACGTTCTGCGTGCTTGGTGTCGATGAACCACAACGAGTCCTCGAGAAGTTCGCCACCACCTATCTCGGCTTTTTCGGCGATGAGCTCGCGAGTGCGTTGGCTGCAGGTTGTCGAGTGAGTACCGAAGATACGTTGTTGGCGGCACTTGATGAGGCAGAAGAAGCTGGCTGCGAGGAATTCATCGTGGTGCCTGGAACATGGGATCTCGGTTGCCTTCAAGCGATCACCGAGGTGGTCGCGAGTCGTGCATTGTTGAAGGGGTAAGGAGAAGCGTGATGGCGGCATTTGACGGCAAGACCATTGTGGTGGTCGGTGCCACCGGCCAGGTGGCGCAACCCATTGCTGAAGCATTGGCGGTGAACAACACGGTGATTGGTGCAGCACGCTTTCACGATGAGGCAAAGCAATCTGCGCTCGAAGCAGCCGGAGTGACCTGTGTGGCGATTGATCTCGCCACCGGGGACGTGAGCGGACTTCCTCGCGAACCGGACTTCGTTTTCAACTTTGCCGTGGCGAAGTCAAACGACTGGACTCGTGACCTCGACGCTGGTGTCGGCGGCACGCTGGCGCTCATGGAGCAAATGCAAGGGGCGAGTGCCTTCTTGCATTGCTCGTCGACAGCGGTCTACAAACCAATGGGGCATGAAATCTTTCACGAAGAAAGCCCACTTGGCGACAACCATGGCGTCTGGCCATTTCTGGCAACCTATTCAACCGCCAAGATTGCGGCCGAAGCAGCAGCTCGCTATGGGTCTCGACGCTTTGGGGTGAAGACCACGATTGCTCGATTGTCGGTCCCATATGGCTCCTTTGGTGGATGGCCGGCGATTCATCTTGAGATGATGAAGAACGGCTCAGCCATTCCGGTCCACTCGAACCAGCCAAGCATCTATCACCCAATCCATGATGACGACATTGCGGCAATGTTGCCCGGGTTGATGTCGGTTGCAGCAGTGGGCGCCACGACGGTGAACTGGGGCGGCAATGATGCCGTCAGCATTGAACAGTGGTGCACCTACCTCGGTGAACTCACGGGCCTCACGCCAACGTTTGCGCCAACTGAGGCAACCATCGACTCGGTCCAAGTGAACCTGGAAAAGCTTCACCGACTTGTTGGCACCACGCAGGTGCCCTGGAAGGATGGCTTTCGCCGCATGGTTGAAGCCAGAAGGCCTGAACTGCTCCTTTGAGAGTGCTCCAATGAGGTGATCACGCTCCTAGGCTCACCGCCGTGGAAGACGTCGTGATCTTGCCGATGTTCCCGCTTTCTGCGGTGGTGTTTCCTGGAACCTTGCTGCCCCTCCACGTCTTTGAACCTCGCTATCGGCAACTCGTGGAGAATCTCGATTCCACGAGTGGTCGCTTTGGCATTGTGCTCATTACACGAGGCTCCGAAGTCGGTGGCGGAGACCAGCGCAGCATCGTTGGCGTTGAGGTTGAGGTCGAATATCTCTCTACATCTGCCGATGGCCGCTCCATGATGGTCGTGCGTGCACTTGAGCGCCTCGAAGTGCTTTCTTGGCTCGATGAAGCCCCATATCCAACAGCACTTGTGAAACGCACTCCGTCTGAGCCCTATTGCGCCGATGAGGGACTCTTGAAACAAACCATGGCGGTTGTGCGCCGAACGAGGGCACTGTTGTCAGAAGTTGGCGACACGCCTGCGCTGTGTCACGACATTGACGAGTCATGGTCTCAAGATGAGGCCGCCTGGCAGTTGTGTTCTTTGGCGCCACTGTCGCTGTATGACGCACAGCGGTTGCTTGAGACGTCTGACCCAACCGAGCGACTCCGACTCTTGCGAGATAGCTGTGAAGCAATCTCTCAGATGGCAATTGCGTTGCTCGAAAGCGGCGATGCAACCTTTGAGTGAACGTGAAAGCGCCCCGGCCATTGGCCGGGGCGCTTTCAAGAACTCAGTGATCTTCGGTTAACCGATGATCTTCGACTTTGCGGCGTTGTACTCGGCGTCAGTGATGGCGCCCTTTTCTTTCAAGTCGTGCAACTTGGCCAACTCTTCGGCTGGGGAAGCCTGTGCGACCATCTGACGAAATGCCTGCTCAGAGTCTTTCGCGGCCTTGACATCACGCTCGTGCATGGAGCTGCCACGGGCGATGAGGTAGACGAACACGCCGAGGTAGGGGAGCACAATCAAAAAGAACATCCACAGTGCCTTCGCGCCACCGCCGAGGTCCTTGCTGCGGAACAAGTCGACAATCACGTGGAACAAGATCATGATCCAAATAAAGAACAAGGCGAAGAACAAGATCTCGAGGAAAATGTTCAGAATTGGGAAATCAGCACCAGTCATGTGAAACCTTTCGTTGTGCCTCACAGCGAGGCGCACCTACTCTACGCAAAATTGAGACCGAAATCGCGGATAACGCTGTTAACCACAACATCCGGCCCCAAGGGGCCGGATGTTGGAACGGTTCTTGGGTCGTCGCTTAGAAGAAGGCGAACGGTGCGATGCCGGAATCGTGGGTCTTGAAGAGTTCGCCCTTTGCGGCAATGAGTTCTTCTGGGGTCCACGCAGCGTTGCGGTGCAGTTCGCCAACAGGACGGAAGCCTGACATGGCCCAGATGTCGCCGCCGAAGACCACGAAGACCTGACCGGAAACATCTTGTGCCTCTGGGCTGGCCAAGAAGCAGATGAGTTGGGCAATGTGGGATGGGTCGAACTTGTCGAAACCCTCTTCGCCCTTGGCCATCTCGGTGAAGACGGTCTCTGTCATGCGGGTGCGGGCACGAGGAGCAATGGCGTTGACCGTCACGCCAAAACGCTCGAGTTCACGAGCGAGCACCCAGGTGAGCGAAACAATGCCACCCTTGGCGGCGGCATAGTTCGCCTGACCGGCGCTACCAAAGAGCCCAGCTTCTGAAGAGGTGTTGATGATGCGACCAGTGACGGCTTCGCCGGCCTTGGCCCGGCCACGCCAGTAGACCGCAGCGTGCTGTGAGGTAGTGAAGTGGCCCTTGAGGTGAACGCGAATGACGTCGTCCCAGTCGGACTCTTCCATGTTGAAGCTCATCTTGTCGCGGAGGATTCCCGCGTTGTTGACCAAGATGTCCATAGAGCCATAGGTGTCAATCGCTTGTTCAATGACGCCCTTGCCGCCGGCCCAGGTCGAAATGTCGTCGCCATTGACCACTGCTTCGCCACCAGCGGCGATAATCGTGTCAACGACTTCTTGGGCTGGGGTGATGTCGCCTTCGCCGCCGTGCAGTGAAGCACCAACGTCGTTCACGACGACCTTTGCACCGTTCTTCGCCAATTGAATGGCCTCTTCGCGTCCAATGCCGCGTCCAGCACCCGTGACGATTGCAACTTTGCCGTCGAGCAAGCCCATGGCCCAACTCCTTCTTTTCGTTCTGCGTCGCCTCGAGTAGGCGCACGGAGATACAGCATTGCCGACAACGAGGCCCTTCGGCAACCTCAGATGGCGCGAGGAGCGAAGAGCAGCTTGTCAAGAAGCGAACTCGCTACCGCCAAGGGTTTGCGCAGTGCGGCATCGAGGCCGACGACGCGGTCGAGCACCACAATGTGTGTTCCTGGTCGAAGTTGTGCAATGTCATTCATGGTTTGTGTGTCCGCAGTGCCAGCAATGATGATGAGCACGCAGGTGGGTGGAGTGCTGGCGAGCAGGTGGCCGACGACTTTTCCACGAAGGCTTGTGGCATCGAGCGCCCCTTCTCCCGTGATGAGCACAGTGGCAGTGTCAAGTGCCACACCAAGACCACTTTTCTCGACCACGAGCTCTGCGCCACTCGCGAGTGCGCCACCAAGGCAAAACAATGCTCCGGCGACACCACCGGCAGCACCCGCTCCCGCAGTCAAGGTGGGGTCAATGCCGGTGGTGGCGTGAAAGTGTGCTGCGGTGTCGTGAAGTTGCTTGGCCACTTGTGGAAGATCATCGGGCGCAATGCCCTTTTGCGCGGCGAAATCCAAGGCGCCAAGAAATGCAACGTCGACATCGCAGGCAATGGTCATTGGAACCGCAAGTCCTCTGTGTTGGCGAAGTACGTCAAAGACGCCTCTGCCGCCATCGGTCGTGGCGGATCCGCCAAGTCCAACGAGCAGCTCGGTAGCGCCAGCGTTGATGCAGGCAAGGAGCAGTTCGCCAAGCGGGCGAGAGCTTGCCGCAAGGGCGATTTCCGGCGTGGGATCAACGACCAGATGACGTCCTATTGCTTCGGCTGACTCAACAATGCCAAGCAGCCCTGTTGGTGTTGGTTGCAAGAGGGCTCTTGCTCGCACGGGCTCACCAAGAGGGCCGGAGAGTTCAACGTCAAGTTCGGTGCCCTCAAAGGCGGAAAGAAAGCCTTCGCCGCCGTCAGACAGCGGAAAACTTCGCGCCGCAATTCCACTCGTCTCGAGATGAGTGGCAAGACCATCGGCGAAGCGTTTTGCCGAAATCGATCCCCGAAACTTGTCCGGTGCAAGAACGACGTGTTCGAGGTTCAGCGAACACCCAACAGGTCGACGATGAAAATCAACGTCTCGCCGCCGCGGATGACCGGTGGCGCACCACGATCGCCGTAGCCAAGGTGTGCTGGTATTTCGAGTCGACGTTGGCCGCCAACTTTCATGCCTTGCACGCCTTGGTCCCAGCCTTGGATTACATGTCCAGCGCCAAGTGGGAACCGAAAGGTCTCACCCCGGTCCCAACTTGCATCGAATTGTTCACCGGTTGACCATGAAACACCGACATAGTGCACTTCGACCTGGCTGCCTTTGGTCGCAACTGGTCCGTCACCTTCAACAAGGTCGATCATGACGAGCTCTGTTGGGGCATCGCCGGCTGGTGGGTCTACGAAGGGCTTTTCCATGCCTTGAATGTAGGTGAGGAGGCGAAGGTTCGGGTGAATGCCTATGGGGTCGTCGACTGACAGGCCGCTTCTCCGCAAAGGTTCGGGATTATGCCGGTTGACAAGAACGTGGTGATCTGGGTCATGAGGTACGTGTTGCCACGACCGAAACCATGGGGGTCTTGTCCGTAGGCGGGCCCATCAGGAGCGCGGTTCACCGTTGGCGGTGTTGGGGTTCCGTAATCCCACAGGACAACGCCTGCTTGGGCGGGTTTTGTTTGGTCAAGTTTGCTGAGGCCCCATTGCGCAGCAACTGGAGGGTTCTCGCGAGCCGCCCCACCTTGGAAGCTTGGGTTGAAGGCAGGCTGGTGGTTCTTTGCCCCAATACTTCTGGCCAACATGTCACCGGCTTGGTTGGAGACCTGATGGTCACCGAAGTTCTCAATCAAAAAGACCTGTTTGGCCTTCATTCCTGCATACGGGTGGCTGGTGATGTGGGCAACATAGCCTTCGTTTTCGCCACGATCCCAGAGCATTTGCGCAAATTGCAGCACGAGCTGTTGGTCAATCGGATTGGGGTAGGCCGGGTTGAACAGCGAGGAGAACTCGTTCCAGTCGACTGATCGATTGAGCAGCAGTCCGCCGTAGTTCATCCCTGGCACACCAAGGATGACGCGACTCCATTCAGTCGAGATGGCTGAAGCCGCCCCGCCCATAATGCCGCCTTGGCTATAGCCCATGAAGTGGCAATCATTGGACTTGAACAGTTGATGTCCTGATCCATCGCTGAAGTGTGGATCTGCGGCAAATCCTGCTGGAGCGTTGATGAGGCGACCAAGGAACTGCATGTTGATGAGACCTTGCAGCATGTGGTCAGTCTGCGTCGAGAACGTCGACATGTTGTTCAGGTTGCGAGCCACATTCAAAATGTCACTCTCCGACATGCCAACCCAGTCGGTTGCACACCCCATCATGTTGGCCGCCACGCCAGCTCTAAACGAGCCACCTTCAACTTCGCGGGCGCTTCCGAGCAAGCCGTGGCCGTAGGCGGTTGGCATGGCGGGGCCAGAAGGGCTCAGCGAGTTGGGCAGAACGCAAATGAAATTCGCCGTCCAAGTCTTGGTCCCGTTGATCAACGGAAGACCTTTGCCATCAAGATTCATTCCGGAAAACGCAGAGGTGTCCTTCAAAAACAAAGGAACCTGAAAGGTTCCATGAATGTCGCGGGTCGTACCCGTGTCAACTGAAGACGTAACGGTGAATGCGGGTGCATAGTTCGACGCCGCAAGTTTGGTTGAGCCCTTGTACGCCACATGGTGCGTGGTCAGCCATTTGTAGGCAAGCGTTCGCATGGTGAGTGCTGGGGTTGAAGAACTCTGGGCGGAAATCACCGTGAAATCCCACGCAAGGTAGGGGACCGTTGAGCCAATGACGCTTTTCAGATCGGTCTTGAGCACCGACTGAACGTGGCGCAATCGAGTCGAACTCGTCGGTGTTGCCTGCCAGGCTGCGGTGGTCGACGCAAGTGGCGCAATTGCGGCCCCTTCGCCATTTACGAGGTTTCGCAACACCACGGCGTAGCGATGGCCTTCAGTTAGTGCTGCAGCAGGGTGAATGAGGAGAAGTTGCTCGTCGGGTGTGGACGTTGCCTGTGCGTCAAGTTCGGCGAAATACGCCGCCTTTGTGTGCGTCACCGTGTCAAGCAGCACAATTGGCGCATTGGCATTGAGTGAGGCGCCAATGTTGGTGGATGGGGCGATGCCGCTGCGGGTGAGATCGAGACCGGGAACCTTCACCAAGATGACCGAGCCCGGTGAGAATCCGTCATTTAAGTTTTGTGCCTTCGGATTTACATGGACACCTGACTTGTTGGCAGGGTCAAGGGTTGCCGAAATATTGATGCGACGACCCGTCGTCGTCTTTGCTGCAACCGTAAACGCATCGTTTGGCCACGGCAGCATGCAGGAATGACCGACGGGGGCCGTCACCAAGATGTCACATCCCTTAACACCAGGGTCAGGAATGAGAGCTGCACCACTTTGTGAGAACGGTGTGGCGATGAGCGCAGTGCTCATGGCCAACGTTGCTAGCGCTACTGATCGAAGTCGTCGCATGAAATCCCCCCCGGGTTGACTGTTTTTCAACCTAGTACCAAGTGGCGAGAATGTCTCGGGACAGCGACGAAGGGTGTCTATGCTCGTCTCACGAACGACGTCGAGCGCACCGAGGAGAACCCGTGCTTCGCAACGAAACCTTCACTGGCACCATTGGGACAACGTTGGCTGAGTCCACACCAAGTTTTGAGGTGATTGCGCACCCGGGCGAAGAAGCCCCCAACGTGGTGGTGGTGGTGCTTGATGACCTTGGCTTTGCTCACTTTGGCAGTTACGGGTCTGACATTGACACACCGAACTTCGACCGCCTAGCAAACGGTGGCCTTCGTTACGCAAATTTCCACGTCACGCCCCTGTGTTCACCAACTCGTGCAGCGATCCTGACTGGGCGCAATCACCACACTGTTGGAATGCGGGGAATCTCGAACTTCAACACCGGCTTCCCGCACATGCGTGGCCACATCACCAACGCGGCAGCGACGATGGCTGAGGTGTTGCGTGATGAGGGGTATGCCACCTTTGCCATTGGTAAGTGGCACCTCTGTCAAATGAGTGATGCCTCGCAAGCAGGCCCGTTTGACCAGTGGCCACTTGCCCGTGGATTTGATCGCTTCTATGGCTTCATGGACGGCGAGACGGACCAATTCAATCCAGAACTCACCTATGACAACCATCGCATCGAACCGCCAAAGACGGCCGAAGAGGGCTATCACTTAAGCGAAGACTTGATTGATCACACGATCTCGTTCATTCACGACTCCGTGTCAATTCGACCTGACCGTCCATTTTTTTGCTACCTGGCCTTTGGGGCAACGCACGCCCCGCACCAGGCCCCGGCTGACTATTTGGCAAAATATCGCGGCCGCTTTGATGCCGGATGGGACGAGGCGCGAGCTCGAATCTTTGCTCGGCAACTTGAACTTGGTCTCGTTCCGCAAGGAACAGAACTTGCACCAAGAAACCCTGGTGTTGAGCCTTGGGATGAGTTGTCGGACAACCAAAAGCACCTGAGTCTTGCCATGCAAGAAGCCTTCGCGGCCTTCTTGGATCACACCGATGCGCAACTTGGCCGCCTCCTTGACGACCTGTCGGCGCTCGGCCGTCTTGACAACACCATCATCATGGTGATGGCCGACAATGGGGCAAGCCAAGAAGGTGGCCCCTTTGGCGTGATGCACGAGATGAAGTTCTTCAATGGCATCTTGGAAACTCCCGATGAAGCAATTGCCAATGTTGCTGACATTGGTGGACCAAACAGCCACACCAACTACCCCTGGGGTTGGGCGCAAGCGGGAAACACGCCCTTTAAGTGGTACAAGCAGAACACCCACGAAGGCGGCGTCCACGTCCCTCTCATTGTTCACTGGCCAAAAGGTATTTCCGCCGCTGGCGAAGTGCGGCACCAATTCACCCACGCTGTTGATGTCGCGGCAACGATCTATGACCTCCTTGGGGTTCGCGCCCCCGACGTCTACCGCGGCATTGAGCAGTTGCCAGTTGCAGGCGAATCATTTGCCTCGACCTTTGACGCGGCGGACGCGCCGCCAGCGCGCTCAGTGCAGTACTTCGAAATGTTTGGCCACCGTGGCCTATGGGCCGATGGGTGGAAAGCGGTTACTCGCCACAACCAATATCAGCCCTTTGCGGAAGACACTTGGGAGCTGTATCACGTTGACGAGGATTTCTCCGAGGTCCATGACTTGGCGGCAACGCACCCAGAGAAGTTGCAAGAGCTCATCGATCTGTGGTTCACAGAAGCAAATCGTCACGGCGTCTTGCCACTCGACGACCGAGGAATTGAGCTCTTTGGTGCACGCTTTGCCGAGCGAAGCCCACATCCACTCAGCCGCATCTATCGCTACTACCCACCAGTTGCACCGATGCCGTCACAAGTTGGTGCGGCCCTTGGTGGTCGCAATTTCGATGTCCTTGGACATGTTGATTACCGCGCAGGTGACGGTGGCGTGTTGTATGCGACGGGAACGCAAAATGCTGGATTGTCGGTCTTTGTCGAAGGTGGACGCGTCGTGTTTGATTACAACGCGTTTGGCGACCACACGATTGTTGAATCCGGCGAATTGAGTGAAGGCCCCCACGTCATTGGTGCTCGAATCACGAGGACGACGGGTATGGCTGGAACCGCAGCAGTACTCGTCGATGGCGACGTGATTGGCGAAGTGCCTGTGAGCCTCGTCATGCGCGTGATTTCTTCGATTGGTTCGTCGATTGCCGAAGATGCTGGTTCGCCAGTGTCCGAGCGCTACCAAGCACCGAACGCCTATCGCGGTGCGTTGTCCATGGTGGAAGTCATCGTGGCGCCGTCAAAGCGTGAGCTCGCGCAAGCAGAGGCTGAATCTTCCGAGGCGCTCTCGCGCCAGTAATTACCAGCCGCCGGTGTAGGAAAGGAACTGGCCGGTTTGGAATCGGCTCGTTCCGTCCAGAAACGCTGCGCACATTGCCGCACACTCATCCATGGTGCCAAGGCGCTTCATTGGTGTTTGCGCTTCAACTTTGGCTCGGCTCTCCGCATCGGTAATGCGATTCGCCCGCAAGAACTCGGGGAAGTCCATGAAGTTGGTGCCAAGAGCATTGACTTGGATGCCAAGGTGAGCCATTTCGTCGGCAACATTGCGAACCAACATGGTGGCTCCGGCTCGAACTGCGGAGTACAGCGGTGCGCCTGGTGTTGGCCGAGTTCCCGCCGCCGACGTCAAAATCAAAATCTGTCCTGATTTGGCCTCAATCATGGGAGCCAGGACGGCCTTCAAAAATCGGTATGGAGTCGTCAAGCAACCAGCAACGACTTTCTCCAGATCTTCTTCGGTTGACTTCATGAAGCGACCCGTCACAATCAGCCCACTGAATGCACAGGCGGAATCAAGTCGACCAAAGTGCTCCATCGCTGCGTCAACGAGGCGCTCAGAGGCGGCCTCTTCTTCCAAGGTGAAGATCTTGTCAACGCCGACCACCGTTGCGCCGAGTTGTTCGAGTTCATCAACGAGCTCGGGCTTTGGACTTCCAAGGACAAGGTCATACCCACGGGTGGCAAGTTGCCGGGCAAGTGAAGGCCCAACATAAAACGAGCCGTTGGCCACAATGGCTACGGGGCGACCGCTCGTCATGACGTCATCCCTTGCAGGCCCACCAGCCCACGGCCAAGTTCAATTTCACCCATGTGGCGAAGTCCGTGTTGATACATCCAACATTCGGTGGCATCAAGAACGGTGATACCCGCTTCACCGGCCACTCGGGCGCTGTAGGTGGAAGCGACTTGTGGGGGTAGCGGGCGAGCAATCACGACGCGGTCGAGGTCGCTGCGAACGAGGCCTTGCAGCCAGGTTTCAGTTCGAGCGAAAACCGTGCCCATGTAGGCAACAAATTCGTCGAGGTTGCCAATGCGCTGGTGAATCATCTCGTCAACAGTCTTGTGCTTGCCGTGATCGGGAATGGTTGGGTCAATGCGAAGTGCCCACTCTTCATTAAAGACGGGCAATTCCCCGGTGATGAGGAAGTAGGAGCTGTCTTCCATATTGATGTAGTGGAAAAGGCTGAAGGCAATTGGCAGGACGCCTTCACGTTCAAAGTGATTGACATGGGAGAGATCCATGGTTGAGGTTGCATCTTCATACAGCGAGTGCATGGCTCGCATGCGACGTCGAAGTGAATCAAGCAGCAAGTCGTCGTCCATTGTGTCCTCCTCACGTTGCGCTCGATTGAGTGCAAGCGAACGGTATCGCACCAACACCAAGCGTGGTGCCGAAAATGGCTCTCGCTTCCTCGGTAGGCTCGGTCCATGCAACGACGGAAATTTCTCTCCCACCTTGGTTCAGGACTCACGGCACTGTTTGGCGGTGCGGTTATTGCGCCAATGATTCGAGATCGACAACTCCTTGGTCACACGAGCTCGCTTGGCAAAGCCATCGGGAAAACGACCAAAGTTCCAGTCGGTGGGTCGGCGACCTTTTCGGCGCCAATGCCCTCGAGGGGGATCAAGGCGCCGGTAAGTGGCATTGTCCTGCAGCCTTCCAAGGGTGTGTTCAAAGCCTTCTCTTCTGCCTGTACCCACCAGGGTTGTCCCGTGTCGTACGCGAAAAAGACCAAGCAATTCTTGTGTCCGTGCCACGGATCAGTGTTCTCTTCGACTGGGGCAGTTGTGAGTGGAGTAGCACCCACGCCGCTTCCTGCCTTCAAGGTCACGGTGTCGAAAGGAACGATCTACGTCCGCTGAGTATTGACTTGCCAAGGGTGATGAAGTGAGACAAGATGTGTCTAAGAGTCTCACTCAAGCGAGGGCAATGTGAAGATCAAATTGGATCTAGATAAATGTCAAGGTCACGGTCGGTGCTACTCACTGTCACCTGATTTGTTTGACAGTGATGACCTTGGAAATGCCGTGTTGCTCGTGACCGGCGAGTTGAGCGATGACCAGGTTGCCCAAGCCACCTTGGCTGCGAATAACTGCCCTGAATATGCCATTGAGGTGATCGCATGACCATGGAAAAGATTCCCGTTAGCGATTTCGCTACCGATTTTGACCACACCGATCCACAGTGGGTGGCGGACCCGTACCCAATCATGGAAGACCTCCGTGAGCGTTGCCCGATTGCCCACTCCAACCGCTACGGCGGTATGTGGGTGCCGGTTCTTCACGAAGATGTGTCGGCGATTGCCAACGACACTGAGCATTTCACCTCGCGCACCGTCGTGATTGGTGCAGGTCGACCTGGTGAAGATGCACCACCAGCTCCAATTGGTGTTGCCCCACCAATCTCCTCTGACCCACCGTTCCACGCAATTGCTCGTCGCCTCATGCTGTCGGAGTTTGCACCGAAGAAAATCAACGCGCTCGAGGGTTTCAGTCGGGAATTATGTCGTCGACTCATTGCGGAGATGGGTGACCGTGAGGTCATTGACGCAGCGGTTGACTATGCCCAGCACATCCCCGTTGGTCTCATCGCCAAGATGCTTGGTCTTCCCCAAGAAGACGGAGATTTGTTCCGCAGTTTTGTGCACATCATCTTGGAGGGCGTTGACCTGCCTCAAGAAGAGCGCATCTTGGCCTTTCAGCCAGTCGAGGAATACTTCATTCGAGTGCTGGAAGAACACCTGCAGAACCCGAATGACGACTTAACCACCTTCTTGCTTGAAGCCGATATTGGCGGCATGAAGCTCGAAGACGCTCACGTGTTTGGCACGATGATCTTGTTGGTCGTCGCCGGCATTGACACCACGTGGTCGGCCATTGGCTCGTCGATCTGGCACCTGGCGCAAAATCCAGAAGATCTTGCCCGCCTCGTTGACGACCCAAGCCTCATTCCAAGTGCAATCGAAGAGTTCCTCCGGGCCTACGCCCCGGTCACGATGGCTCGCCTCGTGAAGGAAGACTTCGACTACAAAGGTTGCCCAATGAAAAAGGACGACTGGATTCTGCTTGGTTTCCCAGCCGCCAACCGTGACCCGAAGTTTTTCGACCGTGCCGATGAAGTCATTATTGACCGGACAGAAAACCGCCACGCCGCCTTTGGTCTTGGTATTCACCGTTGCCTTGGGTCCAACCTTGCTCGCCTTGAGATGCAAACTGCGTTGGAAGAATTCATCGCCGCCTTCCCGAAGTTTGAGTTGGCTGATCCGAGCGGTGTGAGCTTCTCGCAAGGCCAGGTTCGCGGACCGCGCGTGTTGCCGATCCGCATCTTGGAGCGCAGCTAAGTACTCCCAATCAGCGAACACCACTGGTGTTCGCTGATTGGCGTTAGAGGTGGAGGTCTTGGGTGCTCGTTGCCCAAATTTTCGCCATCCACGCTTCAATGGTGTGAGGCTCCCGGGGGAGTTCTGCCGAAAGTACGACATTGCCGTCGTTCGTCACAAGTACATCGTCTTCAATGCGAATCCCAATGCCGCGAAAGTGCTCAGGGACGGTTAGGTCATTGGCTTGGAAGTAGAGGCCTGGTTCAACCGTCAGCACGTAACCGGGTTGCAACTCACCGAGGTAGAGCTCGTTTCGGGCTGCTGCGCAGTCATGGACGTCAATGCCGAGCATGTGGCTTGTGCCGTGCAAGGTGTAGCGGCGATGAAGCTGGGCAACGGGGAGTTCTCCATGTCCTTCTTCGGAGATAATCCCAAGTTCAATGAGACCTTTGGTAAGGACCTCCATGGCTGCGGTATGGGCGTCCATGAACTTTGCCCCAGGCTTGACCGCAGCGATACCTGCTTTTTGGGCGTCAAGTACCAAGTTGTAAAGCGTGCGCTGTGCCTCGCTGAAGGTGCCATTGATTGGCAATGTCCTCGTGACGTCTGCGGTGTAGAGATCGTTGCATTCAACGCCTGCGTCTAAGAGCAGGAGTTCACCTGGACGAACGGCACCATCGTTTTTCGTCCAGTGGAGAACGGTGGCGTGGCTGCCAGACGCAGCGATGGTGGAGTAGCCAACATCATTGCCTTCTACCCGAGCTCGAAGATTGAAGATTCCCTCAATGACTCGCTCACCGCGACCAATGGCACTTGGAAGCGCTCGGACAACGTCTTCAAATCCAAGGATCGTGGCATCAACCGCTTCTTGGAGACGGGCAATTTCATACTCGTCTTTTGTCAAGCGAAGGTGGGCAAGCGTGTGGGCGAGGGTGTCGTCGTCTTCGCTCTTTGCGAGTGTGGTGTCGACCAGGCGGTCATAGCCACGAAGTACGGCCATGGGGCCGCTGATCGCGGCAAAGACGTCGGCGAGATCCGTTCGTGGGCAGGTGGTGAGACCTAAGTGTCGCTCGGTTTCAGCCAAGGTGGGCCGTCGCCCCGTCCACAACTCGCCATATTGCGAATCGGTAAAGAACCGGTGGCTTGAGGGGTCACCGGCAAGCTCGACATACAGCGTGGCCTCGCCACTTGGTGCAATGACCAACACACCATCAGGTTCGTGACTGGCCGTTAGCCAGAAAAAGTCGCTACCTGGACGAAAGCGAAAGTCGGTGTCACTTGAGCGAACCTTGAACGAACCGGTGGGCACCACAATGGTGCGACCTTCAAGCGCGGAAGTGAGACGACGACGTCGCGAGGCGCAAAACGAGGCGGCTTCGTGGACGCCAGGATCAAGCGTGATTTGCTCCCATTGGCTCGTCATGTAGTCGACCATGTTGCGGGGAACTGGCGGACGGTGGGTGCCAACAAACACCCAGTTGTCGCTGATGGGATGCTCGGCCGAAACATCGGGGACGTCAGCGTTTTGCGCTGCAGGGTTGTTCGAATTCATCACCTACCAAGACTACGGTTCTGACTGCAGCCTTGTGTGAGATTGAAGACAGGTGTTGGACGTGACAACAAACAACGGTCCATGGCAGTGGGCAGTGATCTGGGGCAACCCCTACCAAGGTCGGGTTCGTCGGGTCGACGTCACGGCATTTGATGCCGATGGGGCACTGATGGAAGCGGCAGAACTCCACCCAGAGTGGGAACGACCTCGGGTGGCCTTTCTTCTCGATGGACCACAACTCCCCGCTGATGCGTTTTTAGGGGAGCCCTAGTCCTCCGTTGCTTCAGGCTCGTCGAGTACGTCGCACAATAAATCAAGCAACCACTGTGAAATCTGCAGGCGCGTTCGGTCATCAGGATCGAGTCGATCGAGGTCTTGCGCAATGGTGACGTGCAGTGATCCCGCCAATGCTTGACTTCCGACTTGGATTGTTTCGAACCATGACTCGGCTTGTTCGAACGTGATGGATGGCAAAAATGCGGTCTCTTCAACTACTTGAGCTGCCGTTGCGATCACGTCGTGACGAGCGAGCACCAAAAATGGGTCATCTTGATCCTTCGTCACGGTAATTGGGGGAGCGAGTCGGCTGGCAAAGGGATGTGTGCCGTCACGACTCCCGAGGAGTACCGAAGAAGCAAGACCGGCGATGAATCTCCGGGTATCGCGGTCAAGGTTGAGCGCAATGCCGGTTTCAATGCGGGCGAAAGGACCGGTCATGCTGATGGCTCCACCGAAGCGAGCAGGCCGGAGGCATGGAGGCGAACGCAATACGCTTCTGCTCGGTTGAGCTCTCCAGTCCACACAACGGCGCGACCTTCTTCATGCACGGTCATCATGAGGCGATACGCCTTTTGCTTCTGGTACCCAAATACCTTCATCAAAATGCGGGTTACGACGCTCATTAACGTGATCGGGTCATCCCACACCACGACGTCAAAGGGGAGGTCGAGTGCGACCGCGGTAAGGGTGCTTCCTTCCGGGAACGTCTCGAGCGGGGTGGTCATAGGAGCTCCAAGAACTGCGCAGCGCACGTGCACCGCAATGTCTAATGCTACCTAGCGAGTCTCGCCGAGGGAAGGGCTTTTACGGAGAAGTTGTCCCGTTGTTGACCGCAATGAGGTCAACAATGAAAAACAACGGCTCGTTTGGCGAAATTGTTGGCGGCTGGCCTGCTGCGCCGTAACCAAGCTCAGATGGAATGGTGATTGCTCGGCGTTCACCGACACGCATGCCAGTGATGCCTTGGCTAAAGCCGGGCACAACCCCAGTCAAGGTGAACGACGTTGGTTGACCACGCGACCATGAAGAGTCGAAGATCTTTCCCGTTGACCAGTCTGCTCCGACATAGTGGACCGTGACGGTGCTTGTTGGTTCCGCCTCTTTTCCATGGCCATCAATGAGGCTCTCCACCTTGAGTTGGGTGGGCACAGGGCCAGGGTGGCTCGGCACCGTTGGCGCCGGGCGAAGCTTCGACAGGGATAAAAGGTCGACCACAAAAGTGAGGTCTTCATTTGGTTTGACCGCTGGAGGCTGTCCTGTTGCGCCATAGCCCTGCGCTGAAGGAATGATGATCTCTCGGCGCCCGCCAACTTTCATGCCCACCATGCCGTCACGAAAGCCTGGAATGAGGCTGCCGAGGCTAAATGAGGCTGGCTTTCCGGCCGTCCAAGAAGAATCAAACACGGTGCCAGTTGCATGGTCAGCGCCGACATAATTCACGGTGACGAAATCTTCAGCCGTTGCTGGAACTCCTTTTCCTACGACAAGGTCGTTGGTTACGAGTTCAGTCACGGCCGCCGAGGATCCCTCAATGGTGGGCGCACTCGACAGCGAAGTGTTACTACTCCCTCCACCACAGGCAGAGACGAGCAGTGGCAAGGTCGCGAGGGCAACGAGAGGCGAAAAGCGCATAGGTGAAGCCTAAGACGTTCTTGGCTTGTTCACGGCGCAGCAGCGACGGGAAGGTCACCGCGGGCAATGGCAGCCGTGAAGTCGACAAAGTCACGGCTATTGCGCTCGGCGTAAGCATGGGCGAAGTCCACCATGGCATCGGCAAAGGTCGAGGACTTGCCGATATACGCGTTAATTGCCACGCTGTCACCAGTGCGAGCATGCGCGCGAGCAAGGGTCTGGCCACAAATCTCTCCATAGACACTGAGCCCTGGGGCAGAAACCCGGGTGAGATCGACACTGGTCTTCCAGTCGCGAAGTTGACGAACGTAGTAATCAACGGGACCATCGACGCTGTCCATTCGTTGAAATCCAAGAAAGGGGTCACTTGCTGCTTGGAGCAAATGCTGTCCTACAACGACGCGCTGGCCGTGATGGGTGAACTCCGAACGGGTGGTGTAACGCTCCAAGACTGACGCATTGGCTTCTTTTGCTTGCAGCAACAAGACGTCGCTGTCACTGCGTCCCGTCAACAGCAGTACCCACGCGCGTGTCCCCACACTGCCCACGCCAACCACTTTGCGAGCAATTGCCCGGAGTCGGTATCTCGACAACAGGTGTTGGCGGTCGTTTTGGAGCGAACGGAGATATTCCGACAAGAGGACTTCGAACTGGGCGGTGACCTCGGCGACTTCGGTCGGGGTGAAGAGTTCGCGCAGCGGTGTGAGCACCGGTGGATCACTTTTGAACCGCAATTGACCGTTCACGACCTCGGTCATTTTGGCAACAGCCTTTTGGGCGTTGGACTTTCGTGCGTTCACCAAATTCTTCTCGGTGCGCGCCACAACCTCGGCGGGAAGCTGATCTTGGACCGAAGCCAAGGCTTCGTGCGCTCGAACATTTTCGTACCACTGGTCAACGAAGTTGAGGTCTGCGTACTTCACCATGGCATCGGTGTAACCCTTCAGGGTCTTGTTCACCGCCTCGTCAATGACCATTTGATCAAAGGATCGGTCGTTCCCACAGATCACCATGGAGGCCAACAGTCGCTTTAGGTCCCACTCGAACGGCCCTGGATGCGTTTCGTCAAAGTCGTTGAGGTCAAAGACGAGCTCACGTTCAGGCGAGGCGTAGACGCCAAAATTTGCCAAATGTGCGTCACCGCACAACTGGACCATGAGCCCCGAATGATCAGTGAGCGAAAGGTCAGCGGCCATTGGCAGCGCAGCTCCTCGGTAATAGGTGAATGGCGACACCGCCATACGGGCATGGCGAAGAGGTACGAGTTCTTGCACGCGAGTGAGGGATTGGCTGATGAGTAAATCAATTGGATTTTCCCGCGCAGCTTCGGCCCCTAGGTCGCGTTGATTCGCTCGTGGAGCGCGCTTTCTTGCTTGCTTCCCTACGGCAATGCGACTCTCTTGCGTCGGTGTCCCGAGTAGGGCATGGAGAAGTACCCGAGTGTCGGTTACCCCGTCGGTCATGGCTTTTTGCTCCACAGTGGTTCGTTGACTTCGAATCCTGGGGTGGCACCCCAGTGGTTGCGATGCGTCACGAGGTGCGCTGGGCGTCGTGGAGCGATTCCCCACGTGCCTGTCGGGTAGCCCATTGAGATGCAGCCCTGCATGGCCCAGCCTTCATCGGTCGGAACACCGAGAATCTCATTGACTTCATTTTGATAAAAGAACGAGAGCAGCACGGTTAAACAGGAGCCGATACCTTCGGCCCGAGCGGCCAACATGGCAGACCACACTGCTGGGTAAATGGAGCTTCCCGTTGGGTCATGCTGGGCAAAGGGGAACAAAAACAGGGGCACCTCGGCGAAGTGCTCTCCGAGCCAGTTGGCTGATTTTTGCACCTTGAGAAATGAGATGGACTCTGGGTCTTCAGGGTTTGCTTCTGCGGCAGCGACTTGGCCTGAGTAGAAGGTCTCCCACAGCTTCCCGGCCGCATCGCGATACAGCGGGGCGAGTTGATCTTTGATTCCTTGGTCGTCAACAAACAAGAACCGCCAATTTTGCTGATTGCCACCCGATGGCGCACGAACGGCAGCATCCATAATGCGGGCTTGTACGTCAAGCGGGATGGGGTCCGGCTTCACTCGACGCATGGCACGAGTGGTGTACAGGGCTTCGTGGAGATCCATGGTGGACACCTTTCCTTGGGCGAATTCCCGGCAGATGCGCCAATTCCTCGGGGCCGCTGCGTTTGAATTGAGCATAGGTCGTTCGATTCTGGCGGTACGGGCAAACCTGCGGGCCTTGGGGCGATGCGCGAGACTTCGAAGTGCACGAGGAGGCACGCACATGGCGTTTCGCACATCACCAGTTGTCCACGAGGACGAGTGGCTACTCAAACTTGACGTTGGCGACAATGGGGTTGCGCACCTCACCCTCAACCATCCGGAAAAGTTGAATGCTTGGAGTTGGGAAGCCTCTCGGCAACTCGGCGTGCGAGCCGACCAGATTCGCTTTGATGATCGCATTCGGGTGGTGGTGCTTCGAGCCGAAGGACGAGCGTTTTGTGCCGGCATTGACCTCGGCATGCCTGAAGACCGGGTTACGGGTCGCTCGCCAGCTGAAAAGGTGCGTAACTACTACGAGGGCATCCGCTGGGTGCATGAACGCTTCCGAGTGTTTCATGAACTACCGCAGCCCATCGTGGTTGCGGTGCAAGGTTATTGCTTGGGCTTTGGCTTTGAACTCGCACTCATGGGTGACATTCGAGTGTGCAGTGACGATGCGAAGTTTGCCCTTCCAGAAGCCACGATTGGCGTTGGTGTCGACGCCGGCGGTGACCTTCGCTTGGCCCAAGAGATTGGTGTTGGATACGCCAAGTTGTTAGCAATGACGGGCCGTCGCATTGATGCCACCGAAGCCTTCCGCTTGGGAATCATCCAACAGGTGACGACGAGAGATGACCTTGATCACGTTGCGCTTGGGATCGCCGAAGAAATTGCCGCCAACGCGCCACTTGCCGTTCAGTCGATCAAACGGTCCATTGATGGCTTTGCCTACCGGGGTCTCATGGAAGCACTCAAGTTTGAAGCGTTGTCCTCGTCAGTTGAGTTTGTGTCCGAAGACATGCCAGCGGGTTATGCAGCAAAAGCAGCCCGTGAACAAGCGCAATTCAAGGGGTACTGATGCCACTCGAGCTCCCACCGCCGCCTGGAACGATGTTTTTGCCCCCAACTGCACTTTCTGGGCGAGTTGCCGTCGTCACCGGTGGTGGAACCGGACTCGGGCTCTCAATTGCGAAAGCATTGAGCGAAGCAGGTGCAACCATCGCCATTGTCTCTCGCAGTGAAGAGCATCGTCAGCGAGGCGTTGATGCCATTACTGCGACCGGAGGCTTGGCCGTGCAGGTTGGCGCGGATCTTCGTGAGGCCGATCAAGTGGATGCTGCGTTTGCGGAAATTTCCGAACTTGTCGGTCCGCCGAGCATCCTCATTAACAATGCCGCAGCAAACTTCCCGGTCTTGGCCAAGGACTTGTCACCAAATGGTTGGCGCGCCGTCCAGCGAACAGTGCTTGATGGAACGTTTTTCTGCTCGCAAGCGCTCTATCGCTCTGCCACGTCTGCATCGATTCCTGGGGCAATCTGCAACATCGTTGCCACCCAAGCCAAAACGGGTGGCCCAGGAATGGCGCATGCCGCAGCGGCAAAGGCGGGAGTTGAAAACTTGACGAAGTCCTTGGCCGTTGAATGGGCAGGGGACGGCATTCGAGTCAATGCCGTTGCTCCGGGACTGTTCCCGCACGATGACATGCGAGAGGATTTGAAAGCCCTGCGCACGTCGGGCGCAGACGTTGACGCTCGCCGTGCTCCCGCTCATCGAGCCGGAGATATTCGCGAACTTGCATGGGCGGTGACGTATCTGTGTTCACCCTATGCAGCCTTTGTGACGGGACACACCATGGTGGTCGATGGCGGCAACTGGCTTCGTCGCGATTTTGTGATGCCGGAGTTCACCCCCATTGCTGACCAGTTGAGCAGTGTGCTGCGGCGACCGAATTAGGCCTGGCCGGAAAACTGCGTGCGGTAGAGGTCGGCGTAGAGTCCGCCTTGTTGCAACAGTGCTTCATGGGTGCCGAGTTCAATCACCTGGCCGTGGTCAATCACCGCAATTGCGTTCGCTTCTCGAATCGTCGACAAGCGGTGCGCGATCACAATTGACGTTCGTCCTTCAAGGGTCGTGGCGAGTGCTGCTTGGACGGCAGCTTCAGACTCTGAGTCGAGGTGGGCCGTTGCCTCGTCGAGTACGACAATGCGAGGTTGCTTGAGTAAGAGTCGAGCCAACGCAATGCGTTGCTTTTCGCCACCGGACAACCGGTAGCCGCGTTCGCCAACAAGCGTCTCGAGTCCATCGGGTAGGAGATCGACGAGGGGGAGAATCTGGGCTTGTTCAAGAGCATCTCGAAGTTCTGCTTCGGTGGCCGAGGGCTTCGCGTACAAAAGGTTCGCTCGCAACGTGTCATGGAACAGGTGTGGGTCTTGGCTGACTACGCCAATGGCGTCGGTGAGTGAGCGCTTGGTGGCGTGGCGCACATCAACACCACCGAGGAGAACTGCCCCCTTTGTTGCGTCGTAGAGACGTGGAATGAGTTGTGAAATCGTGGTCTTTCCTGCACCAGATGGACCTACAAGTGCCAGCATCGTGCCGGCCGGAATGTGGAGATCGATGCCATGCAGGACTTCAACGGGTTGGGTGTCTTCCAAAATGGCAACGGACTCCAAACTCGCTAGCGACACTTCACGAGCAGTTGGATAGGTGAAGGACAACTTGGCAAAGGTGACGTCGAGGGGGCCATCTGGAAGGGGGGCGGCGTCTTCAGCTTCTTTGATCATGGGTTCTAAGTCCAAGACCTCGAAGACCCGCTCAAAGCTGACCAGTGCCGTCATGAGATCCAAGTTGAGATTGGATAACTGCGTGAGTGGGCCAAACAATCGCGACAAATAGGCAGTGAGCGCGACAACCGTGCCGAGTTGCAAGGTGCCGTTGATCACCGAAACCCCACCAAAGCCATAGGCAAACGCCGTGGCTAACGAGGCAGTGAGGCCAAGGGCAATGAAAAACGTGCGGCTATAGAGCGCGGTTTTGACGCCAATGTCGCGCACTCTCCCGGCGCGTCGATCAAAGGTGAACGATTCGCTTGCGGTATTGCCGAAGAGTTTCACCAGCAGCGCACCAGAAACATTGAAACGCTCCTGCATGGTGTTATTCATCTTGGCGTTGAGATTCATCGCTTCTCGGGTAAGGCCACCAAGTTTGGCCCCAACCTTTCGAGCCGGAACCAAAAACAGTGGAAGCAAAATCAGTGCCGCCAAGGTGACTTGCCACGACAGCCAAAACATGAGGCTCAGCGTGACGATCACACTGATCACGTTGCCAACCATGTTGGACAAAAGGTCAGTAAAGGCTTGTTGGGCGCCAATGATGTCGTTGTTGAGACGCGAGACCAACGCCCCGGTCTGCGTCCTCATGAAGAACGAAATCGGCATTTGTTGGATGTGGGCAAAGACCTTGGAACGCATGTCGAAGATCAGGCCCTCGCCAATGCGAGCAGAGATGAATCGATTCGACAGACTGATTGCCCCATCAAGCAGTGAAAGCCCGGCTGCGGCAATGGCGAGGCCAATGGCAAGGTTGGTGTCTTTGGAAGGAATGGCTTGGTCGATTATTGAGCGCAAGAGCAGTGGACTCACGGCCCCAACGAGCGCTTCTGCAATCACGGTTGCCATGAAAATGCTCAAGGCTCGTCGGTAGGGGAGAGCAAAGCGCAACACCCGGCGAACGGTTCCCTTGGCAACTTTGTGGCCAAGCACCGAACGGTCGCGTCGAAGCGACATCATCCCTGCGTGATTCACCGGTACATCTCCGTAACGTTTGACTTGAATGCCCACCCTAATGGCGTGCACCTGTTGTGGCTGTGGGCACCCAGATGGTGGCATCGGCGATCTACCATGGAGAAAGAGGAGGCCAAGTGCTACGAGTAGCGGTGATTTGCAAAGCGAACTTGTTTCGTTCTCCTGCCGCTCGGGTGTACTTGGCTGATGCGCTTGGTCGATCAGGACTCGAAGCCATCGTGAGTTCCGGGGGGATCATGGGTGAGGGCAATTGCATCCCCTCGAGTTATCTCGCCATTGCCCACGATGCTGGGATTGATCTTTCCGAGCATGTCAGCCACCGGGTGTCGAGCGAAGAATTGCTGCAACAAGACCTGGTGTTGACCATGACGCGAGAGCTCTTGCGCGAAGTGGTCGTTATGGCGCCACCGATTTGGCCCCGGTCATTCACCATGCGGGAGTTTCTGCGTCGGGCCACTGCCGTTGGACCACGCAAGCCCACCGAAGGTTTGGAGCACTGGTTTCACGCAATTGGAGCCAATCGGACGCGTTCGCAGCTGCTTGGTGATGATGAGGCTGATGATGTGGCAGACCCTGTTGGCGGGACTGCCGAGGACTATCGAATCATGCTCCGTCAACTTGAGCGACTCTCAGGGGATCTCGCAGGTCTGTTTTAAGCCTTTCGTTGGCGTGTTGATTAGAGCGAGAAGTCGATCACTCTGGTCTTGTCGAGCACCGTCGTTTGTTCCGTGAGGGTCGGCGTCCACTGTGGCGCATTGATGGTGACGGTCAAAGGAACCGGGTGCAGCACGCCTTGAGGGATGAAGCGCAAGTGAAGGTGGTGATCTTTCACTGCGCCAAAGATGATGGTCTGGAATTTGACGGTTGTGGTCTGTTGCGGAGCAACCTTGGCTGGAATGGGGCCATTGAGCACAAGACCGGATTCATTGACGCCGCCTGCGACACTTGAACCACGCGGGCTGTAGAGGTACACGCGACCGACATAGTCACCAGGTCGAAATGCGTTGACCCGGTCAGGGCCGAGTTGATACGACGGTCGTTGGCCAGCTGGAGCCAAGTTTGTAATGGTGGCTGTCGTCGTGACGAAGGCGTTGCCTGCGGCATCAACGGTGACAGCGACCTTTTCTTTGATGCGGGTGTAGTAGTCCAGCTTTGCTGCGACACCGCTTTGCACCGAGAGATGGAAGGTCGACGCTGCATCAGTGCTCGCGAGCTTTCCACTTCCGCCGTAGGCAGTGACGAGGCCCTCTCGAGCAGGTGACGCGTCCCAAATCATGATGTGTCGACCAGCACTCGCTTCAGCCAGCATGCGAATGAGTCGAGCCACATCGACATGGGTCGTGTTCATCTTTTTCACTGCCGCTTGGGCAACTGAAGCAATCTCATCGTGACGGACGTCTTGGCTCGATCCACGGTTGTCTTGGTAGAAGCGGTGAAGGAGCACATCGACCACATTGCCTGAATCAATTTGCCCACGAACGGGAGCAATGTGGACCGGACCGGTCAAGCGAAGGAGGCCTTGCAATGCGGTGACGTCTAAACCAATGACGCCGTCGACACTTCGCTTTGTGGCAGCAGTGAACATCGACGACATGAACTCACCCGACAAGGAAAAGTCGCCGGTGGCATTTGTTGATTGCCAGATTTGCGTGGGGAGCAGTGGTCCGTAGACGGCGTTGGTGCCTGGAGGGATGGGGTAGCCAGAAGGCTTGTAGAGCTGGAGCTTTCCAACGGACTGGGCCAGGTTTACGTCGTAGTGGCCGTCATGGGTAGACAAAATTGCCCATGACAGCACCATGCCGCCATCACGCATTTCCGCCTGGTTTTCACCGGCAATCAGATAATTCTTCGCGCCGAAGAGCCCCAAGAAACGCTCGGCGTAGTCAATGCCGCCGTAGCCTTGTAAGAGAAGTGCGTTGACATTTTGATCAATGTCATTGAACTTGCGACGAGCGGTGCCAACCGGCCCATACAGCCCATCAGCCGGCCGGATGAAGGACTTGAAGTAGAGCGCATTAATGCCAACTTGCTTGCGTAATTCATCAAGCTTTCGAAGATCGACATACGTGCCGGTTGAAGCTTGGGCCAAAGCATCGGCGGCTACCACCATTTGCATGGACTTGTTGGAGAAGTGCGAGACGTCGGAAACTAAGTCCTTGGCTCCGTTGATTTGCTTCCCAATGACAGGAAAGACGCCGAAGAATTTGAGTCCGATGGATGCATCCAAGGTCCCCGATGCTGACGCAGCATCTGATGAAATATTGGACAGATCTTCGGCCGCCTGCTTTCTGCCTTCTGAACTGAGCAGCGAAGATTTGTTCTGGACCAGGCTGGAGAAGTGCTGTTGTGCATTTGAAATCTGGCTGTTTGCCTTGTACAAGGCATAGCCACCTTGGATCGCCAAGAACAGCACGATGATGCCAAATCCACCGCCGAGATAGACCATCGTGCGCCGCTCGGGTATATGGAGGTGACGAGTAACACGACGGCGCTTTTTGCGACGGCGATGCGGGTGGCGAACACCATCTTGATGCTGTGCCCAGTGGCGATACCCGTAGCGAAGGGTATGGAATCGGCGCTGGGAACCGTGTCGATAGTTGGCCATGTTCAGCGAACTTCTACCAGAAAGGGTTGACGAACACCTGCGACACCATGGGCATCGGACCCGGGTGCGGCAGGTTTAGTCAGTGGCGTCGGATCCATCAGCGATGCCAGCGACGACGGGTGGAAGATCGGCGCCCTTGCCTGCCGTTGGGGTGTTGCCATAGCCATACCCATAGCCGTACCCATACCCATACCCATACCCATAGCCGTACCCATAGCCATATCCGTAGCGGTAGTACACGTAGGAATCAGACTCTGGTGCACGGTTGAGGACGAGACCAACCACGTTGGCGTCAACTTGCTTCAACATCTCATACGCACGTCCAGTGTTGCGACGGGTAGAGATACCAGCGGTCGCAATGAAGATCGTTGCATCGGCATTTCCCGCAAGAACTAAAGCATCGGTTACGGGAAGAATCGGAGCAGAGTCCAAGATCACCAAATCGAACTCTTCCGACAATCGCCGAAGGATAGAGCGAGCCTTTGGACCAGCGAGAAGCTCAGCCGGATTCGGTGGAATTGGACCTGAGGGCAAAATGTAGAGATTCTCTGCCCCTTCAACTTGGTGGAGAGCATCTTCAAGCTCTGCGTCGCCAAGCAAGACGGAGGTGAATCCCACGTCATTGCTCACGCCAAAGAACTGGTGAACACGAGGTTTGCGCAAGTCGCAACCAACAATGATGACGCGCTGGGCTGCACTGGCAATGGTGTAGCCAAGGTTCGCAGCAACGGTCGTCTTACCGTCAGTAGCGGCGGCAGAAGTAACGAGCAAGGTCTTGATTGGTTCATCAAGTCCCATGAATTGCAGTGAGGTTCGCAATCCGCGGAAGGCTTCTGCGGTTGGCGACTTGGGCTGCTCAGCCGATACCAAGAACGAAGTTGAGCGATCTTGCCACTCACGAATTTGCGGAATCATGCCAATGGTCGCGAAACCTGGGAAGACTCGCTCCAAGTCCGCCCGAGAGCGAATCTTGTCGTCGAGAAACTCTTGGAGGAGTGCAATGGCAATGCCGAGCGCCAATCCAACAAGTGCAGCAAGCATCGCGTCAGACGTTGGTTTTGGTGACACCGGTGCGCGCGGTGGAAGTGCGGGAGAGATGACATTTCCTGCGTTTCGAACAACGTTGCCCTGAAGGCCATTCAGCACTGACGACCAGTGGTTGATCTGCGACTGAAGTGAGTTGAGCTGACTGACTGCGGCAATGCGAAGGGGTGAACCCTTTGGTAATTTCGAGATTTGAATGGCGAGCAGCGCCTGTTGCGCCTTGGCTGCGGTGATTTGTTGGTTGATGTTGACCGTTGCGGCGTACACCGCGACGATGGCGTTTTGTTGCGAGTACTTATTAAAACCACGTGGGTAGGCATTGGCTATTTGCGCAGCCTTCAGCGGGTCATTGGTCATGATCTGGATATTCATGATTGGCGTGTTGCCAATCTGCGTAATCGTGGGCTTTGGCGGCCGGTAGCCAAGGTCGGCAGTCACGAGCGAAACAACCGCTGGTGAGTTCATGGTGTACATCGCAGCCGTTACTTGGGGGTTCGTGTTGTTCGGCCGGACAAACAAGTTGAATTGTGAGGTGGCGACGTAAGTCGGTGCAATGGTGGAGTCGTAGCCAATCATGAGGCCAACGGCAACGAGGACGCCCAAAATGACGGTGAGTTTCCGTCGCCAAATGACGCCGGCGTAACTCGCCAGGCTCACATCGCTTTGTTGTGCCAATTCCGCCACGGCGCCACCTTAGTTCCGAAGAATTGGTGCTGTAGTGCGCGGTGGCTGAGAGATGGAGGAGAACTCACCAGCCCCTCAGAGGAATTCATGGTGAATGTGAGAGACTTTCTCTGTGACCTCCTCGTTCCCTGCGAGTACTGGTGGTGAGCCACCGAAGTCTGGCTCCACGCGCCAGCTTTGGCTTGTCGTTGTTGTTACTGGGGTAATTGGATCCATCTTCGCTGCGGCCGCAGGAACACACATTGCCTTGATGGCGGTGCTCATTCCAATCTTGTTGACCATCGCCATGCTCTCGCCGAAGAGTCTTTTGTTGCTGCTCACCATTTGGATGGCGGAACTGGGACTCATCCGTCGAGTGCTCCCTGGTGGACAGTCATCGACGTTTTCCGGCGACCCCTTGCTCATTATTGGTCCGGCAATCTTGTTCTTCCTCATCGTCGTCGTTGGAAACCGTGGAGCATTTCGAGCTCGTGGCTCACTGGCAAAGACGGTGTTGGCGTTCAACATTTGGTCGATTTTCGAGGCACTCAATCCGGCGCAGGGCGGCATCACCGTTGGCCTTGGCGGTTTGCTGTTCGTGCTCGTGCCGATGATGGCGTTTTGGATTGGTCGCTCACTCATTGATGACGTTGAAGCACTCGCCATTATCAAGTTGATTGCTTGGCTTGGGGTGCTTGCTGCCGCATATGGCACGTATCAAACCTTCTCGCACTTCCCTTCGTGGGACGCGGCATGGATTGAGAGCGCTGGCTATACCGCGCTCAACGTCGGTGGTGGCGTCGTGCGCGCCTTCGGTATGTCCGCAAGTGCACAGGAATACGCGGCATTCCTCGGACTCAGCATCATTGCTTGGTTGGCGATATCTCTTCGCTCAGCCGGGTTCATGCGCTTTGTTGCCGTTGGAGCCATTGGTCTTGAGTCCTACGCCTTGTATTACGAAGCACAGCGCACCATTTTGTTCTTGAGCGTGTTTGCCGTCGGCGTGACGGTGGCAGCTCGTTTCAAAATTCGCCCACTTGGTGTGGCGGTTTGCGGTGTGCTTGCCATGTTTGCGCTGGTGTTCTTCGCCGGCAAATTCACCAGTGGCGGAACCGCGGTATGCCATGAAGGTGACCAGGCGTGCGTGCTGTCACAACGTGCCAACACGGTGGCGAACCCAACCGGGGAAGGCAGTTCGCTGTCGGGACACTTGGCGGAAACCAGAAAAGGTATGGCATCGGCGTTCAAGCGACCACTTGGTTATGGCGTTGGGGCAGCCACCTTGGCTGCAGGAAAGTTCAACACGCAACGTGCCGCCCGTGGCACCGAATTTGATCCTGGAAATGCAGGAACTTCTCTCGGCATTGTTGGGCTGTTGCTCTATCCCACCATGGTGATTTTGGCGTTCCGAGCGGCCTATCGCGTTGCCATGCGACGGCGAGATCTGATCTCGTTGTTCTGCCTTGGGGCGATGTCAGTTGATCTCATGCAGTGGATGAATGGTGACTTGTACTCGGTGACGTGGCTGGTTTGGCTGTTCATTGGATGGGCGGAAGCGCAATCGATGAAGTCCGATCGTGAACTCGATGACGTTGGCACGTTGACGAATCGTGTGCACCCGTCAGCGGTGGCACTTGAACTTGAACTCGAACCTGAACCCGAAGATTCTGTGCGCCTCAGTCGACGTGCTCGTTGGGCGTAATGCAAGGGCAAACTCCACGCACCTCGGCAACTCGTCCAGCTGTGCTCGTCGTCGCTCATCGCATTGACCGAGAAGGTCAAGGGATGGAGCGCCTCCATGCCCGCCTCGCTGAATCGCTGTCGGTTGCCTATGACATCCACGTCCTTGTGGGTGCGATTGATGAGGAGACCGCACGATTCGTCACCGTGCATAAGGTTCCACTCATTGAGCGACCAATTCCTGTGCGTTTCATGATGTTTTCGCTGCTCGCTAGCCTTCGACTTTTTGTACTCAAGAACAAGGTGGATCTCGTGCACAGTTGCGGAGCAATTGTGTTCAACCGTGTCGACCTTGTTTCCCTGCATCTGTGTCAAGCCGCGCTCATTCACGCAAACGGTGGTCGCAGAATGCCCCCTAGCGGAAGCTTGCTTCGTCGAGTGAATACGGGCCTCCTGAAGACGATGGCCCTCAGTCTCGAGCGACACGCCTTCGCGCCAAAGCGACGCACGACAGCTGCGGCGGTCAGCGAGCAAGGTTTGGAGGAGGTGGCGACGTGGTATCCACGGTCCCCACGCGTCCTTACGGAGAACGGTGTCGATGGTCAAGATTTCGGCCCGAATATGGCTCGTCGCGAGGAAGTGCGCACTGCACTTGGTCTCGATGCCGACACGTTTTTGATTCTGCAAGTAGGTGGCGACTGGACGCTTAGAGGTGTGGACCTTGCGATTCGAGCACTGGAGACCCTGCCAGGTACGGCGAAGTTATGCATTGTTGGGCGAGGAGATCGTCCGCGAATGCACAGGTTGGCTTGTGAGCTTGGCGTCGACGATCGCGTCATGTTTCTTGGTGCCCGACATGACGTGGCGGATCTTTACCGAGGCGCAGATGTCTTGGTGCAGCTCAGCGCCTACGAGACCTTTTCATTGGTCCTTGTCGAAGCAGCGCTGTCAGAGCTGCCGCTTGTCACAACAGCAGTCGGTGTGGCGATGAGTCTGTGTGGCGACAACGAGTCAGGTGGTCTGGTGGTCGATCGCTCAGCGACCGCGGTGGCAGCTGGCCTTCAAACAGTGATGGAGCAGCGAGTCGACACACGTCGTCGAGTAGAGATGGCCCTTGAGCGTGCGCAACGGTTCACCCTGGTGCACCTTGCGACGCAACTCGATTCGGTCTACCGCGAACTACTGGTGGCATCGTGACGAAGCCCGCCATGGTGGTCATTGGCTTAGAGGCGCTTGAAGCCCGCCCAGGTGGACTAAATCGCTATGTCAATGCGTATGCGGCTGGACTCACTCGAGCGGGCGTGCCAGTGAAAGTACTCACCATTGGTGGCGAAGGCGCACCGAGCCTCGAGGCACCGATTCTCCGTCGCTTGGCGTACATCTGGAGGGGTGCGTTCAAAGAGCGACGACGTCCAATCTTGGATATTCATTTCGCCCTTCATGGGGTGTTGCCATTGGTGACGGCTCGACGATCAACGCTTCGAATCGTGCACTTCCATGGACCGTGGGCAGCAGAGAGCGCGGTTGAAGGGGCAAGTCGACTCTCGCAACGGGTGAAATCTGCCATCGAGCGATTTGTCTACCGTCGTGCCGACATGGTGGTGACCTTGAGTTCGGCGTTTGCCGACGAAGTGATTGGGCGGTTCGGTGTCGACCGGTCCCGAGTCGTCATCATTGGTGGAGGTGTCGACACGTCGACGTTCCATCCCGTTGACCAAGACGTCGCACGAGCACGCTTTGGTCTCGCTGCTGGCCCAGTGCTCGTGATGGTACGCCGCCTTGTGCAGCGCATGGGCCACGAAGTGCTTCTCGATGCCTTGGTGTCGCTTCGCCATCGTGGGCTCGAGCCACAGGTGCTCATCGTCGGGGAAGGTCCCGCCCGGCAAACGATTGAAACAATGATTTCGGCTCGTGCGCTTTCTTCACAGGTGTACGTCACCGGCGGCCTCGATGAGCAAGGTCTCGTTGCTGCGTATGGCGCTGCTGACTGTTCGATCATTCCATCTGTTGCGCTGGAAGGATTTGGCCTTGTTGCCCTTGAATCGCTCAGTTGCGCCACGCCAGTGATAGCGAGCGATGTCGGTGGCATCGGCGCACTCTTGCGAGAACTTGATAGCTCGCTCGTCGTGCCACAAGGTCGGGCTGATCTGTTGGGTGATGCAATTGAGCATGTGTTGCTTGGGCGGGGGCCAACGCCTGAAGCCTGCCGAAGGTTTGCACTCGAACGCAGTTGGGATGCCGTTGTCCTTCAACATTTAAAGGTCTTTACCCCTCCAACGGTGTCAGTACTTTTCCTTGGCCACGGAGCACAATTAAGCGGCGGGGAACTCGCGTTGCTCCGTCAATTACCGGCGCTTGGCGATGTTGACCCACTGGTCGTGCTCGGTGAAGATGGGCCACTCGTTGATGAACTCGTCGATCGCGGCATTGACGTCGAAGTCCTTGAAATGACGGACCGGCTTCGTTCAACTCGCCGAGAAGTTGCGATGGTGTCGAGGTTGAGCCCGAGAGTGGTCTTTGACCTTGCGAGTTACCTCTTTGCACTGCGCCAGACCGTCCGCGAGCTCAAGCCCGATGTACTCCACACCAACACTTTGAAAGCTGCGCTCGTTGGAGGGGTGGTTGGTCGACTGACAAAGACCCCGGTCGTTTGGCATCTTCGCGACCGCATCGCTGATGATTACCTGCCCGCGCCTGTGGTCCGCTTTGTACGTCTGGCCAGCCGAGTGCTCCCAACTGCAGTGGTGGCCAATTCGGTGGCGACACTGGCCACCGTGCCTGGTGGGCGAGTGCGCATGGTGATTCCAAGCCCCCTTGATCCCGCAGCAAGTGCAGGTAAGCGTCAAAGCGGGCCACTCATGATCACCATGGTGGGTCGCCTATCGCCATGGAAAGGACAAGACCTGTTTTTGCAGGCCTTTGCCCTTGCGTTTCCAACCGGCGAGGTGCGAGCACAAATTGTTGGAGAAGCGTTCTTTGGCGAAGAGGCCTATGCCGCGTCGCTTCATGAGTTGGCGAGTGAACTTGAGATTGCCGACCGAGTTGATTTTCTTGGATTTCGGCGTGATGTTGCCGATCTTCTTCGATCGAGTGATATCCAAGTCGTGGCGTCACGTATTCCTGAACCATTCGGCAATGTGGTGCTTGAAGGCATGGCCTGCGGTAGTGCAGTGATTGCACCAAATGCTGGGGGACCAGCAGAAGTGTTGACCAACGATGTAAACGGCGTCTTGGTCGAGCCCGACGATGTTGAGGCGCTCGCTGAGGCGCTTCGTCAATTGGCCGATGACCCAACGCGCCGAGCACGTCTTACAAGCGCAGCGCAACATGAAGTCGCCCAATATCGCCCGGAGCGTCTCGCCCCTCGATATGACGAGCTCTATGCCGCTGTCCTTGGGCGACCAAGGCCATGATGAATACGCTTGCGCTCACTATTGTGGTGCCGTCGTATAAGCGACCCGACCTGCTTGAGCGTTGCCTTGAGCAACTCCTGCCTCAACTCGAGTCCGTGAGCGGCGGAGCCGAGATTCTTGTGGTTGATGATGGAAGTGGCGAGGCCGGTTTCGCTGCGCAACTCAGCCCACATATTTCGGTGTTGCGCAGTGGCGGTGTTGGCCCAGGTCGAGCACGAAACGTTGGCATTGGTCAAGCACGAGGTGAAATTGTTGCGTTCACTGACGATGATGCCCTTGTTGCCGACAACTGGGTAGACCAGCTCATGGCAGCATTTGCTGAACGCCCCGATGCACTCGGTATTCGCGGCCTCGTGCAGTCAGTTGACTATGACCCGTTGTATGAACATTCGGTTGAAGATGCGACCGGCGGTGGGTATCTCACCTGCAATGTGGCCTACAGGGCGAATGCCCTTCGAGAAGTTGGTGGCTTTGACCCTGCCTTCTCGTGGACGCACGAAGATCGAGATCTTGGTTATCGCATTGAACAACTCGGTCCAGTCCTTTTTGACCACGAAATCGTAATTACGCACCCACCTCGAGCATTTCGCCTACGAGAGTGGGCAAGGCGTGGGCGATTTGTGACCGATGACTGGTTGCTGTACACCCGTTATCCCGCACAGCGTCGAGGCATCCTTCCGCTGCGATGGGCACCGGTGGAAAACATTGCTCGGCGATGGATCCGTTATGGCCGTGATGGTGCAGTGATCAAGGGGAGTCCTCGTCGCTTTTTGCGGGTCCTCGTGCTTGGAATCTCTCAAGGAAGCGTTGGTATCTATTACGCCGCTACCAAGCCCTATCGGGCTATTGCGAACGCACCTGTTCCACGGCGAGAGTTCACGCCACCATTTCGAATTGCCTACGTGGGTCCGGTCCCGAATCCTCAAGTTGGCGGAGCTCCTGGGGTTGCTGGGTTGCTGTTTTCTGAACTCGTTGCTCGTGGGGCAACGATTGATTGCTTTTTGCCAATCTCGGTGGAATCAGATGCAGCGGACGTGGTGGAACAAATCCCTGGCGTTACGGTCCATCGCATTGACAGCAAGTTTGCCTTTGGTAAGTGGTATTCCTCGCATCCACTTACCAAGATGATTTCTGCTCAAGCGGCAACAGCACGAGGCCGAGCCAGAGCGGCAAAGTTGCTTCGCACACGTCACCGAGAGCGACCATTTGACGTCCTCTATCAGTTCTCGACCGTTGAGCTATTCGGCCTCCGTGATGATGGAACGTTGCCACCAATCGTCACGCATCCGTCCGTACACGCAGCCGGTGAGCTGCGGTGGTTGAAAAGCGAACGCGACCTCGCGCGACGGTGCCAGGGATTCTTCCGCCCACTTCTTGTTCGTTTTTGGGTGGCGGCCCGAGCAAAGCGTCAGCGTCGCGACATTTCTCGAGCAACGGCAGTGATGGCGATCTCAGAACAATTTGGCGCATGGTTATGTGCCGACTATGGCGTTGACGCGGCAAAGGTGACCGTGGCTGAAAACGTCATAGATGTTGAGGCCTTCTCGCCACCTCCCGGACCACGAGTACCGGGCCCAGTTCGCGTGGTCGTCCTTGGCCGCATCACCGTGCGCAAGGGTCTCGATGACCTCGTCGAAGCGACACACCTGTTACGCGACCTAGAAGGTCGCCTGACGATTGAAGTGATTGGCGACCACTCCTTGTGGTCCGACTACCGGCCGTTGCTTTTGGATCTCAATCCAGCCGTTGCTCGCTATGTTGGCCATCGACACCGAGACCAAGTGAAAGTGACGCTTGGCCAAGCTGACGTGCTCGTCCAAGCGTCACACTATGAACCCTTTGGACTTACGGTGGCCGAGGCGCTGGCCGAAGGGGTGTTGGTGATTGCGACGACCGCGGTTGGCGCGGCTGAGCGACTTGACCGATCGGTCGCCACCATCTGCGACGCTGGAAATGCAACGGCACTTGCCGAGGCGTTACGAAGCCTTGTTGCGCGCGTCGAGCGAGAAAGCGAGCAAGACCGCAGCTCTCGACAGCAGCGTTGTCGAGAGGCCGCACTCGAGCGCTACACCGCAACGGTCGTTGGACCAATTGTTGATGGCGTCCTTCGTGCGGCAGCAGCGAAAGCAAACGTAGCGTCGTGAGAATCGTCCTTGTGCTGGCCAATGGCGGGCCAGGTGGGATGCAGCGGCAAGTTGCACTCCTTGCCAACGGACTTGCTCATCGTGGACACGACGTCACGGTGGTGGTCGGTGGAGATGAAGCCGTTGGTGGCATTGATCTTGAGCGCGTTGCGTTGATTCGACTGCAACCTTTTCGTGGTCGAAGCGGGGGAATGGCCTTTGTCCGAGCCCTTCGCAAGTTGGTGGATCGCCTTCACCCTGACGTGCTGCACGGGCACGGTCTTCGTTTGGCGATGGCGTTACGCCTCGCGCAGCACTCCACGCCAATGGTGCTCGTGACCTCACATGGGATTGATCCGGCAGTCGTGTCAGGACTTCGCCTTCCGCTTCGAATTGCGGGAATTGCGGTTGCCTCGTGTGGGGAAGCGCCGAAGCAGTTGTTGCAAGCAATCGGCATTGCCTCGACCATCCTCCCAGTTGGCATCGAGCCAGCACCCTTGCCAAAGTCGCGCCATGACGTGGCACAGCGTTTCGGTATTCCTGAAGGTGCAAAGGTCGCAGTTTCGGCTATTCGTTTGAGCGACCAAAAAGATCCTTCCACCATGGTTGAAGCAGTAGCACTGGTGGAGAATCTCCACCTCTTGCTTTTTGGCGATGGTCCACTGCTCGAACACACACGGTTGCTTGCCCACTCGCTTCATGTTGAAGATCAGATCCATTTCGCCGGTTTCAGCAACGAGGTTCGAGCCTGGATGGCTGCGGGCGATGTCGTCGTGCTCAGTTCGAAGTGGGAAGGCCACGTGCTCGTGGCACTCGAAGCAATGGCGGCGAACGTGCCGCTTGTTGCAACCGCATGCCCCGGCATTGTCGAATGGGTCCGAAATGGTGACTCGGCGCTACTCAGTCCAATTGGAGATGCACAGAGTCTTGGCCAGAATCTCCGGCGAGTACTGAACGACAATGTGCTGGTCACGCGGCTGGTGGCAGCTGGCGCACAAGTGTCAACAACACACACGAGTAAGGCAATGGTGGACGCGCACCTCGCCGCCTATGGAACTAGCGCCGGATAAACCTGAGGCCACGACCGCAGGCGACGAAGAGCAGTCCGCGAAGTGTTCCGAAGAGCGATGGAAGGAAGCGACGGCGAATGTCTGCTTTCGTAATGCCAACCAGAAAACGAGCAACTCCAGGACACGAAGCGTCACCAATGGCGAGCGAGAACATCGACCGCTGTGCCGCAAACCACTTGGAGCGAACGCCACAGGCCAGCACTGCATTCGAGGCAACGTCGGCAATCGAGGCCCGTGAGGGCAATATCCGACGGTCGCCGTCCAATCGCGTACCAGGTGCGTGGCGAACGGTGACCGAAGGGTCATAGATCAAGGTCCCTTGACCTTCGAGATCGAGGCCAATCGCGATTTCAAAGTGCGCTTGTGCGCCCGTACCGAACAGGCCGGTAGGGATGCCGAGCAGTGAAGCGTCGTAGGCGCAGTTCACACCTTTGAGCATGGCCACACTTCGAGCACCACCCGTACCACGGTGGTGATTCCCGGTGAAGCGCCCAAATGCTGCAATGCGGCCGACATCACTCGTGAGCAGGGTGGAACGTTCTACGCCATCGTCTTCGAGCACATCGCGTCCTCCAACGCCAATAACCCCGTCGCCGTGACTTCGTTGTTCAAGGTCGCCAATCCACGTTGGCGAGGCAATTGCATCGTCGTCGGTAAAGGCCACCCAGTCACTCGTACTCGCCCGAAGTCCAACAGCCATTGCCGCCACGACACCTGGGGTCGCAACGTCAACAAGCCGTGTTGTCACCAACGCACCGTTGGCAACGTCATGGCTTGCGGTGTCATCTGGTCGGGTCACCACAATGACCTCATCGGCTGGGCGAAGTTGCTGACTTAAGCCTTCGAGGCAACGCTTGAGCAAGTCAGGTCGACCGTAGGTCGCGATGATGACCGAAAACGTCGTCATGGTTTGACCCGAGTGGTGAGCAAGCGAATGATGCGCAAGTGGAGCAATTTCCCAATTGGTTGAGGAAGAATCCCACTCACATAGTCAAGATCATCATGTTGGAGATACCGAGTCAGGCGAATGCCGGCGGCAAACATGAGGGCGAAGATTGTGAGCGTCACGGCCCCAGCCAACAGTGCTGGTCCACGCGAGCTGACCGATCCCGCGTCAATGACAAGTCCAGCAATTCGTGCAATTCCGGCCGAGGCGAGCGCAACTGCCATGCCCGGCAGATACCACTGCCACAGCACGTGCTGCAAGGTGCTTTCCAGCAATTTTGTATAGCGCTTCATGAGTACTGCCGTTTGAAGTGCTGAGGCGACAATCGTGCCAATGAGCACTCCGGTCAAACCAAAGGGGAAGACCAGCGCCAAGGTGAGGGCAAGGTTGACGAGCACCGAGATGGCCTTCGCCTTGGCTCCAATGCCTGCTTTGCCGAGCGCAACGATGACAATGGAAGAGTTGAACCGGGCAGCATTGACAAGCTGCAGACCAGCGAGCAAACACAACGCTTTGTCGATGCCCTCATAGGGTTTTCCGAGCCACGCCACACTCAACTCTGGCGCTGCAGCCAGCAAGGCACCACCGGCAAAAAAGGCAAGCAGACCCAAATATCGAGACGCTTGAATAGCGGGGCGTCGGACTTCGTCAATTGAGGACCGTCGGTTGGCAACGCTTGAAAACGTCTGCAAGAGCGACTGTTGTGGAACCGCAACGAGGTAGGCAATTTGTCCGGCTGCTCGGTTGGCAAGTTGATACAGACCCGAGGCACCGACTGAGACGAAGCGTCCAATGATGATGGGGTCCGTGTCGTAGTTGAGTGCATCCAAAATGCTTGAGAGTTGCACAAGGCCGCCAAAGCGCAACAATTCGGCCAGACGTTTTGTTCCAAGCGTGAAGGGATTTGCGAACACTCGACCATGACGCCGCCAAATCGCAATCACGGTGGCGACCAACACAATGCCGGTTTGCACCGATGAGGCAATGGCAAGCCCCCAGATTCCATATCCAGCGATGAGTACGGCAACAACAACTGCCGCATAGGCGAATCGGCTAACGAGGCCAATCACCGTGACGAGCCATTGCTCGCCCGCAGCAATGAGGCGGCAGCCAATGATGGCGCTCGCCGCGGTGATGAACAGGTAGAGGTAGCCCCAGACGAAGAATTGTTGGGCGGTGTGGACGAGCGAGGGCGAAAGGAGCGCCCCGGTGGCCGAGTGCAAGTTTGCGGTGAGGGAGGGAACCACAATGAACAACAACGGCGACAGCACGAGACCGAGCCCTAGCCACACCATGAGGCCAAAGGTGGAAAGTCTGGCGGAGAGCAATTTGTCGGTGTCGTCGCTACTCGAGTAACGAATCACGATCAGGCCCAAGCCAGGATCGAGGACGGAGATGAATGCCACCGTCGTCGTGACGAACCCGTAGAGGCCAAACAACACCAGACCAAGTCGCCCCAAGATAAAGGGAGTAAGGACGAGGCCTAGGGCAACGATGATTGCCTGCGCCACCGCAACGACCGTCGAGTTGAGCGCGACGGAACGTCCAGCGGGAGCCGTAACAGAAGGACTGCTTGGCTCTGTTGGCTCAGGGCTCAGGTCATCCACGGGCAAAGTCTCTCAGAGCACACGGCACAAGTGGGTTACGTCGCAACGGTAGCGTGATGGCGTGGAGGCACGCCGAGGTCAGCGACTGCTTGTGGTGAGTCACCCGGCGGTCGTCGTGACCAACCAGTCCGTCTTCGGCGAACTCGCCGCACAAGGCGTTGACGTGCACCTCGTGACGCCAAGCAACTGGCGAAATGACTATTCACCCCAGCTTTTCCCCGCACCAACAGACCCGCGCCTTGCTGGTCGCCATACAAAACTTCCCATCTTTTGGCCGGGGAAGCCTCAGCGACACCTCTATCGACGAGGTATCGCCGCGACGTTAAAGCGCGTGCAACCTGACGTGATCTACATCGAAGAAGAATGCTTCTCACTTCCCGCTGCACAGTGGGCTTTTGCGGCAAAACGCCGAGGCATCCCCTTTGGTCTTCAAGCATGGGAAAATCTTGATCGCCCGCTGCCTTGGTTCATCAAACGACTTCGCAGCGCTGTACTTCGAGCATGTTCGTTCATTGTGGCAAGGACACCTGCGGCCAAGGAAATGGTTGAACGGTGGGGGACGAGCGCACGCGTCAAGGTGGTGGGAAGTCCCGTGCCTTCACCGTTTACGGCGAGCACGGCGAGCACGGCGAGCCATGAGGGCTTCATCGTCGGTGGAGCCGGGCGATTAGTCGAGCAGAAGGGGTTTGCCCTCGTTGCTGAAGCAGTGCGACAACTCCCTGGCGCAACTTTTCGGCTAGCTGGTGATGGACCACAGCGCGAGGAGTTGCAAGCCCTCGGTGCCGAAGTGGTGACGACCTATACCCATGCAACCATGCCGGAGTTTTTTCACTCGGTTGACGTCATTGTCTTGTTTTCGCAGCCGACACCGACCTGGGCAGAGCAATTTGGTCGGGTGCTCGTTGAAGCCATGGCACAAGGTGTCGCGGTGATTGGTTCAACCTGTGGCGAGATTCCTTGGGTAATTTCGTCGACCGGTGGCGGGGTCGTGGTTGAACACGGCAACGTGGCAGACCTCGTCGACGCGCTCCGCTTACTTCGCGACGACCAAGAACTGCGTACGTCGCTCGGCGAGGCGGGACGCCGTTGCGTTGAAGCGCAGTTCAGCATTTCCTCGGCGGCCCGAGGACTCCTCGATCTCGCTCAGATTGGCGACTAGGCCAAAACCTCAGCAACTTTTTGCTGCATCGCGATGATGAAGTTCTCCTTCGAGAACGTGCGTGCGTGCGCGATGATCATCGACGGCGACAACTTGAGGTGAGAAAACTCGCTCAGGGCATCGCCGAGCGCTTCGACGGTTGGTGCCGCGACATGGAGGCCGGTCTCTCCGCTGATGACCGTGTCGAGATACCCACCAGCGCCAAGGGCAATGGTTGGTTTGCCAAATGCCGCCGCCTCAATGGGGGAGAGTCCATAGTCCTCATAACTCATCGCCACATGCGCCGCACAATTGGCATAACACCAGCGAAGGGTCGAGTCGTCAACGGTGCCAAGAAACGTGACCGACGGTGAGGCCTCATGCTCCAGCTGACGTCGAAGTGGGCCATCACCAACGACCACAACTCGGTGACCTGATGTCGCGGCAGCGGCAATGGTGAGTTGGACGTTTTTGTAGGCAAGTAGTCGCGCGACGACAAGAAGAAAACCCGGTTCAAGTCCATCGACTGGTCGCTGGTCACCTGACACCGCGAGCGACACGGGTGGGTGCACGATGTCGGCTTCGATGCCGTAGGCCTCTTTCACCATATGTTGTGTGGTCGTTGAGTTGACGACGTAGGACGTCGCTGACTGTGCAGCCTTTTTGTCCCAACGTTTGAGCAGTGGTGAAAGAAGCGCCAACGATGCACGTTGGGCAAGTCCCGCGTCTGCGAGGTAGCGCTCGCGCTGATAGAGCCAGCGAGCTGGTGCATGGCAGTACACAATTTTTGCTCCGGTTGCCGTAACGCCGTGCGCCCAGCCACTCGATGAGCAGATCGTGACGTCCGCATCCACCTTCATGGTTGAAAACAGCGGCGCATACAGCGGCAAGGCAAGGCGATGGTGATGGCGAAGCAGTGAGAGATGGTTGAGCGGAGACGCAGTGACGGCACATTGCTGGAATTCCGGAAAGGTCAAGGTCAGCTCAAATAGTGAGGTGAACAGTGGTGCGCCTGGAAATGCTGCAGCAAGGTCGAGCACCACCCGTTCTGCGCCACCACGTTGGGTGAGGTAGTCATGAACGAGCGCTACCTCGGGGCGTGACTTAGAAGGCACCGAGTCCCTTGACCATGGTGCGTGGGGTGTCCCACAAAATTTTGACGTCCCACCACATGGACCACGAAGCGACGTAGAGGTAATCGAGTTCTTCAAGGTCAGCCGCAGAAAGATTGTTGCGACCTGACACCTGCCATAGGCCAGTGATGCCGGGACGCACGTCATAGCGTCGTGATTGCCAGCCGTTGGCGTCGGTTGATTCGTTTGGCGTAAATGGCCGAGGCCCAACGATGGACATGGAGCCCACAAACACATTGAGCAACTGCGACAACTCATCGAGACCGGTCTTGCGAAGCAGCCGACCTGGGCGGGTAATGCGTGCTTCTTCTTGCAACTTTCCTCGAGCTTCAAAAAGTGGTGCATCAAGGTTGCACGCAGCTGACGACTCGAACTCGTTTGCTGCTTGCCGCATGGTGCGGAATTTCAAGATGGTGAATGGTTTCCCACCTCGTCCGACTCGCTTTTGGCGATACAAAACTGGCCCCTTTGAGGAGGTTGCCACGATAAGAGCAAAGACGACGAGAACGGGTGAAAGCACGATCAACAGGAACGTCGAAACGAACAGGTCGAACGATCGCTTGACAAATTTGTCGATGCGGGTCATGACCATCGGGGCTGCCTCAATCATTGGCAGGCCGGAGAGTTCGGTGAATGTGCTTCGCCAACTCAGCAACTCGAAGGACCGAGGGACAAAGGTCAACTGCACATCATTTTGCACTTTGCGCAAGAGATCGACAACGACCGGCATGGGGAAATCGAAATCGCCAACTAGAACCTGATCAACGGCGTGTGTTGCGCAAATTTCTTTGAGTTCGTCGAGTCGGCCGAGTCCTTCACCGGGGCGAAGCGAGGTTCCGGGCACCCAACCAATCACTTGGAAGCAGCCTTGAAGTTCTAGGTGGGTGATGAAGCGCTTTACGTTGGCACCACTATCGATGATGACCACTCGAATCGGATGTCGGCGAAGGATCGTGTGACGGTGGATAGAGCGAGCAATAGGGATCAAAAAGGTTGACAACACAATGGCGGACAACACGTGATTGGCATTGACCTGACGCTGGTCAAGTAGTCGATGCACAATCGTCGACAGACCAATGGACAACAGTCCACCAACGCCAATGGCAAAGAAAAACGAATTCATGAGCGTGAACGTCGACTGTGATCCCATTCGACCAACGCGGCGGTAGTTGCCCGAGAGCGTGAGTCCAAGCACGACGCCTACGGGAAAGAACATCTGGTGACTCAAGTTCACCCAAAAGTAGGGGAGGCCGTTCGTAGCAACGGTCGAAAGTGCCGCAACAGCGAGTAGTCCGAGTGCAGAAGCAGCAACGGCGACAACAAAGTCAATAACGACAAGTTGAGCAGTGAACAGGTGCGAGTTGATGCGGTTTCGCTTTGGCGCAGTCGCGTCCGTGACGACGTTGAGCGGTTCCATTGCCTTTGCTGGCCTCGCTGTCGTTCTACCGAGATTCATCTATGCGCCCTTAGTGGTGACCTCCCTCGACGGGTCTCACCTGCGGCAACGTTAGCCAACCATGACGTCGTCGTCGTTCCAGTACGCCCGCATTTCGGTAATTTCTCCGGCGTCATTGAACACAAAGGTCTCAATGCCAGAAATGGTGACAGTCATGGCCTCCATTTCGACGCGAACGGTGAAGTTGTAGGCCACCTGATTCTCGACGCCGTGAATCCCCGATGGAGTAAAGGTGACGGTTTTAGCCGTAGCAACGACGCCTGCCCAAGACGCGTGAACTTCGGCTCGACCATGGCAAGGGGGTTGGCCAATGGGATCCTCACGGACACAGTCCTCGGAGAACAAGGCGGCATAGGCGTCAACATCCATTGATGACGTCACGGCGCCATATCGCTCGACTAACGCCACAAGGTCAAGTGCACTGGTCATTTCAAGAACCTCCAAGAAGATGAACACCACCATCGACGACAATGGTGGAGCCTGTCGTTGCCGACAAAAGCGGTGACAACAACATTGCACATGCTTCAGCTACTGGGCGTGAATCTTCGGCATTCCAGCCAAGAGGTGCAGTGCGACCGAAATACTCGGCAGCCTCACCGAGAGAGGGAATTTGCCGCGCAGCAGCCGTTCGAAGTGGACCAGCGTCGAGTTGGTTGACGCGAATACCTGATGGGCCAAGTTCGACCGCCATGGTCTTGACCATGCTTTCAAGCGCCCCCTTGGCTACTCCCATCCAGCCATATCCAGGCCAGATTCGGTGCGGAGCAAAGGTGAGCGCAACGACCGAGGCCCCATGTTGAGCAGCACGCAGTTGTGGCAGTAAGGCATAGGTGAGACGAGAAAGTGCGAGTGCGGAAATGTTGAGGGTTTCAGTGATTTGGTCATGAGATGCACGAGAAAGATCACGATCAAGTGCTTCTTTTGGTGCTCCGGCAATGGCAAACAACACACCGTCAAGCGAGCCCGTGTGTTCGGCCACTTCTGTCGCCAAGGCTTCTGCCGAGGTTGGACAAGCGGCGTCAAAGTTGAGTACTGGAGCCGCAATACCAAGGGAGCCAAGGGTGCGAAGTGTGGTGGGTCGGGCTCGATCAAAGCTCGTAACGAGCACGTTGGCCCCTTGCTCACACAAGGTGGTCATGACTGACGTCGCAATGGAGCGTTTGGTCAATACGCCGGTGACAAGGTACGTCTTGCCGTCATGAAATCCCACAACTGAAGCGTAGTTCGGTGCTTGGAAGACGAGGGGATTGCGCGAGAATATAACTATGAAGATTGGAATCTTGGGCGGTACGGGACCTGCAGGGCGCGGACTTGGCGTTCGTTTTGCCAGCGTGGGTCACGAAGTCATCTTGGGTTCGCGAGATGGTGAGCGCGCTGAAGCGGTTGCGAGCGAAGTCCGTGAACGCGCATCTGGCCGGGCCGAGACCGTCACTGGCGGGCTCAATGAACAAGCTGCTGCCGCCGAGCTCGTAATTTTGGCCACGCCATGGGAAAGCGCCTTGCAGACGGTACACGCGCTCCGTGAACCACTTTCCGGCAAGGTGGTGATTTCAATGGTGAATGCCTTGGTGAAGAACGGCAGGGAAATGCTGCCGATGTATCCACCGCGTGGATCGGTCGCAGAAATGGTCCAGGCGGCACTTCCTGATTCGATCGTTGCGGCATCGTTTCATCACCTACCGGCAGGAATGATGGAGGACCTCGACTCCGGCCTCGAAGCAGATGTCTTGGTATGTTCTGACCACAAGTTGGCCACTGAAACCACGATGGCCGCGCTTCAAGGCATCGTCGGTCTTCGGGCGCTTGATGCTGGTTCACTTGCCCAAGCCGCAGCCATTGAAGCGTTTACGGCGGTCGCGATCACCCTCAACATTCGCTACAAGACCCATTCCACCCTCAAGATGGCTGGTCTGTAGAGAGATGGCCGTTCGCCTGTATGACACCGCGCGTAACGGAATTTTTCCGCTTAACCCGGGTCCAACTGCGACGCTCTACTCCTGCGGCATCACGCCATATGACTCGGCGCATCTTGGACACGCTTACGTCTATCTCGTCTTTGACGTGCTCTCTCGTCGACTGCTTGATCTTGGACACGAGGTTCGTTGCGTTCGCAATGTCACTGATGTGGATGATGACTTGCTCCGAAAAGCTCGTGAGCTTGGCGTCAATTACCTCGACCTCGCTGCTCGAGAGATTGCCAAGTTTGATCGCGACATGACGTTGCTCAACTTGCTCCCTGTAGCGGCTGAACCACGAGCCACATCGGCTATTGCGGAGATCTTGAAGTTGATTGCGGCTGCAGTCGACAACGGCAATGCGTACGTGAAGAACGGTTCGGTGTACTTCGATGTGTCGAGCTTTGCGGCCTTTGGTGACGTGAGTCACTACGACCGAGCCACCATGCTCGAACTTGCGGCGATTCACGGTGGCAACGTTGATGATCCCCAAAAACACGACCCGCTCGACTTCGTGCTGTGGCAACCTTCGCAACCCGACGAGCCTGCCTGGGAATCGCTGTGGGGCCCAGGTCGACCCGGTTGGCATATTGAGTGTTCTGCCCTTGCCTTGCGAGAAATAGGCGCGTCACTCGACGTCCATGGCGGCGGTCGAGACCTGGTGTTTCCTCATCACGAGTGCGAGACGGCTCAATCTGAATCGGTTACCCATCAGCCATTCGTCGGCCACTGGCTCCACGTTGGTCTGGTTGGACTCGAGGGAACGAAGATGTCGAAGTCGCTTGGCAACTTGGTATTTGTTGAAGAGCTCGTCGCACACAGTGAACCTGCGGCAGTGCGTGTGGCGTTGCTTGATCACCACTACCGCACCGACTGGGACTGGACGCCTGGAGACCTAACGCGCGGCATTGAGCGGCTGGCACTTTGGCGGTCAGCTCGTGGCGGCAACGGCGATGGTGCCCTTGAACTCGTGCGAGCCGCACTTGATGACGACCTCGACACTCCACAAGCACTTCGTGCCATTGATGAAGCGGCCGCGCAAGGTGCTTCGGTGAGTCAGGCTGCTCTTCTCCTCGGCGTTAGCCTGTAAATCCACCATAGTTTTCGTTTTTTAGAAGGAGCCCCATGGCCTCGCAACTCACCGTCACGCTTCCTGACGGCAGCGCTCGCGAACTTGAACTCGGTGCGACCGTTGCCGATCTCGCGGCATCCATTGGATCGCGACTGGCCAAGGCAGCCCTCGCGGGTACAAAAAATGGAGAGCTCGTTGACTTGTCAACGCCGCTCAGCGATGGTGATGCAGTCAGCGTGGTGACTCCCACCATGCCTGAAGGACGTGAAGTACTTCGCCACTCAACCGCGCACGTGCTTGCCCAAGCAGTGACTCGGTTATGGCCGGGGGCCAAATACGCCATCGGTCCGGTCATCGCTGATGGGTTCTATTACGACTTCGATCTCCCAGGTGGTGCACGGTTCTCCGATAGCGACCTTGAGCGCATTGAAGCAACCATGCGTGACATCGTGAAGGAAAACCAACCCTTTGTTCGCAGTGAGCATTCGGTTGACGAGGGCCTTTCACTGTTTGCCTCCCAGCCCTACAAATGCGAGATCATCCAGTCCGTTGGGCCCGATGCAAGCGACGTTGACGCTGCTCCACAAACCGTTGGCGACGACGTTGTGGTTTCGGCCTATCGAAACTCGGCCGAGTTTGTTGACCTTTGTCGCGGCCCTCACGTTCCCTCCACCGCAAAGCTTGGACACTTCAAACTCCAGCGGGTTGCCGGTGCCTACTGGCGTGGCGATGTCAAGCGTCCACAACTCCAGCGCATCTACGGCACGGCATTTGAATCAAAAGAAGCGCTTGAGCAGCACCTGCACTTCCTTGAAGAAGCAAAGCGGCGCGACCACCGACTCCTTGGGCACGAACTCGACCTATTCAGTTTCCCCGAAGAGATTGGGCCCGGTCTTGCGGTGTTTCACCCAAAGGGCGGAACCATTCGTCGAGTCATGGAGGACTACTCCCGCAAGCGCCACGTTGAAGAGGGATATGAGTTCGTCTACACGCCACATGTGACCAAAGGCGACTTGTTCGTGACCTCAGGTCACCTCGAGTGGTACGCCGAGGGGATGTACCCCCCAATGGAACTCGACGACGGCCAGCAGTACTACTTAAAGCCAATGAACTGCCCGTTTCACACGCTGATCTATAAGTCGCGTCAGCGGTCGTATCGAGAGCTTCCAATTCGCTACTTCGAATTCGGTTCGGTCTATCGCTACGAATTGTCAGGTGCGGTTCATGGCCTTACCCGTGTTCGGGGAATGACACAAGATGATGCACACATCTTTTGCACCAAGGATCAGATGGAGGCGGAGCTCACGAGTTTGTTGACCTTCGTGCTCGACCTACTGCGAGAGTTTGGCCTATCGGACTTTTACCTTGAACTCTCGACTCGTCCACCGCTCAAGTCGGTTGGTTCCGATGAGGACTGGAATGTCGCGACCGAGACGCTTCGCACCGTGGCCAATGGTGCGAATCTCGAGTTGGTACTCGACGAAGGCGGCGGAGCGTTCTACGGGCCAAAAATCTCAGTGCAAGCTCGTGATGCCATTGGCCGAACACACCAGATGTCGACCATCCAGCTCGATTTTCAGACCCCTCAACGCTTTGAGGCTGAATTTGTTGGCAACGACAATGCCAAGCACCGCCCAATCATGATTCACCGTGCGCTGTTTGGTTCGGTGGAGCGCTTTATGGCCATCCTCATTGAGCACTATGCCGGAGCGCTTCCGACCTGGTTGAGCCCTGAGCAAGTGCGGGTGCTTCCGGTCCGTGATGACCACGGGGACTATGCGCAGCACGTTGGCAACACCTTGACCAAGGCTGGCCTCAGAGTTCGAGTTGAGCATGCTGATGAGCCACTTGGCTCTCGAATTCGCCGAGCCAAGGTGGAAAAGGTGCCCTATGTGCTCGTCGTCGGTGAAGATGATGTTGCAGGTGGAACAATCGGCATCAACACCCGAGGGGCGTCCGATCCAATTCGCGGGGTGACGGTGACGGACTTTTTGCGCCATGTGTCACAAGAAATTGTTGATCGCACCACGGTGCAGTACGGCGCAGAGGCCTAATGGGACTCAGTCAACTGTGGGCAGCGTGGCGCAACGACTACGTCGTCAAGGCCACTGCACAAGAGCGCACTGGCGAGTCAAGTGGCTGCGTGTTCTGTGCGCTGAGTGACTTAGAGCCAGGGGCAGAAAATGGCGTCTTGGCGCTTCGGACCGCAACCTTTGCGGTGCTGAATGCCTACCCGTATGGCAGCGGGCACAGTTTGGTGTTGCCTCGACGGCATGTGGCATCGCTATCGGACCTCACCGCCGAAGAGCGAGCGGAGTTGTTTGAGTTGCTCTACGAGGTCACTCATGCACTCGATGGCGCGTACCACCCTGATGGACTCAATGTCGGTGCCAATCTTGGCCGAGCTGCAGGAGCGGGAATTCCAGCGCACCTCCACCTCCATGCGTTGCCTCGGTGGAGCGGTGATACGAACTTCATGACGGCAATTGCCGAAACTCGGGTGATTCCCGAAAGTCTCGAAACGGCCTGGGGAAAAATCACTGCCGCTCTTGAGAACCCGTCCACTGAAGAGCCTGTGCGGTAGGGTTTTGGCACAGAGGATGACGTCGTAGCCGATTCGAGCTACCGCAGACCTCGGAGGATTGCATGTTCGATGGACGTTGGCGAACTGGAGTGGACAAAGTAGCTCGCCCCTTCGGCGTGTTCTTGGTCAAAGCAGGTGCGACCGCTGATCTCATGACCTTTAGCGGGATGTGCTTTGCGGTAGCGACCGCCGTTGCGGTGGGTACAGGGCATTTTCCACTTGGCGTGGTCTTGCTGGTGCTGACGGGTTTTCACGATGCACTTGATGGTGCAGTGGCGAAGGTGGCGGGGACCTCATCGGTTCGTGGCGCCTTCTTTGACTCGGTCGCCGATCGCTTAACAGATGCGATTTTGCTCGGTGGCGTTGCCTACTGGTTGTCGATTCACCGATCTGGAGTAATTGAACTTCTTCCCTTTGCCATTTTGACCGTGTCGTTTCTTGTTTCTTACGAGCGGGCAAAAGCCGAGTCACTTGGCCTGTATGCCAAAGGTGGGCTCATGGAGCGCGCCGAGCGGATGATCCTGCTCGGTGTGGCGCTGCTCAGTCCATCAATTCTCGTACCAACGCTGTGGGTGATGTTCGCGTTGACCACCTGTACCGCATTTGGCCGATTCCTTCGGGTGTGGCGTCAGGCCTCTGGTCGAGACGAAGACACTCGCTTTGCCCTTCGGATGGCGCAAGCGAAAACCTACTGGCGCGACGCCCAGCAAGGTAGTTGGAAGCCAAAGTCTCGAGACGCTGAAGTGACGGCTAAAGCCCTAGGTGGCCGCCGGAGCAGACGAAGTGCTCAAGAGGGTCACTCCCGTCGTGATCCTCAACAGAATCCGTAACCGCGATTCCAAATGAAGACCAAACTCTTCGTCACGCTGTTTGGCGTTCTTGAGCGCATCCCTGATCGACTAGCGATTGCACTTGCATCGCTCGTGGCAAGCCTCATTGGCCGTCGACAAAGCGCTGCTCGAAGAACCGTAACCTCGAATGTGCGGGCCATGCTCGAAGCGCAAGCAGCAGGCGCACCTATTGACGCGGGACTCGTTGAACGCCTTGTCAACCGAAATTTTAAGACCTATGGACGCTACTGGGCAGAAGGGGCAACGCTGGCGTCGGTCAGTGCTTCACAGTTGTCGAGTCGTTTGGTGATTGCAGAAGGTGAAGATCTCCTTCGCGAGGCACTCGCTCGGGGAAATGGCGTGGTGTTGGCGCTTCCCCATGTCGGCTCTTGGGAATGGGGCGGCGCATACTTGGCCCATATTGGCCTCCCGATGACCGCGGTGGCGGAACGACTTGAGCCAGAAGAACTCTTCGAATTCTTCTTGGAGAAGCGGACCTCAATGGGTCTCGGCGTCATCCCACTCGGCCCTGAAGCTGGCACTGCGCTCACCAAACATCTCAAAAGCGGTGGCCTCGTTGGATTGCTTTGCGACCGAGACATTCTTGGCGGAGGTCAACCAACAACCTTGTTTGGCCACCCGGTCACCGTGCCCAAAGGTCCTGCGACCCTTGCACTTCGCACCGGAGCCACGCTGCTTGCAGGCGTGGCGTATTCCGGGCCGCACGGTCACCACATTGCCCACATTGAAGGACCAATTGACACAACTCGAGTAGACGGACTCCGAGCAGATGTGACTCGTGTCACTGAGCAGTTGACGCAGATCATGGAAGGGTTGATTGCACGGAGTCCGGACCAGTGGCATGTCTTCACGCCCGTCTACGACGAGGACACGACGTCGCGGATCTTGTCGTGAGGATTGGACTGGTTTCCCCCTACGCCTTGAGCGCGGTCGGAGGGGTGCAAGGCCAAGTGGCAGGTCTTGCGCTTGCTCTATGTGACCGCGGCCACGAAGTGGTGGTTGCCGCACCTTCTGCCACCGGCCATGTTGCCGATCATCTGAAGGCTCATGGAGTTTCCGTCGTCAATGGTGGCGGAACGTTTTCCATTCCTGCGAATGGTTCGATTGCGCCAATTTCACTCAATCCGTTCGCTGCTCTTCGTGTTCGACGAGCGTTTGTCGCGGCGAAGTGTGAGGTCATTCATTGCCATGAGCCCTTGGCTCCACTGCTGAGCTACGCAGTGGTGCTGTTGCCACCAACACCACTCGTCGCCACGTACCACCGTGCTGGTGGGGGAGCACTGATGCGCCTGCTCTGGCCGATTCGCCCCCTGTTTGGGCGAAGGTTCGAGCGGAGTTTTGCCGTTTCAAACGCAGCAAAGGGATTTGCCAAGTTCGTGACGACAGCAGAGCCAACCGTCGTGTTCAATGGCATGGATTTGCGTGCCCTTGACTTGGCAACACCAGTAGAGATCGATGGTCCGTCAATATTCTTCCTTGGCCGCCACGAGGAACGAAAGGGATTGTCGGACCTCCTCCATGCTCACGAACAACTCGAGGGCGTTACGTTGGTCATTGGCGGACTTGGTCCACAAAGTGAAGCGCTTATGGCGCGCTTTCCTGAATCCCCGACTCGAAAATGGCTTGGTCGGATCAGCGATGATGACAAGTACGCCTACCTCCGAAGCGCCACCATCACCTGTGCGCCATCACTTGGCGGAGAGTCCTTCGGGGTCATTGTTCTTGAGGCACTTGCGGCATCGTCAATCGCCGTTATTTCTTCCCTTGATGGTTATCGCGAAGCCGCCGCGGGACATGCATTGGAGTTCCCCCCAGGGGAGGTGGATGCACTTCGCGACACCTTGCGAGAAGCACTTCGCTGTGCCGCAACCGGTGAGGGCGTGGGTTCGGCCTCAGCCAAGGCGGCGGCACGAGATCATGGGGTTCATTGGTCAATGGCAGCGTTGGCCGAGATCTATGAACACTCCTACGCCGAGGTCATTGAAAAAAGAACGCGTTGAGAATCTTGCCCATTGGTGCGAGCCGGTAGCGTGGAGGTATGGCGCAGCGAAAAGGACAGCGAAATCGAGGACGCCGCAGCAATGATCGTGGCCGTGGCGGAGTAGAGGCGCCAGTCGTACTGCCGCCATCAGCCGAAACCAGTCTTTTTGGCTTCGAGGTCGGCACAGATGAGGTGGCTACAAACTTGAGTGCGGCCAGAAAAGTGGCAGCGTTGGCCGTTGGTGTACCTGTTGGTCTTGTGGTTGCGCTGGTGACGGGCGTTGCTTTGGCGCTGTTGGCAGGATACGTCTTCGTCATCGTTGCCATCATTTGTGGTGTGGGTGCAGGCGCCTTCGCCACCCGTCAACTCGAAACTTCAGCAACCGAGACGACCTTGGCCATCATTTCGGCCCGAACGGTTGACGCCGCAGAGGTTCCACGACTCGCCAACTTGGTTGACGCCATGGTGGCAACTGTCGGACTCGCCACGCCAGCGCTGTGCGTGGTGGACGACGACGTCATCAATGCCTGTGCGGTAGGCCACGGCGCCTCAGCAACGCTCATTGTGACGAGTGGCCTGTTGGAGAAGCTCGATCTCATTTCCCTAGAAGGGGTCGTTGCGCACGAACTTGCACATTTGCGGAGCGGCGACGGCCATCGTGGTGCGGTTGCCGTTGCAGCGGCAAAGCGTGGACTCGGTGCCGGATCGAGCGAGAAGTTGCACCGAAGCGCCGGTCGAGGTCGCGAACTTCGAGCGGACCAAGTCGGCGCTGCATCGGTTCGTTACCCTCGGGGGATGGCCGCAGCGTTGTCGCTTTGCGAGCAGGGCACAGAACCTGCTCGAACCTCGTTTTTTCGAAGCCCAGCGTTTGCCGCAACTCGCTGGCTGTGGTTTGACCCCATGGTGACCGAACGATCACCTGAGGCGGCTATGGACAATCACGATGCGACGTCGCTTCGGCTGGCTGTTCTCGAAGAGTGGTAGGCCACTCGTCCGAACGAGTTGTTGAACCTCATCGGTAGGATGAGGACATGACTGAGCACGACACTTCTCGCACCACTGGAACCTTTACGGTCAAGCGCGGCCTCGCCGACATGCTCCGTGGAGGCGTCATCATGGACGTGGTTAATGCCGAACAGGCGAGAATCGCCGAAGATGCAGGTGCGGTTGCGGTGATGGCCCTTGAGCGCGTGCCATCAGATATCCGTCGTGATGGTGGTGTGGCTCGCATGAGTGACCCTGCACTCATTGAAGAGATCCAGGCTGCGGTATCAGTTCCCGTGATGGCAAAGGCTCGTATTGGCCACTTTGCCGAAGCGCAAATTCTTCAGGCACTCGGTGTTGACTACATCGACGAATCCGAGGTCTTGACCCCAGCTGACGAGGCAAACCACATCGATAAGTGGGCCTTTGAGATTCCTTTCGTCTGCGGCGCGACGAACTTGGGTGAAGCACTTCGTCGCATCGCCGAAGGAGCATGCCTCATCCGCTCAAAGGGTGAAGCTGGAACTGGAAACGTGGTGGAAGCCGTTCGCCACTTGCGCTCTATCAACGCCTCGATTCGCGAGATTCGCCAAGCCGATGCCAATGAGTTGTTCACCATTGCCAAGAACCACCAAGCCCCAATTGGCTTAATCCAAGAAATCGCCGAGACCGGCAAACTTCCCGTTCCGCTGTTCTGTGCAGGTGGTATTTCCACGCCAGCTGACGCCGCACTCGTGCTGCAACTTGGCGCCGAAGCCGTCTTCGTTGGTTCAGGCATCTTCAAGAGCTCGAACCCGCAGTTATTTGCCCGTGCCATTGTCGAAGCCACCACACACTATGAAGATGCCGCGGTTGTGGCCAAGGTTTCTCGTGGACTTGGAGCGGCCATGGCCGGTCTTGAGACCGCAACACTCGAGAGCCGGTACGCCGAGCGCGGCTGGTAGGTATGGGCCTGAGCCCCGTTGGCATTTTGGCCCTCCAAGGAGACGTTCGAGAGCATCGAGCAGTCATGGAGTCGCTTGGCCACCACGTCGTGAGTGTGAAAACGCCAGGAGATTTGGAGGCCGTCAGTGCAATGGTCTTGCCCGGTGGCGAGTCAACTGCGATCAGCTTGTTGTTGAAATCAAGCGGTCTGTTGTCGCCGCTTCGTCAACGAATTGCTGACGGGATGCCGACGTTTGGCACCTGTGCTGGATTGGTGCTGCTCGCGAGGTCCATTCTTGATGGCAGGGCTGATCAAGTGCAGTTAGACGGTATTGATGCGGTGGTCCGTCGAAATGGATTTGGCCGCCAGCGATTCTCCTTTGAAACCCGCGCCGAAGGTGCCGGCCCATTGCAAGGCATGAGTCTCCCCGCCGTGTTCATCAGAGCTCCACTCATTGAGTCTGTCGGCGACGACGTTGAAATTCTCGCCACGATTGACCGAGACGGCGAGGACACTGCAGTGCTCATCCGTCAAGGATCTGTCTTGGCTGGCTCGTTCCATCCTGAGTTGACCTCGGACCGACGATGCCACGAAGTGTTCTCCACCATGGTTGAACAGGGCACCGTTCACACAACCTTGTAGGATTTTGAGCGAAGCGCGCGAGAGGAATTCATGTCCGGTCACTCCAAATGGGCCACCACAAAGCACAAAAAGGGCGCCAAAGACGCAGCCCGAGCAAAGTCATTCGCCAAACTGATTCGCCAGGTTGAAGTTGCAGCTCGTGAAGGCGGTGGCGACGTCAACTCCAATGCCACCCTTCGCACGATGTACGCAAAGGCCCGTGATGCCTCGGTTCCGCTCGACACGATCGAGCGTGCCATCAAGCGTGGAACCGGCGAGCTCGAAGGTGTTCGCTATGAAGCCATCACCTATGAGGGCTATGCGCCAGGAGGCGTAGCCGTCATTGTTGAAACCTTGACCGATAATCGCAACCGGACGTCGGCTGAAGTTCGCCACTTGTTCTCCAAGAACGGCGGCTCAATGGCAGAACCAGGTGCGGTTTCATGGCAGTTTGATCGTCGTGGTGTGATCGGTGTTGACCGGGTGGCCGACGAAGATTCGCTCATGGAAGCACTCATGGACGCTGGCGCCGATGATTTGGCCGATGACGGTACGCAGTGGACGGTGACCTGTGAAGCCGCAGAAACCCACGCAGTGAAGAGTGCACTTGAGGCCGCTGGATTCACGATTTCGAGTGCCGAGCCTTCGCTGGTGCCCTCACAAACCGTGCCCGTCGGCGATGCAGGGGAGGCAACGAAGTTGCTCCGTCTCCTTGATGCCATTGACGACCACGATGATGTGCAGGCGGTGCACGCAAATGCCGACATCCCAGACGCAATCCTTGAGGCGTACGAGGGATAGCAACCGTCCGCCACCTTTTGGTGAACAGTGGCTAGTATCGAACACGTGTTCGTTCTCGGAATAGACCCAGGGTTAACTCGTTGTGGGTTTGGGGCTGTACGCCGCACGGGTAATGGTCGTGACTTTGTCGCCATTGCTGCAGGGGTGATCGAGACTGAGCCTTCTGAAGAACTCCCGGTTCGACTTGGCATCTTGGCAAAGGAACTCGACGGGCTATTTGAAGAGGTCCATCCAGACGTTGTGGTGGTTGAGCGGGTCTTCTTTCAAACCAATGTCCGCACCGCAATGTCCGTTGCCCAAGCTTCGGGTCTCGCCATTGCGGCCGCCGCGGTAAGGAATATTCCTGTGGTGCAGATGACCGCGAATGAAGTGAAGTTGGCGCTTACTGGATATGGAGCAGCCACAAAAGAGCAAGTCCAAGCAATGGTGGCTCGACAACTGGGCTTGAGCCAACCACTGAAACCCGCCGACGTTGCAGATGCCCTAGCGCTTGCGATTGCGCATCTGACCGCCGCACCGGTCACCGCGGCGATCGCAAAGGCGGTAGCGAGATGATTGGTTACCTCAGGGGACTGGTCCGTGACTGCGACGCTCAAGGAGTTGTACTCATCGACGTCAATGGCGTTGGCTACAAGGTCATCACGACACCGGCGTCGGCGCACGTGTGGCAAAACACGACCGGGGACGTTGAGGTGCACGTCCATACCCATGTCCGAGAAGACGCCATTTTGTTATTCGGATTTGCTGAACCGTCAGAGCGAAAGACCTTTGAGGTGTTGTTGTCTGCCCATGGGGTTGGCCCATCGCTTGCTCTCGCCATTGTGGGCGCACTTTCCCCCTCCGCACTCGCTCAGGCGGTTGAGAGCGAAGATCCCGATCGGCTGACCGTGGTTCCCGGAGTCGGCAAGAAGACTGCACAGCGGTTGGTTCTTGACTTAAAGGGCAAGTTCGATCCACCAGTTAGCGACTCGACTCCTCGGCCAACTCCTGCTCGAGGTGGGGTGGGCGACGAGGTCCGTGCTGCGCTCGAAGGTCTTGGATTCAGCACGCAAGAAGCAGCACAAGCGGTGCAAGATCTTGACGAAACCTTGAGTCTTGAAGCAGCGCTCAAAGTCGGCCTCCAACGATTGGCGAGCAAATGAGCACGGGTCGGCGAGACATTCTGGCCGCACTTGGCGAATCTGAAGAGGCGACCGTCCGCGCGGTTGCTCCACTTGCGACCGACGACGAACGCACCGTGGAGGCAACACTTCGTCCTCGTTCGCTCGATGAATTTGTTGGCCAGCCCCAACTTCGTGAGCACCTTCGCATTGTCTTAGACGCAGCCCGTGCTCGCAGCCAAGCGGTCGACCACTTGTTGTTTGCTGGCCCACCTGGACTTGGTAAGACCTCGCTTGCTGGCATTGTTGCCGTCGAGCTCGGCGTTGGCCTTCGCATTACTTCGGGCCCGATCTTGCAGCGTGTTGGCGACTTGGCCGCGCTCCTGACCGATCTGCAAGACGGAGACGTCTTGTTTATTGATGAAATTCATCGACTCGGCAAGGCCATTGAAGAGGTCCTCTATCCAGCCATGGAAGACGGGAAACTCGATCTCATGGTTGGGAAAGGTCCTCAGGCTCGATCCATTCGCCTTGACTTGCCTGCGTTCACCTTGATTGGCGCCACGACGCGGATCGGGCTCGTGGCGGCACCGCTGCGGGACCGATTTGGTTTCGTTGGTCGTCTTGATTTGTATGAACCTCGTGAGCTTGCTGATGTGGTGAAACGATCAGCGGCGATTTTGGGTGTTGTCATTGACGACGATGGTGCGTTGCAGATCGCCAGTCGTTCCCGTGGCACTCCTCGAATTGCCAATCGCCTCTTGCGAAGAGTGCGAGATTTCGTCGAAGTCCGTGGTCTTGGTTCGATCACGAAATCCGCTGCAAGCGAAGGATTGACGGTGTTTGGCGTTGACGAGATTGGTCTCGACAAAGTTGACCGGTCGATTCTCGAAGTCCTTTGCGTCCGGTTCAATGGTGCCCCAGTTGGGCTCACCACGCTTTCGCAAGTTGTTGGCGAAGAAACCGACACACTTGAAGAGGCCTACGAACCGTTCTTGCTCCAGCGAGGACTTCTCCAGCGAACACCTCGTGGTCGAATGGCGACCCGAAGTGCCTATGTTCACCTCGGACTCCAAGTTCCTGCAGGCCTGCTGTAGGGAGGAGCCTTCTTGGCGGACCGAGGAGATGCTCCTCGGCTAGGGTGAGAGGCCGTTAGGCCGGTCGGCCCACTGAGAGGCACTCATGCACGCACTACTTCACATTCTTGCTAACGCACCTGTAGAGAAGAAGCAGCAGAGCTTCTTGCCGACCATCATCATGATGGCGATTTTTGCTGGTGTGTATTTTTTCTTCCTGCGGCCAAAGCGTCAAGCGCTGAAAAAGCAGCAAGCCTTAACTCGCACCTTTGAGGTGGGCGATGAAGTGATCACCATTGGTGGTCTCGTGGGAACGGTCTTGGTCATTGATGAAGAAGAAGGTCGAGTGCTGCTCAGTTCAGGCCTTGGCGAGACCCAAACACACCTCATGTACTTGAAGCAAGCCATCAAGGGCCGCGCCCCGGTAAAGACTCCATCTGAACCTGCTACTGATCAGAGCACGGACGACAACGCCGGAGACAACGAGCAGTGAAGAAAGAGCGTCGTGCAGATTCCCGGGCAACGAGGGCTCTCTGGCTGAGTTTGCTCACGGTCATCGTGGTCTCCATTGGCGCCTTTGGTGCAACGTTTTTTGCCAATTGGTCGCCTCGCCTTGGTCTTGACCTTGCCGGTGGTTTGTCGGTGGTCTATCAGCCAGCTCGAGCAATCAATGCCGTAGAGATGGCACAAGAAATTGCAATTTTGTCAAACCGCGTGAACGCTTCTGGCGTCTCCGGCGCCAGTGTCCAGCAGCAAGGCACGAACATCGTGGTGACGGTTCCCGGCGTGAAAGATGCCCAAGCCATCCTCGCGACCTTGGGATCGACTGCCCAACTCTTTATTCGCCCGGTTCTGTGTTACGCCCCGCCACTTGCGACCGATGCCACCAAGCACTTGCCTGTGGGCACGGCAATTCCAGCTTGTTCGCAGCAGTATCAAGTCACGACCAGCAACACCTCGGTGAACTCAGGGACCACCGATCCGAAGTATCAGTACTTCCCTTCGACGCCAGCTGAAAAAGATGAACAGAACGCCACGGTGCTTCTTGGGCAGTCCGGTGCGAGTGGTTCTGGCGTTCGCTATGTCCTTGGACCAGCACCGATCACGGGTCGCGCCATCAAGTCCGCAACCGCCAATATCGACCAAACCGGCGCCTGGGTCGTCGATTGTACGTTGACGAGCGTTGGAGCGGCCCAATGGGACGCCGTCGCGCAGCAGTATTTCCATCTCCCCGTCGCCATCGAGCTCGACGGTCAAGTGGAGTCCGCTCCAGTGATCTCGCCTGGCTCGGCGACCTTCTCAAGTTATGGCGGAACCGTCCAGATTTCGGGCAGCTTCACCGCCGAGTCGGCGAAGTCGCTGGCAACCGTGTTGACCTATGGTTCGCTGCCCGTGTCGCTCATTGAGCTCCAAGCCCAAACCGTTTCGCCAACCCTTGGGCACTCTTCGCTCATCGCTGGTCTTGGTGCTGGTCTGGCCGGACTCGCCATTGTGTTGCTGTATGTGATCCTCTACTACCGAGCACTCGGCCTCGTCATCGTGTCAGGGCTTGCACTGACCGCACTGTTGCTGTGGGCCATCATTTCTGCCCTTGGCCACACGTCACTCGCACCGAGTTTCACCTTGGCTGGTGTGACGGGCCTCATTGTGTCAATTGGCATCACGGTTGACTCCTACATCGTCTATTTCGAGCGACTAAAAGATGAGACTCGCAGTGGTCGAACGGTCAGAACTTCTGTCGATCGTGGATTTAAGAGTGCCTGGCGAACGGTGTTGGCGGCCGACCTTGTGTCGCTGCTCGCCGCGGTGATTTTGTATGAACTTGCCCTTGGCGACGTTCGAGGCTTTGCCTTCTTCCTCGGACTTTCCACCATTCTTGACATTGTGGTGACCTACTACTTCACCCGACCACTCGTGTACTTGCTTGGTCGAAAAGAAAGTGCATCAGGCGGCTCGAGATTCAGTGTTTCTCGAGGTCTTGCGGTTGAGGCGGAGGTGGCAAAGTGACCAACGTCGAACAAACACCAAAGCGCCCAGGCGCGTTTCGTCGCCTCTACCGGGGCGAAACGAACCTCCGGATTGTTGCCCGCCGCAAGGTCTGGTTCTCTATTTCCCTTGCCATCATCGCTGCAGGAATGTTGTCCCTTGGTCTTCGTGGCTTCAATTTCGGTATTGAATTCGAAGGCGGAACGTCGTGGTCAGTGTTGGCCAATGGCTCAACCGTTGATCAGATGACGTCGGCAGTCAAGGCGGCTGGGTTGCCCGATGCTTCCGTTGTTGAACTTGGAAATGGCAAGGGTCGAACTTTGCAAGTGCAAGCCCGCGTGAACTCGCTCACGACCGGTGGCGACGCCGCCCTCAACAAGGCCGTGATCACCGCCATTGCCGCAACAGCACACACGCAATACAACCAGGTGTCCGTTTCCCAAGTTGGCCCTTCTTGGGGTGGCGATGTTACAAAACGCGCCCTTTGGGCACTGCTTGTGTTCTTCGTCGCCGTTGGCATCTACATTTCGTTCCGTTTTGAGCCAAAGATGGCACTCGCTGCGTTCTTGGCCATGCTGCATGACTTGTTGATCACCGTTGGGATTTACTCGATCTTTAACTTCCAGATCACCCCCGACACGGTCGTGGCAGTGCTCACGATTCTCGGTTACTCGCTCTATGACACGGTCGTCGTGTTCGACCGGGTCACCGACAACGTTCGCCAAATGGGATCGACGGGAAATCTCACGTATTCGGAGATGGTGGACCTGTCGCTCAACCAGACGCTGGCTCGATCGCTCAATACTTCGCTCGTTGCAATTTTGCCGGTCTTGTCGGTTCTTGGCATTGGTGCGCTGCTGCTTGGTGCAACCACGCTGCTCAACTACGGTGTCGCACTCTTCGTCGGCCTGTTGGCGGGTACGTACTCGTCGCTGTTCATCGCCGCTCCTGTGCTTGCCATAGCAAAAGAACGAGAGCCGAAATACCGCGCCCTTCGTGAACGCCTCGAGACGAGACGTGACCGAGTCGGAGCGGTCAGCCCAGCAGAGGCTGCTCGCCAGCGCGGCCAATCGGGAACGACAGAAGCTCCGGTCAAGGTCGAAGGCACGATTCGTCCTACGGGGCCAACCTTTGTTCCAGGCTCAACCGCTGCGACACCACGTGGGCGCACGCAACGAGGGAAAAAGCGTCGCTAAACAGCGGGCAAGCAGCACCGCAGTTGCCGACTTCAACGGTAGCCTGAGGTGATGGGAGAACGCGGAGCAGCAGTGCCGGTGGTTGAGGATTGGTCCCTCGACACCCTCCTTGCTCCGGTGCTCTCGGAGTTCCATCAGCGTCGGCCTGGTGAAGACGATGCCATGATCCTTTTGGCGGCGAAATTGGCCGAATCTGCCCATGGGTCACAACTTCGAAAATCTGGCGAACCCTACGTTACGCACCCCATTGCGGTGGCAGGAATTGCTGCGAGTTTGGGTCTTGACGCCACCACGATTTCTGCCGCACTGCTCCATGACGCCGTCGAAGACACCCTCGTAACGCTGGCTGATCTTGATCGTGACTTTGGTGCCGCTGTTGCAACCGTGGTCGATGGCGTGACGAAGCTTGATCGCTTGCACTTTGATTCAAAAGAGGCCCAGCAGGCGGCCACCATTCGCAAGATGTTCATTGCCATGTCGGCCGACTGGCGGGTGCTGCTCATTAAGTTGGCCGACCGTCTCCACAACATGCGCACCCTTGCGAGTCTTGAAGAGTGGAAGCAGCGCCGCACCGCCCAAGAGACCATGGACATTTACGCTCCCCTGGCGCACCGTCTTGGCATTCAACAGATCAAGTGGGAGCTCGAAGACCTGTCTTTTCGAGCACTTCATCCAAAGCGATACGCGGAAATCGCCCAGATGGTTCGCTCGCGCGCGCCACTGCGCGAGCAACAGATCACCACTGTCGTTTCGACGCTCCGAGCGCAGTTCGACGCGGTAGGGATTGACGCTGAAGTCACCGGCCGGCCAAAGCACCTTTGGAGTATCTACGAGAAGATGGTCGTGCGCGGCCATGAGTTTGATTCGATTTATGACCTCGTTGGCATTCGGGTCATTGTCGACTCAGAGAAAGATTGTTGGGCAACCCTTGGCATGGTCCACGCGATGTGGGCACCGGTCCAGGGCCGGTTCAAGGACTACATCAACGCTCCAAAGTTCAACCTTTATCAGTCACTGCACACGACGGTCATTGGCCCAGAAGGCAAGCCAATTGAAGTGCAAGTACGAACCCATGAGATGCACCGTCGAGCTGAATATGGCATTGCGGCCCACTGGGGCTACAAGGAAGGCTCAACTTCTCAGGAGTTGGCCTGGATGCAGCGCATTGTCGACGTTGATCAAGACAACGATGACCCAGTGGCCTTTTTGGCTGCCCTCAAGTTGGACTTGGAACAAGACGAGGTGTATGTCTTTACGCCAAAGGGTCGCGTCATTGCCCTACCGGCTCGCTCGACGCCTATTGACTTTGCCTACGCCATTCACACCGATGTTGGCCACCGCTGCATTGGAGCGAAGGTCAATGGACGCCTCGTGCCACTGACGACCACCTTGTCATCGGCCGACTCTGTCGAAATTGTCACGTCCAAGGACCCAAATGCCGGTCCAAGTCGTGACTGGCTGATGGTGGTCACGTCCTCGCGAGCTCGAAACAAGATTCGGCAGTGGTTCTCGAAAGAGCGCCGAGAAGATGCCATTGAATCGGGACGAGAAGAACTCACCAAAGCGCTTCGTCGTGAAGGCATGCCGCTGCAGCGCATCTTGAACTCGGCCGCGCTCGTCGAAGTCGCTGCGTCGATGAACTTGGGTGATCTCGATACTTTGTTTGCCGCCATCGGCGAACACCAAGCTTCTATTCAAACCATCATTCAAAAGCTCCAGCGAGAACTGAATGGGGGAGACCTTGAGCAACTCCCGACGACGGTCAATCGTGGGACTCGTCATGGCTCGAATCGTCGACGTGGCACGGGTGTCTACGTTGAGGGTCTTGATGACGTCATGGTGCAACTCGCGCGGTGCTGCACGCCGGTTCCCGGTGACCAAATCATGGGCTTTGTTACCCAAGGCCGGGGCGTCTCTGTGCACCGAACCGACTGCTCGAATGCCACCGCACTCTCTGCAGGGTCGAAAGACCGCTTAATTGAAGTCGAATGGGATGGCGGTTCGCAGGCAACGTTCTTGGCCACGATTGAAGTTCGTGCGTTCGACCGAAGTCGCCTGCTCGCTGATGTGTCGAAGGTGGTAGCTGAGCATCACTTGAATATTTTGGCGGCACGAACCCATACGTCGTCTGACCGGACCTGTCGGATGGCGTTTGATATTGAACTCGTCGACCCTGGTCATCTCGTTTCTGTTCTTGGCTCTATTCGCTCACTTGATGGGGTCTTCGATGCATTCCGGCTGCTGCCGGGAAAGGTGCAGGCATGACCGACGAACTGTCCATGGAGCCGCTGCGCGCGCCAACCGGTACCCATGACCTCATGCCAGGGGATTCGGCGAGGTGGGTGGCGTTGCTTGGCGTATTTGCTGCACTGGCCGAGAAATCTGGCTTCGGTCTCATCCACACACCGCTGTTTGAAGATGTTCGACTCTTTCGTCGAGGGGTTGGCACCGAAACCGAAGTCGTTGGCAAAGAGATGTATGAGTTCACCGACCGCGGTGGCAGGGCCATGGCGCTACGTCCCGAAGGGACGGCATCGGTGGTTCGAGCCTTCATTCAACACCACCCGATTCCGCCATTTCGCGCCTGGTATGCGACGCCGACATTTCGCTACGAGCGCCCGCAAGCGGGAAGGTACCGTCAGCACCATCAGGTAGGTGTCGAGGTCTTGGGGATTGCCGATGCGGACGTCGATGTTGAGGTGTTGGCGCTTGCCAATGACTACCTTCAAGGTCTTGGGCTCTCTGGCTACACCTTGCGCCTGAACTCGCTCGGCGACGCAGCGTGTCGCCCGCAATACGTGGCGTCACTTCGCGAGTACCTGACCGCGAACCAAGGGTCGCTGTGTGAGGAACACAAGGGAAAAATCTCGGCAAATCCCCTTCGTATTCTTGATTGCAAAGATGAACGTTGTCGGTCGGTTTCGGTTGGCGCTCCGACCATGAGCGAGGCGCTGTGCGAACAATGCGCCGAACACTTCGCCCGAGTGAAGGCCGGACTTGATGCGCAGAACATCTCGTATTTCTTGGATGCAAAGCTCGTTCGCGGACTCGATTACTACACAAGAACGACCTTTGAGGTGACCTTGGACTTGGGTGAAGGTGAACTCACGATCCTCGGTGGTGGTCGCTACGACGGTTTAGTGGAAGTCTTAGGCGGAGTGCCAACCCCTGGCATTGGTTTCGGCAGTGGCATTGAGCGAGTGCTCCTTGCCTGTGATCGACAAGACGTCTTTGCCATCCAACCAACGGTGCCCATGGTCTATATCGTCGACACCACTGATGGCGCTCATGCTCGAGATCTCGTCGCCAGCCTTCGCAAAGAAGGTCTGATTGCCGAGCGAGCCTATGGCAATCGATCAATGAAATCGCAGTTCAAGACCGCTGATCGTTCCGGTGCTCGCTTTGCGCTTGTCATTGGAGACCGTGAAGCGGCTGACGGAACGATTACGATTCGTGACTTACGTGGTGGTGGCGAACAAGTCGTTGTTGCACGAGACGCACTGCTCACCTCGCTTTTGGAACTCGCAGCAAAGAACTGACAAGGACAACCGTGACGACTCAAGCCAACCCAACTCCACTGTCGATGCGCACCATGCGTTGCGGCGAGGTTCGGGCTTCGAATATTGGCCAGCAAGTAGTGCTGTGCGGCTGGGTGGGCAAGCGCCGTGAACACGGCGAGCACTTGGCCTTTATTGATCTTCGCGACTACACCGGCATTATTCAGTGCGTGGTGGAGGGCACCGTCGATGTCCGAAGCGAATACGTCATCCAAATCTCCGGCACCGTTGCTGCTCGCCCGCAAGGCACGGTGAACGAGCATTTGGCGACTGGTGAGGTTGAACTGCACGACTGCGTCGTGACCGTACTCAACGCCGCGGAGCCGCCACCATTTGGGGTTGATGACCGAGCCGATGTTGATGAGCCTGCCCGACTAAAGCACCGCTACGTCGACCTGCGTCGTCCGCGCATGCAGAAAAACTTGCGACTTCGAGCCAAGGTCAATGCAGCGATTCGCCGCGCCATGGACGTCCAAGACTTCTGTGAGATCGAGACGCCGCTTCTGTGGGCGCCAACGCCAGAAGGTTCCAGAGAGTTTGCCGTTCCTTCACGTCTTCACCAAGGCCAGTTCTATGCCTTGCCGCAAAGTCCACAGTTAGCGAAACAACTCCTCATGGTTGGTGGTTTTGACCGCTATTACCAAATTGCTCGGTGTCTTCGAGATGAAGATCTGCGCGCTGATCGCCAGTTTGAGTTCACCCAACTCGACCTTGAGTGCTCGTTTGCAACAGAACAAGAGATTCGCAGCTTTGTAACAACGGCAGTGTTGGACGCAGCAGAGGTGGCAACTGGTGTTCGCCCCGATGATGTGACGACCATGACGTGGGCGGACGCCATTGATCTCTACGGCACCGACAAGCCCGATCTGCGTTTTGCCATGCAACTGATCGACTTGTCGAGCGTCTTTGCGCAAACAGAGGTCAAAGCCTTTTCTGCCGCAACGGTGAAGGCGCTCAAGGTGGACGGTGGCGCCACGATGTCGCGTTCACAACTCGACAACCTGGTCGATCGGGCGAAGTCCCTTGGCGCCAAGGGTCTGGCTTGGTTCAAGGTCACAAGTACTGATGGCGCCCTCGGTCTCGATTCCCCCCTGGACCGATTCCTCACCGATCAAGAGCGAGCGGGTTTCTTGGCTGCCACTGGTGCTGGCGAGGGCGACCTCGTCGTTGTCGTTGCCGATGACTATCGCTTGACCTGCTCAATTCTTGGAACCCTTCGGGTTGATCTTGGCGGTAAGCCGGTGTCAGAGGGTCCCTATAAGTACGTTTGGGTCATCGACTTCCCCCTCTTTGACGGTGTCGACAATGAAGGTCGTCCCGAGGCGGCACACCACGCCTTCACCATGCCGCACCCAGAAGACTTGGACCGCATTGAAACTGACCCGCTGTCGGTTCGTGCCCAGTCCTATGACTTGGTGCTCAATGGTTGGGAACTTGGGTCAGGGTCGATCCGAATTCACCGAGCGGACATTCAAGCTCGAGTGTTCGCCGCCATGGGCATTGACGCCGAAGAAGCTGAAGCCCGATTTGGCTTCTTGCTCGGTGCGTTCCGCTTCGGCGCACCACCACACGGCGGGTTTGCCTTTGGCATTGATCGCCTTGTCGCGATTTTCGCAGGCGAGAACAACATTCGTGAGGTAATTGCGTTTCCAAAGACGCAGTCGGGTGCCGACTTGTTGACCGGTGCGCCGTCTGCCATTCCCGCAACGCAAATGGCTGAACTTGGCATTCGAGTGGTGCCAAAGGCCACGTGACCGACGATCTCTTCGCTGCAAAGGCTGCGGAGCGGCTAGCGGCAAAAGGTCCACTTGCGTCCCGACTTCGTCCGAAGAAATTCAGTGACGTTGTTGGTCAAGATCACCTCATTGGCGTCGGTGCGCCGCTTCGGGTGCTGGTTGAGCAACAGCGAGTGACGTCGGGGATTCTTTGGGGACCACCTGGTACGGGAAAGACCACGCTTGCACGACTGATTGCTACGCACTCCCACATGGTGTTTGAATCACTGTCGGCAGTCACCGCAGGCGTCAAAGATGTTCGTGACGCCATTGATCGCGCCAGCTTGCGTCTCGGCGAACGCGGCGAGCGCACCATTTTGTTCGTCGATGAGGTGCATCGCTTCTCGAAGTCACAGCAAGATGCCTTGCTGCCAGCGGTAGAAGATGGAACGGTCGTGCTGCTTGGGGCCACGACGGAAAACCCCTTCTTCGAAATCAATGCGCCACTTCTTTCTCGAGCCACGTTGTGGCGGGTTGCACCACTTGACACCGTGGCGCTTGAACTCCTGGCCGACCGGGGTGCAGCAGAAGAAGGGGTGGAGTTGCCGATCGCGGTTCGAGCCCGCCTCATCGAGCAAGTCGACGGTGATGCTCGTGCGCTACTGACAACCTTGGAAGTTGCCGCATCGCTCGCGAGCGCTCGTGGCGGTGATCCTCGTCCCTTTGTGAGTGAGCAAGATCTGTTGGCCGCGCGATCAGGTGTGCTCCTGAACCGGTCAAGCGATACGCATTATGACCAAGTGTCTGCCTTCATTAAGTCGATTCGTGGCTCTGACCCAGACGCCGGGCTCTACTGGATGCTGCGGCTGCTCAATGCGGGAGAAGATCCGGTGTTTCTCGCACGAAGATTAGTGATCTTGGCGTCTGAAGATATTGGAATGGCCGACCCGATGAGCTTGGTGCTTGCGAGTGCTGCCGCAGATGCGGTGCGCCTTGTTGGCTTGCCCGAAGCCAAGCTCAACATGGCGCAAGCAGTCATCCATTTGGCGCTTGCGCCAAAGTCCAATTCGGTCACCGTGGCACTGGGCTTGGCCGAGCGCGACGCTGCACTGCCTCGGATGGACGTTCCCGCTCACTTGCGAGACGGACACTATGGCGGAGCCAAGGTGCTTGGGCATGGGGTGGACTACCGCTATCCACATGAGGATCCTCGTGGCTGGGTCGACCAGCAGTATCGACCAGAGGACCTCGACGCGCACGAGTACTACCGAGCACTTGCTCACGGAGCAGAACCACAACGCAGCGCGTGGCGAGCGAGTCGTCGTGACGAGGGCCTGCCTTCAGAAGACGCCTAATCGCCCGGTAGGCTTGACCTATGCGTGCGAACGAACTCCGCAAAGCCTTTACCGACTATTTCGTGGCGAGGGGCCACGTTGAGGTTCCCTCGGCCAGTCTGATTCCTCACGACCCAACGGTGCTATTCACCATTGCGGGAATGGTGCCATTCAAGCCATATTTCACCGGCGACGAAGTTGCCCCATTTCCTCGTGCCACTTCAGTGCAGCGCTGCATCCGCACGTCAGACATTGACATCATTGGCACCACGCAGCGCCACGGAACCTTTTTCGAGATGCTTGGCAATTTCTCGTTTGGCGACTATTTCAAGCCTGAAGCGATCACCATGGCCTGGGGGCTGTTGACCGAGGTCATGGGCCTTGACCCAGAACGGCTTTGGGTGACCGTGCATGACACCGATGAAGACGCGACCGACCTGTGGATTGACCGGGTTGGCGTTCGCCCCGAGCGCATTCAGCGCATGGGCGAGGACAACTTCTGGCGTATGGGCGACGTTGGTCCCTGCGGCCCATGTTCGGAGATCTACGTCGACAAAGGACCGGCCTACGGCGCTGATGGTGGCCCCGCCTTTGGGGGCGAAGACCGGTTCGTCGAGATTTGGAACTTGGTGTTCATGCAGTATTTCCGCCAAGCAAATGGCGACTTGCAGGAACTTCCCCGCAAGAACATTGACACCGGTTCTGGATTGGAGCGCGTGCTAGCGATTCTGCAGAACAAAGAATCGATCTTTGACACTGACTTGTTTGTCCCACTTATGGAGACCGCACAATCGCTCACCGGGGCAACCTCCGGTAGGTCAGAGCGCGATGACATTGCACTTCGCATCTTGGCCGACCATGGTCGAGCCATGACGATGCTCGTTGGTGACGGCGTGACGCCATCGAATGAAGGCCGTGGATATGTCCTACGTCGCCTCATCCGGCGCTCCATGCTTGCTGCTCGCAGAACCGGCACCGAAGCCCCGATTGTTGAGCGTCTCGCTGCAGTAACGGCCGAAACGATGGCCGAAGCGCACCCCACCTTGCTCCGTGAGCTTGACCGGATCACCTCGGTGCTCGTGCGTGAAGAAGAAGGCTTCAACCGGACGATTCGCTCCGGACTCACCTTGCTCAACGATGACATTTCGTCGCTCGGGAGCGGGCAAAAGTTGGCTGGTGCTGCCGCATTTAAGTTGCATGACACCCATGGATTCCCGATTGAACTCACGGTGGAGCTCGCTGCCGAAGCGGGTGTGACGGTAGATGTTGAAGGTTTTGATGCCGAAATGGCGCTCCAGCGTGAGCGGGCTCGTGCGGCAACTCGTCAGCCACGCCATGCTGACGAAGCGGCATATCGCGAACTTCTCCAGCAAGAAGGCCAAACTGCATTTGTTGGCCGCACGCCCGATCGCTACCGAACGGGTGCTCGAGTTGTCGCCATTCTTGGCGATCCTGCAAGCGAGACCTGCGAAGTGTTCTTGGATCAGACACCCTTTTACGCCGAAGGTGGCGGCCAAGTTGGTGACACCGGAACAATTTCCACCGAGACCGGCACGGCAGCGGTCATCGACACCGTCAGTGTCTTGCCTGGCTTGACGGCGCACCGCGTTCGCATTGACGGCGTCATTGAAGTTGGTCAAGAGGCCATGGCGGAGATCGACGCAGAGCGTCGAGATGCAATCCGACGCAACCACACCGCAACGCACTTGCTGCATGCGGCGCTTCGTTCAGTGCTTGGGGATCATGTGCGCCAACAAGGTTCACTCGTTGAGCCCGAGCGGCTTCGGTTTGACTTTACCCATGACGGTCCATTGACCGAAGAGCAACTTGATGCCGTCTTGGGCATCGTCAATGGAGATGTGCTGGGCGATGGCGGGGTGGAGACGGTGGATGCGACCAAGGCTGAAGCTGAACAAATGGGAGCAGTTGCCTTCTTTGGTGACAAGTACGGCGACCGGGTGCGCGTGGTTCGCGCTGGAGTGCACAGTCTTGAATTTTGTGGTGGAACCCACGTCGACCGACTCGGCACGATCGGGACAATCTCGGTCTTGTCGGAAGCCTCAATTGGTGCAGGTGTGCGCCGCGTAGAAGCCACAACTGGGTTTGTCTCCATTGCTCGTGCTCGAGCAGCTGAGGCGGCTATTCGAGACGCAGCAGCACTCTTGAAGGCTGAGCCAGAGCAACTCTCCGCAGCGATTTCTCGCCAAATCGACCGTTCGAAGGCGCTAGAGCAGGAATTGACGTCAATGCGTCGAAGCCAAATCGACACCTTGGCTGGACAATTAGCCGGGGAAGCAACGAACGCAAAGGTCATCACCCAAGTCGACGGCTTTGGCGGCGATGACGTGCGTTCGCTCGTTCAGGCACTTCGTGGCCGTGGCGTGTCCGTCGCCATTGTGGCGTCGGCGAACAGCGATGGGAAAGTGGCTGTTGGCGTCGCGAGCGACGGCGCAGTTGACGCGGGCGCTCTGTGCAAACAACTCGCTCCACTTGTTGGCGGCGGCGGAGGAGGGGCAAAGGATCTTGCCGTTGCCGGAGGACGAGACGCCTCTGGGATTCCTGCGCTACTTGCGAAGGCCGCGGAGTTGGTTGAGGCGTGACGATGACGCTGCCAGCCGGGCGAATCCTTGGTGTTGACCCCGGGAGTGTTCGCATTGGCATTGCCGTATCAGACTCGCGTCGAACCATGGCTTTTCCCCGCGACGTGATTATCGCTGACGGCGCCTCGGTCACCCGCATTGTCGACCTCGGCCTCGAAGAGGGCGTGACCGGTGTCGTGGTTGGGCAACCTCTGTCACTCGGCGGCGCCGAAGGTGACGCAGCACGTGCGGCGCGCGAGTTCGCCGTTGCGCTCGAAACTGCATTTGCACCCCACGGCATTTCGGTGACTTGTTTTGATGAGCGATTCACCACGACATCTGCAGCACGTCAACTCCAACAAGCAGGCACCTCAAGTAAGGCTGCTCGTCAGCGAATTGATAGTGCCGCCGCAACGGTTCTCCTTGAGGCCTACCTTTCCGCACAACGAGGAGACCTTGACCATGACGCTTGACGACGCCACGCCGATTGAACCGCGTCATCATCGCCCGGCACACGGTCGAAAGGTCAACAAAACCTCAAAGGCACGGCTCCTACTCGGTGGAGCAGCGGTGTTGGCACTGCTCGTCGTTGGCTACGTGGTCAACGCCTTTCATCCACTCGGTGGCCAGGGCTCGACGGTCATTGTGACGGTGAACTCCGGAGAAGCCTCGGGGTCGGTGTATTCGAAGTTGGAAGCCGACGCTGTTTTGGAAGATGCAAATTTGTTTAAGGCCTATTCCCTCGTGGCTGGCGCCCCAACGGTTCGACCTGGCCAGTATCAGTTTCATCAGCACTCACCAATGAACACCGTAAAAGCGGTGTTGAACGGTGGACCCAATGTTGCAGTTGTTTCGATTCCTGTTGGCTTTACGTTGCGAGAAACTGCGCAGCGAACGGCCGGTGAAGTTCTCAGTTTGTTTGGAGCAAAATTCGGCACGGACTTCATGACCGCAACCACTGATGGCTCGGTAACGTCTCCTTTCCAGCCACCTGGGGTGTCAACCTTGGAAGGCCTTGTCGCAGCGGGTGAGTACACCGTGACGCCAGGAGAAACACCGCGAGAGCTCCTCCAAGCCATGGTTGATCGATACACCAAGATGGCTGCAGATGCTGGTCTTACACCGCAGACGATGATTGAGGGCCGAACGGCGTATGAGATTGCCATCATTGCCTCAATCGTCGAAAAAGAGGGCTACTTCGAAAAGAACATGCCGAAGGTTGCTCGGGTGATTTACAACCGACTCGCTCACTCGATGCCACTGCAGATGGATGCCACGATTTTGTATGGCCTCGGCCGAGATGGGGGAGCCGTTACCCCCGCAATGCTTCGACTGAGCAACCCCTACAACAGTTATCTCAATCACGGGCTCACGCCAACTGCGATCGCGACTTCAGGACCAGCAGCCATTGCCGCTGCGGTGCATCCGCCGCAAGGTACGTGGCTGTATTTCACCTTGGTCAGCCATGATGGCACTGAAGCCTTCGCGACCACCTTTGACGAACAGCTCGCGAATGAGCGAATTGCGGCCGAGAACGGTATTGGCTGATATGGAGATCTCTGGGTCGACGAGATTGGCAGGCGTAGTTGGTTGGCCCGTCGCGCATTCGTTGTCCCCAGCGCTCCACAACGCAGTATTTGCGGCACTTGGTGTCAATGCAGTGTCTGTTGGGTTTGCGGTCGCTGAAGAAGGCTTAGCAAAAGCTGTGGCCGGTCTCGCCGCTGTTGACGCAATTGGCACGAGTGTCACGATGCCCCATAAGCACGCAGTGGTGGCGCTTGCTCAAGAACGAACTGCAACCGTTGAACGGCTTGGTGTCGCAAATTGCCTGACGTTTGTTGATGGCGCCGTCCATGCCTCATCAACTGACGGACAGGGATTTCTCGATGCGCTTGTTGAACAGGTCAATTTTGCCCCCGAAGGCAAGAAGGTTGCGCTGATTGGAGCAGGGGGAGCCGCTGCAGCGATTGCGGTGGCGTTGGCTGATGCTGGAGCAGATCTTTGCGTGGTGGCTCGCCGACCTGAGGCTGCACAATCACTTGCTCGCTTGGCCGGCGGTGGGTCGCGCGCTGGCGACAACGAGTCCATTTCTGAGGCCGACCTCGTCATCAATGCCACGCCACTTGGCATGTCTGCAACCTTGACGGCGGAGCGGTGTGCGGTTGACCCTGCGTTGCTTCGAGAAGGTCAAGTGGTATTCGACACGGTGTATGCACCACGAGTAACTCCACTGCTTCGTGCGGCAGATGCCGTTGGTGCGATTGGGATTGGCGGGCTGGCGATGTTGGTGCACCAAGCCCGACATCAGCTGTGTGGCTGGACTGGTCGCGACGTTCCCGTTGAGATTTTGTGGTCAGCAGTAGCGGAGACGTCGTAATGGCCCGGAATCCAACGCTTGATCGCCTGCAATCAGCAGTATTGAGTTTCGATCTCTGGTTACTGTTGGCCCCAATTGTGACCTCTCTCATTGGCGTCGTCATGGTGTACACCGCGGCGCAAGAGTCCTTCCACTATGGCAGCCGCCAGCTTGCCTTCGCCCTCGTTGGCATGGTGATCATGGTGGTGTTGGCAAATATTGACTACCACCGCCTTGAGCGGATGGCGACACCGGCCTATGTTGCGGTGCTCTTTGCGCTCGTTGGCGTCATGATGCCTGGAATCGGTACGACCCAATTTGGCGCAACGCGATGGTTCAACCTTGGCTTTATTCAGCTGCAACCGAGTGAATTTGCTGTGCTCGCAGTGATCTTGGCCGTAGCGACCTATGCGGCACGGCGCCCTGATGGACTGACCTGGCGCGACATCTCTCGCGTGCTGTTGATGTCGGGTGTGCCGATGTCGCTCATTTTCATCCAACCCGACTTTGGCACCGCTGCAGTGATGGTGGTGGTGATCTACTCGCTACTCGTCGCCGCAGGAATCCCGATGCGTGTTATTTCTTCTCTGGCGGTGCTGACGACACTTGCCGTTGTTGCCGCGTTCAATTTCCACATCGTGAAGCCCTATCAAGCACTTCGACTTACGGCGTTTTTGCATCCGAATTCAACGGTGCCGGACATCGTGACGGCCAATTACAACGTTCTTCAGGCGAAAAATGCCATTGGTGCTGGCGGACTATTTGGTGCAGGAATTGGCCATGGTGCACAAACAAGCCTTGGTTATGTCCCGTTTCAGTTGACCGACTTTGTGTTCAGTGCCGTCGGGGAGCAACTTGGCTTCATTGGTTCAGTCGCCATGCTCATTCTGATTTTCTCCATTTGCTGGCGAGTGTTACTCGTTGCGATGGGTGCCCGCGACACCCTTGGGCGAGTCCTTTGTATGGGAATTTTTGCCTTTATTGCCTTCTCTGCATTTGAAAATGCAGCAATGACCATGGGGCTCATGCCTGTGGCTGGTATTCCACTACCGTTTGTCAGTTACGGCGGATCTGCAATGCTCTGTTTTTATGCCACCTGTGGTGTGGCGCTATCTGTTTCGAGGAGGAGAGGTCGATGAGCGGCGAAGAACACCGTGAAGATGAACTCGAAGGAGCTGTGGCGCCGATGCAAAAGATGGCGGATTTCGCCGTCATGATGATCGGCAGTGTCATTGTGGATTTGCCCGACACCTTTGCCACGGTCAACATGCAGGAAAATGACCCACCATTTCGGTCGTTTCAGATTCCCGTTGGCCTCGCCGATGGCGCCGCTATTGCGGCCATCACAGAAGAGCGCCCAGCACCTCGACCAACAACCCATGATCTGTTTGCCTTAGCCCTCAAGCGCACTGGCGTCGACGTGGTGGCTGCACGAATCACCGGCATGGTCAATGGCAATTACGTTGCCGAAGTTGACTTGTTGTCGCCATCTGGGCGAGTGGTGCTTGAGTGTCGACCTTCAGACGCAATCAACCTTGCGCTGCGACACCCGGGTCGGGCGCCGATCCTTGTCGACGTAACGCTCTGCGACTAGGCGCTTCAACAATCGTTGGGCCTCCCGGTCGCGCCGGGGGGACTCCAGGTTCTTCGTCGGAGATGCGCATGAGGATTGCCGTCAAGATGTAGTTGGCCATCAGCGTTGAACCGCCGTAGGCCACAAAGGGCAATGCAATTCCGGTGAGGGGCAGCAAGCGCAAGACGCCAGCCAAGATAAAGAATGCTTGCAATCCAACGATCAACGTCATTGCAACGGCGGCAAGTCGACTGAAGGCCGAACGAGCGCGCTGTGCCGTGCGCATACCGGCACCAACGTAAAACACAAAGCAAATAACGACGATGCTCGCGCCAAGCAAGCCAAGTTCTTCACCAATAGACGTGACAATCATGTCGTTGGTGATTTCTGAGACCCAACGACCCGACTGGCCTTGACCAAGACCGGTACCTGTCAGGCCTCCAGAGGACAGCGAGAACCAACCTTGGACAATTTGGCGACCTCGGCCGTTGATGAGATCAGGAGTCCATGGATCGAGCCAAATCGACACACGTTGGTTGAACTGTGCAAAAAGGTGGCTGGCGATATACGCGCCAACAGCAAACATGGAAAATCCAATAACGAGGTAGGCCCAGCGACCGGTCGTCACCCACAACAGTGCGATGAAGACGGTAAACACAAGCAGGGCAAAGCCAATATCGTTCTCGCCACCGATCACGACCATGGTCAGACCCCACACGGCCAAAATTGGAAACATTGGCCGAGGGTCCAAAAACAGCCGATTGCCAATACGGGCGGAGTTGACCGATAGCAGCTCTCGGTTTTCGGCAAAGTAGGAGGCGAAGAATAAACAGAGCAAAATCTTGGCGAACTCAATGGGTTGA
>CANFJV010000003.1 GCA_947447225.1 Acidimicrobiaceae bacterium
CGCTTGCGACTCTCTTTTTCGTCAAGCCCAAGATTGTGAAGTCCGTCTGTTCGGCATTGGTCATTCCGTCACTTGTGATCATCTTCGCGGTGATTACGCAACAAGCGGCATTGCAGTTTCTCTCGCCTTATACGCAAAGTGTGGTGGCACTTTCTGCCACCTTCGTTATTGGGTTTCTCGTTACGAGCAGCGAAAGCCGGCTCTCGAGGCTTCTTTCGGTTGCACCACTTGCCTATCTCGGTCGAATTTCTTATGGCTTTTACCTCTGGCATGCCCCGATTCGCACCGTAGTGGGTGGTCATGTCTCAAGTTATTTCTGGATGTTCAGCCTCACACTCCTGCTCTCGTTGGCTACCGCATCGGCGTCCTACCATTTCGTTGAACAACCAATTCTCAAGTGGAGAGATCGTCGAACACTCAAGTTGGAGGAACGAGACGAGGGTTTGACGGTCGCCACGCATCTCATGGGGAACCGGTAGCAAAAGAGCTTCCACCTACTCGATTGGCCATTGAAGTATTTCGAGGCAGTGGTTCAGCTCGCGAGGTGAACATCGAGCGGTTACTGTCGCAGTCCTTGCTCTGGCTGGCGCTTGTAGCATTGCCCGAGTCAAAGGGAGGCGGCGCAGTGGTGGGCGACAAGAATCACGCAAACGATGCCGCTTCCATCGAGGCTATTTCTGCGTTGGCGGCCGACTCGGGAATTTCTGCGATCACCATGGTTGCATGGAGGGATCTTGATGATCCCGAAGCAGGTGGCTCAGAGCTTCATGCGCATCGCATTGCAGCCTGCTGGAGTGCAGCCGGCCTCACCGTGGAGCTTCGCACGTCGATGGTTCCTGGACAGCCAGAACGCATTATTCGAGATGGCTACACCGTGGTGCGGCGCGGCGGTCGCTATCAAGTGTTCTTCCAAGTCATGATCGAGGGACTGCGTCGCCGCTGGAGACGTGACGAAGCGTTGGTCGAGATTTGGAACGGTATGCCGTTTTTTGGACCACTGTGGTTCAAAGGCCCCCGTGTTGTCATCCTTCATCACGTCCATGGGCCAATGTGGAAACTCGCACTTTCGCCGCTGTTGGCATGGGTGGGCGAGACGATTGAGAAGCGCCTCGCCCCTCCGATGTATCGATCGAGTCGAGTCCTCACCCTGTCGGAGTCGTCAAAGCACGAGATCATTGAGCAGCTCCATCTGTCAAGCGACCACATCGACGTCATTGCCCCTGGCATTGAAGATCGCTTCCAGCCAGGAGTTGGACGCGCAGAGGTTCCAACGGTGGTTGCGGTAGGTCGCTTGGTTCCCGTCAAGCGCATTGATCTGCTCATTGAGCAACTTGTTGCGGCAAAACGAGAGGTCCCTGACCTGGTTGCCGTCATTGTTGGCGAGGGCTATCTTCACGCAGACCTTGCATCACTCATTCGCACGCACCACGCAGAAAGCTGGTTGACACTTGCGGGACATCTGGACGACGAAGAGCTGATTTCGCTCTATCAGCGTGCTTGGGTCGTCACCTCTGCGAGTTTGCGTGAAGGTTGGGGAATGACGTTGACCGAAGCCGCTGCGTGCGGAACGCCGGCGGTTGCTTCAGATATCGCGGGTCATCGAGATGCGGTAGTGGATGGGGTGTCAGGGTTGTTGACCGAGCCTGGACCGAAGTTCGTGGACGCGTTGGTTGCGGTGCTCACCAACGAGACGCTTCGACGTGAACTCAGTCTTGGGGCGCTTGAAAACGCAAAGCTCTTTCGCTGGGGCCGAACGGCGCAAGTGGCGTTCCAAGCCCTTGCCGAGGTGGCCGAACAACAGCGTCTTCGCTCACGCTGACATCTTTGCGCAGGACCAGCAAGAGGTTCCACGTGGCAAATTCGCGAACGACAGGTACGCGAATGATCCACGATGCCCAGTCGGGGTAGTAACGAGGGAACGCCCACACTAAGGAGATGTCCTCTCGCTCGCGGACGAGCTTCAGGGCATCTTTCACTCTGACCTTGAACAGCGAGGTGCCAAAGCGGTTGCCTGGAGGGCGGCCGTGGCGCTTCTCATAGCGTCGAGCCGCATATTCGCCACCGAAGTGGTGCCAGGGGGACGTTTCATGCCCGCCCCAAGGTGAGCTCCACACGGTAAAGGAGCAGTACACCGTGCCGTTTGGCTTGGTAATGCGAAGTGCCTCATCGAAGAAGGCACTCGGGTCCGGGACATGCTCGAGCACGTTCGAGGAGAAGGAAATATCAACGGAGTTATCGGCAAAGGGAAGACGCATTCCATCGCCAGAAATTGTGCGTCGTTCATGGAGGCGACCGGGCAGGACGGCATAATCATGGCGCTCTTCAAAGGTGGAGAAGGGAAGCGACGGGTCTCGAGGAACTATGGGGCGAGCATCAGGTTCAACAAGAATGACTTTGGCACCACGGCTTTCAAATGCTTCACTGAAATAGCCAGGCCCGCCACCAACATCGACAATGGTTCTATTGAACAGCGGGGCAAAACTCGCCAATTGGTTGGCGGTGTCTTCAGCCAAGGTGCGATAGAAGCGATCTGGATCTGTTTGTTCAACCCGAAACACTCGGAAGAGCGCAATGGATCGCCGGATACCGGTCGGAAGTGCAAGCGGGAACTCTTCCGAGTCCACCGCAGGAGCGACGGGCTCAGGATGTTCACGCACACCAGGCTTCGCTGCGACCTCAGCAAGGCCAATTTCAGCGACGCCAGCAACACCACCGAGTACGGCGCCAGCAGCAGTTGCCGTCAATGGCGCACCGTCGAACACACTTGATCCAATGGCGAATGACTCGTGCGTGGCCTCAGGATCTTCTCGAGGCGGCAGGGAAGAAGTATCGACCTCGCTCAAGGAAATGGCTGCAGCCCCTTCATCTTCACGAAGGTCATCTTCGAGGTGCGCAGGGTACTCCTCAACGTCAGGGTCATCGACTGGAGGGTTCTCGACCTCTAGGTCTTCGTCCGAACTCGGTGGAGAGGGTCGGTGGAGTGCAGAGTGCTCAATGGTTGCATCGAGGAATGAGATGGCTAAAGCACACCACACCGCAGCATTTGCGGTGCCGAAGTGCTGCGGCCACAAAATGTTCCATGGCCATGAGTGGGCTTGAAGTGTGGCAGAGGCCAATGCGGTGAATAATGCTCCTCCCGTGGCCACGGCCAGTATCAATCGGCCGCGTCGAAGGCGCGTCATCACGAGTGCAGCAAGGGTCAGGGGAATGAGTGCCCACCATTGGGTGATGAGCGCACCAACAAGTACGGCAAGTGAAGTGACCATGATGCGAGGTCGGCCGATTGACCGAAGCGACGATGAGCGAGAGAGCAGCGTTGGTGGCTCACTGAGTTGATGTTCAGCACCAAGACGTCGACGCCTCGGCAAGATGATGAAGCCAAGGACGACGAGGAGTCCGCCAAAGGATGCATAGAGGGCGAAGTCCACCGTTCGCTGGGGCGTCCACTCAAGACGAATGTCGTGAGTAGTGCCAACGGCAAGTGCCGGTAGGTCCCAACCGTTGGCATAACCATCAACGAGACGAGGGCCGGGCTTCACGATGACCCCATCAATGCTGAGTCGCCAGCCTGAACTCAAACTTTGGCCAAAGACCAAGGTCCCCGCTTGCCCAGTGCCAATCAGTGTTCCTGTCGCAAGTGTGCGCTTCACTTGGCGCAACGACAAGTCTGCTGCAGCTGGTGCATCAGTGATTTGGAGGCCGTTTGGGCCGAAGGCCATCGGCCCGCCACCTGCGGCTGAACCGAACGCTGCGAGGTCGACCGTCAGAGGAATATCAGCCGAACGAGCACCAATGATGCTGTTGAGACCCGTTGCAAACAACGCTGGTTGGCACGTTGAGTAGTGCACGCCGGTGCTTGAGGTGAGGTCAGCAACCGATCCCGTCGCGGTAATTGGAATCGGCACACCATTGACGCTCAAGAGGTCGGCTCGACAGGGAATGGTGATGGTGGTGGGGGTCGGTGGAGCAACCGTTCCTGGCAGTCCGAGTTCGGCAATGCCAAACGGGAGGGAAGCAGGCCCAAACATCGAGAAATCGATGATTTTTGGTGCGATCTTCTTGGTCACTGCAAAGGTGAAATTGGTGCCGGTAAGTGCGGTTGGAAGCGGCACAGTGACTGCAGAGGTGGCACCGTTTGCTTGGCTTGCTGGCGGAGGAATCTGCGGCATCGAGACCGTGACGGTTTGCAAACCATTGCTGAGTGAAATTTCACTTGGCAGGCTGTGGTGATAGTCGTTGATGAGATCAAGATTGAGGTGATCGACCGTAATTGGTGAGGCCAAATTGACGGTCATGGACTGACCAGCGGCGAGCGAGCTCTCCGGTACCCACGAAGTGTTGGCATTGCCGTCAACGGCAGACCATGAGCCAGCATTCACCGTGGTTGGCAGGCGACTGGTGGAATTCGTCCCAACGACGCGCACCCCTGAGGTGGTTGGCTGCGAGAGTGGGCCAGTTCGCTGGAGCAATGCGTTGATGGAGGCGTCTGAGGCTTCGGTGTTGAGACGCAGCAAGCCAGACCCAGAGAAACTGCGTGGATTGAGCAAAGTCACGAGACGATTCAGCCCGTGATAGGGGAGCGTTGAACGATTGAGTGTGATCAACATCGGGTGATTGATAGCCGCAGTGCCAACTTTTTTCGTCAAGTCGGTGGGGAGCCGAAGGCTCTCGTGAATCGGCGTCACATTGTCAATACCAATCTCAGCGAGTCCAACAGCATTCGCCCGAGAAAAATCGGAGAGCGCTGGCTGATTCGTGGCGTCAATGGTGATGGACAAATGTGAGAACGATCGCATCTTGAACCCAAGGCGTTGGCCAACGGAAGCAACGCCGTTGATCGCGAGCGATGACTCATTGAGGGTGAATGACTTGTGGAAATTATCGAGATGGACCGTGATCTTGGTGATGTGGCGCGGTCCGCTGTCTTCAAGGGCAGGCTGAAGGATATTGAGATGATCAGCGGTTACTTGGTGATCAATACCGAGGTGGATCGTCTGGTTGATGGCTGATTGATAGGCGCCTTCGGTCCACGCAGTTCGCTGGTCGCCATCAAAGGCACTTGCGGCTTGGTTCTCAGGATTATTCGTAATGGGGTTTCCATAGGAGGTTGCGGCCATTTGTGTGATGCCGGGGTACAGCGCAACGGTTTGAAGATCCGAAGAAGTATTGGAAAAAATAGGTAGAGACTGTTGTGCTGGATTGGCGACGAGCGGCGTTTCATCCGCCATCATTGGGTAGCCGAAGGTGCTGTCGAGTGTTCCCCACGAGTCGAGGGAGCGAACATTGGAGTCGGTAAGCACCAGCGTTGCGTTGTTCTGCAGCGCCCGGACAAAAGCAGGATTTGTTGCGCGTACAGAGCCGGAGTAGGTAATCGACGCATTGGTCGGCAAGACGCCAAGTCCCGCCATGTTGACAATGCCTTCTCCATCTCCGGCAACGAGGAATGGTGAGACGGAACTCTCAAAACGAAGCTGTGGGCGAGGACTTGTTACGGCGTAGGAAAGCAACGGTGCAGGATATGGCGAGCCTGGCGCAATGGCGAGATCTTCTGGGCCGTAGACCTTGCGCTTAATCGCGGCCACTTCTGATGGGTCTCCGAACGCGACTGGCTCGCTCAGACCCTTTGGGGTGGGCGTAAAGAGATTGAGATACAACACCTGCGGTTGGTTCAGCCCATAGCGGTTGGTCGGAAGATTTGATTGCAAGAGCAGATCGCCTGATCCCATGAGGCTTGCGGTCGGCGCTAGAGCTTCTTTTGGCATCGTGCCGTTTTGGATGCTCTCATCAAAGGCGCGCAGCAGGTTTGCCGAAGCTGGTTCGCCCTGCACCACGGCTTGGCGGGCCAGATATGGACGGTCAAGCAGGCTCGGCCAAATCGGATCAGCAGTCGTGCCAAAGGTGTAATAGGCAAAGTCTTCGCCCGGGACGCCGAGCACGTTCGTTCCCGGGTGCACCGAATTTAAGTAGTTCGATGCATCGGTCACCGATTGCGGGAGTTTCTCCGCGTTGCGAGCCATGTTGGTGGCGACAATGGATCCGGTAAACAGCGGCGACAAGTTGGCAGACGTGGCCAAAACGGTGACCACAAGCAGCCAGGTGCCGTACTTCGGCTTGCGTTCAACTACTGCCGAGACGAATGCTGCCAACATCAGCGCCAGTCCAAGCACGGCAATGGGTAGGACTCGATTGGAGGACCGCATCGCTAGCCCAACGGTGGAGGACTCTGCCGCAGCCTTCAGCGCGCTGCCAAAGGGCGTTGGTTTGGTGAGTGGATATGCCGCTACGGCAAGAACAACTCCGAGAACGGTGACCCAGACGGCGAAGGCCCGATAGCGCCATTTCACGAAAAATCCGGCCAGCAAACATGCCGAAGGGATGGCAAAACTCAGTGCGATCGCCCAATAGGAACTGACGTAAGGGGCGGCCGCAGCAGTCCAAGGCTCTGACGTATCTCTTCCGTAGAAGTACCAATACCCAAGTCCACGAAAAACCTCGGAGGCAAGCGAGGTGGAGGTCACTGTTGGAATGGTCTCGGTGTACTTCAAAATGTTGATGCCGTAGGCGCCTTCTGCCCACAGGCCAGCAACCCACCACAGCGAGACGATCGAGGTGAGAACGCCAATCTTTCCAACAACACGGAGTGCAGCTTTGGTGGTTGCCTCCTTGGTCGATACCACGGCGTAGACCAGATACAGCGTTGGTGCCAATCCGACAAAGAGGATTGAGGTTGCATTTACGCCACCCACAATTGCGACGCAAAGTGCGAACAGCGCTGGGTAACGCCACCCACCCCTTCTCAGTGCAAGGGCGATGCAGCACAACATCCAGCCGAGCGCGGCCCATGGCATCGTGATGGCCGAAATACGAGTGATGTAGTCAAGAACAAATGGGGTCAACATGTAGACGAATGCGCCGGCTAGCGCACCGCGTCGACGGAGATCAATGAGGCGACCAAAGCAGTAAAAACCCAGGCCGGCAGCAAAAAACAGTGTGCCCATCCAGAGGCGTTGCGCTACCCAGTCGGGAAACCCGAGACTCTGCATCGTCCAAAAGTAAGGACCCATGGGGAACAGATAGCCAATGTTTTGATGGGTCACCGTCCCAAGTGCGACGTCAGGGTTCCACATTGACCACGCACTTGACATCAATTTCGAGGGATTGAGGTACAAGTAGGCCTTGGTGTCGGCGGCAACCCAACCCGGTCGGGCCATCAGGGAAGGGACGTACGCAATGAGCGCGAGGAGCGCTACAGGAGTAATGCGGCCGTAGCGTGGCTGAGACCCCTGGCCGACTTCCGGCGTCGTTACGTCAAGGTCAAGGGAGGTCATAAGGTCACGGTGCTCTCAGGCAGTTTATTCTCCTAGAGGTTGCCATGAATGTGGTGGCAGGGAAGGCGGAACAATGTACGCAGTCGGACTGAGTGGTGGCATCGGGTCGGGCAAGTCCACCGTGGCTGATTTGTTGGTTGAATTTGGTGCGGTGTTGATTGATGCCGATCAAGTTGCCCGCGACATCGTCGAGCCAGGCCGACCGGTGCTCGCTGCGCTGGTTGAGCGCTTTGGAACGTCGATTTTGGATGCCGATGGCCACCTTGATCGCTTGGCCCTTGCCCAGGTCACCTTTGGCGACCCTGACGCTTTGGCGGCTCTGAACGCACTCACGCATCCAGCGATAGGCCTCGAGATGATTGAACTTCGAGCAAGCCAGGAACATCAAGATGTCATTTTGGTATTCGCAGTTCCCCTGCTTCGAGAAGAACATCGAGCAATGCTGCACTTTGACACCGTGGTGGTCGTTGACTGTCCAACAGAACTTGCCTTAGAGCGCCTTGTTGGGCACCGAGGTATGGATCGGGCCGACGCGCAACGTCGCATTGCGGCGCAGATGTCTCGTGAGGATCGCAAGGCATTGGCGGAGCGAGTCATCGATAACAGCGGCGACTTGGCTGCACTTCACGCGGCAACGATTGAGCTTTGGGAGTGGCTTAACGCGGCTCGTGTAGCCGCCGGTGGCGAACAGCGTGGCTGAATTCGAAGTCGTTTCGCCATTCCAACCAGCCGGTGATCAGCCGACGGCGATTGCGACGTTGGTTGAATCCGTCAGCGGAGGGGAACGTTTTGTCACCCTTGAGGGAATTACGGGATCGGGCAAGACCGCAACGATTGCGTGGATGATCGCTGAACTTGGTCGGCCAACGCTCATCATCGAGCCAAACAAGTCTTTAGCGGCTCAGTTGTCGTCGGAACTTCGAGATCTGTTTCCAAATAATCGCGTGGAGTTCTTTGTCTCGTACTACGACTACTACCAACCCGAGGCGTACCTTCCAACAACAGATACCTATATCGAAAAAGATTCGTCAATAAACGACGAGATCGACCGCCTTCGCCATGCCGCGACGTCTTCGCTGCTGACGCGTCGAGATGTGATTGTGGTGGCCTCGGTGTCGTGCATCTATGGACTTGGGTCTCCGTCGGAGTACGCCGATCGAATGTTGGGTCTCATTGTTGGTGAAGAGTATGACCAAGCGGTCTTGCTGCGGAAATTGGTCGACCTGCAATATGACCGAAATGACGTCAACCTGGTTCGAGGAACCTTTCGTCGACGCGGTGACACGATCGAGGTTCACCCGGCGTTTGAGGAACGAGCGCTTCGCTTGGAATTTTTTGGCGACACCTTGGAACGGGTGTCGAGTTTCGACGTCATGACCGGCGAGGTGGGGCCTCCACTTGATGACGCAATTTTGTTTGCAGCAACCCACTACGCAACTGGTGAAGAAACCCTTCGCCGAGCCATTGTCTCGATCGAAGACGAACTTCGCGAGCGGCTCCAAGTGTTAGCCAAGGAAAACAAGTTGCTTGAAGCGCAGCGGCTTCGTTCCAGAACTGAATACGACCTCGAAATGCTGCAAGAAACTGGCTCATGTTCGGGGGTGGAGAACTACAGCCGTCACCTCGACGGACGGGTGGCAGGGGAGCCGCCATTCACCTTGCTCGATTATTTCCCGCAGGACTTCCTGGTCGTGATTGATGAGAGTCATGTGGCAGTTCCTCAGATTCATGGGCAGTACGCCGGAGACCGCTCTCGAAAGATGAATCTGGTCGATCACGGCTTTCGTCTTCCGAGTGCACTCGACAATCGTCCACTCACTTTCGATGAGTTTGTCAAGCGAGTGCCGCAGGTGGTCTTCGTTTCCGCCACGCCGGGCACCTATGAACTTGAGCAGTCTTCAACCTTCGCCCAGCAGGTCATTCGACCGACAGGGCTGCTCGACCCTCCAGTCACGATTTTGCCGACCAAAGGTCAAGTCGACGACCTGCTCGATCGCATTGAGCAGACCATTGTCCAAGGTGACCGAGTCCTCGTAACGACGCTGACCAAGAAAATGGCTGAAGACCTGACGGACTTCATGTTGGATCGCCGAATCAAGGTTCGCTACCTGCACTCTGACATCGACACCGTCACCCGCATTGAGGTGCTTCGAGAACTGAGGCTCGGAACGATAGATGTGGTGGTTGGCATCAACTTGTTGCGTGAAGGCCTTGACCTTCCTGAAGTTGCGCTTGTGGCGATTCTTGATGCCGACAAGGAAGGCTTTTTGCGCTCTACACCGTCGCTGATTCAAACCATGGGTCGAGCTGCGAGGAATGTACGCGGCACGGTGGTGCTGTATGCCGACATTGTGACCGATTCCATGCGTCGAGCAATTGACATCACTGAGCAGCGTCGAGCGGTTCAAATTGCGTACAACGCTGAACATGGGATTGACCCGACCACCATCACCAAGGCAGTGTCGGACATCTTGGGGCGCCTCAGAAATAACGACGAGGCCGAAAGTCCACGTCGCTCAACACGATCACTTGCTGATGAACGGCGACGCAATGCGAGAACGACGCAAGACGCCGAGTCCTCGGGTGCGATTGAGGAAATGATGGTCCAAATTGAGACGGAGATGTTGGCGGCTGCGGAGGCACGACACTTCGAAGAAGCGGCATTGCTACGCGATGAACTCGAGACGCTTCGGGCCCAAATTGCGCCACACGAGTGACGAATCTTCGGTTGGATAAAGAGCTGGCTCAGGTAGCCTCGGCTCATGTCGCAGAAGTTGGTCATTAGAGGTGCTCGAGAGCACAACTTAAAAGATGTGTCCTTAGAGCTACCTCGAGACCGACTCATTGTCTTCACGGGGCTTTCTGGGTCGGGCAAGAGTTCCTTGGCCTTTGACACGATCTATGCCGAAGGCCAACGTCGCTACGTTGAATCCTTAAGCGCCTATGCCCGACAGTTCCTTGGACAAATGGATAAGCCCGATGTCGACTTCATTGAAGGTCTGTCGCCAGCAATTTCCATTGATCAAAAGTCGGCCTCTCGTAATCCACGCTCAACGGTAGGCACGGTCACCGAGGTCTATGACTACCTGCGCCTGCTTTGGGCACGTATTGGTCATCCGCACTGCCCAACGTGCAGTCGTCCGGTGTCGCGCCAGTCGCCGCAGCAGATCGTTGATCGCATTTTGGAGCTCGACGAAGGCACGCGTTTTCTCGTCTTGGCACCGGTGGTTCGCGGCCGAAAGGGTGAATATTCGACCCTGCTTGACGACTTGGCGAAGCAAGGCTTCGCCCGAGCCCTTGTCGACGGTGAAACCATTGAACTCGCGGACCGGGCTCAAGTGGATCTTGCTCGCTATGAAACCCACACGATTGAAGTGGTCGTTGACCGCCTGGTGTTAAAGGCGAATTCACGAACACGGCTGACTGAATCGATTGAGACGGCACTGTCACTGACCGGCGGAACGGCGGAAATTGAACTCCAACGCGACGGGCAAACCGAGCGAATTCCGTTCAGTCAACACTTGGCGTGTTCGTATGACGGGACGAGTTTCGAAGAACCAGCACCTCGTTCGTTTTCGTTCAACTCTCCCTATGGTGCATGTCCAGCATGCGTGGGCCTTGGCACGACCTTTGAAGTCGACCCGGAGCTCGTCGTGCAAAACGATGAACTCTCCCTCGATGACGGAGCAATCATTCCGTGGGCACAAGCGCGATCTGAATACTTTGCCGGACTACTTCGTGGAGTGGCGGAACTAGGTGGATTCAGTCCGGCTGCCCCGTGGTCGACCTTGACCAAGAAACAACGAGATCTCGTGCTCAATGGCACTGGCAAAAAAGCCGTCGAGATCAAGTACCGAAATCGTTTTGGTCGAAGTCGCAACTACACCTCAGCGTTCGAAGGCGTGGTTCCGTGGCTGAAGCGGCGCCACGGCGAAGCGGAATCAGACTGGGCCCGCGAACAAATTGAAGCCTTTATGCGTGAAGCTCCTTGCCCAAGTTGCGCGGGAGCACGACTGAAGCCAGAGTCGCTGGCGGTTACCGTGTCGGGCCTGTCAATTGCAGAATTTTGCGAGTTGCCGATTGGCGATGCTTTGGCCGCAATCAACTCACTTTCATTGTCTGATCGAGAGCACTTGATCGCTGACCGGGTGGTGAAAGAGATCACCGAGCGCATGGCCTTCTTGCTCGACGTGGGGCTTGATTATTTGTCACTCAGTCGCTCTTCGGCAACCTTGTCGGGTGGTGAGGCGCAGCGAATTCGTTTGGCCAGTCAGATCGGCAGTGGGCTCGTTGGCGTGCTCTACGTCCTCGATGAGCCTTCCATTGGTCTTCACCAGCGAGATAATCAGCGGCTCATTGCGACGCTTGAGCGCTTGCGTGACCTTGGCAACACCGTCATTGTGGTCGAGCACGACGAAGAAACCATTTTGGCAGCCGACTACGCCGTTGATATTGGACCTGGCGCTGGCGAACACGGTGGTCACGTCATCCACGCGGGACCAGTCACGGGTCGAGGTGGACTGCTCGCCAATAAGGCATCAGTTACTGGTCAATACCTTTCCGGCAAGAAGGCGATTGCGGTTCCAAAGACTCGCCGTCCAGGCTCTGGTGACCAATTGATTGTCCGCGGGGCGAAAGAACACAACCTTCGTGACCTCGACGTTGCCTTCCCACTTGGGACACTCACGGCAGTTACCGGCGTTTCAGGTTCGGGGAAATCGACACTCGTCAATGAGATTTTGCTCAAGAGTCTCGTGCATCAGATTCATCGAGCTCGTGAACTTCCTGGTCGACACCGAACCATCGAGGGTGTCTCGTTCATCGACAAAGTGGTCAGTGTCGATCAAGCCCCAATTGGCCGCACACCTCGGTCGAACCCTGCGACCTACACCGGCGTGTTTGATCACGTTCGGAAGCTGTTTGCCTTGGCGCCTGAATCAAAGGTGCGCGGCTACCAGCCTGGTCGCTTCAGTTTCAACGTGAAGGGCGGTCGCTGTGAGGCGTGCTCTGGCGATGGAACACTCAAGATCGAGATGCATTTTCTGCCCGATGTGTATGTGCCGTGTGAAGTGTGCGGGGGAGCCCGCTATAACCGAGACACCTTGGAAGTGCAGTTTCGCGGCAAGACCATTGCGGACGTCTTGCAAATGCCCTGTGAAGAGGCACTGAGCTTCTTTGAGCGCCAGCCGCCAATTGTTCGCCATCTTCAGACGCTCTGTGATGTTGGCCTTGGTTATGTCCGCCTCGGTCAAGCAGCGACAACGTTGTCTGGTGGAGAAGCTCAGCGGGTGAAGCTCGCCACCGAACTTGCTCGACGCCCAACGGGACACACGCTCTATGTCTTAGATGAACCGACCACGGGCCTGCACTTTGATGATGTGGCGAGACTGCTCGGTGTGTTGCAGCGCCTTGTTGATCAAGGCAACACCGTCGTGGTGATTGAGCACAGCCTTGACGTCGTCAAGTGTGCAGACTGGGTCATTGACCTCGGTCCAGAAGGCGGGAACCGTGGTGGCACGTTGTTGGCCGAAGGAACACCAGAACACGTGGCGACCATCCCCGAGAGCTACACCGGTCAGTGGCTAGCGAAGATGCTCTCGTAACGTCCTATAGCGATTCCCATGAGGGCGTTCGTCGTTCAATGAAGGCGCGACCAGCTTCACGTGGGTTTTCCGTGAGCGCCGACATGACTTGAATCCGGTTTTCAAGGTCTTTGGCATGACGAAGGCTGGGTGCATCGAGGGCGGCATTGAGTCCGACCTTGGTCTGCCAGACACCGTATGGATTGTTGGTGGCAATCTCTTCGGCCAGCGACTGCGCTTGAGCGAGCAATTGCTCTGGTGAGACCACTCGACTCACGAGACCGAGACTGAACGCCGCGTCGCTGTCGATGATGCGACCGGTCAGCATGAGCTCGCGTGCGGCTCCTACTCCAACGATTTTTGGCAGGAGATAACTCGTTCCCATATCCATTGAGGAATAGCCAGCAGTCAAGAACGCAGAAGCAAAGCGAGCATCATGTTGGGCAATTCGAATGTCGCAGTGAAGGGCAATTGCGAGGCCACCACCGACTGCGGCACCGTTGACTGCGGCAATGGTTGGAATAGGGAGTTCGTAGAGGCGAGTCAGTTGGTCGGTCAGCCGACACTGTGCGTCCCACATGGTCTTATAGGCCCGCTTCGACGGTTTAGTCCATGCTGCGCCAGTTCCACTGCGATCTGCCCCCGAGCAAAAGGCGCGCCCGGCACCAGTAATGATGGCGGCTCTCCATTCTGCTGGGTTGCTTAACGCATCGAGCACCACATCCATGCCATCGAGGAACGAGCCATCGATGGCATTGAGTCGCTCAGGTCGGTTGAGGGTGACGAGGCCAATCTGGTCAGCTATCGGTTGCAGGGTGACGGCGTTCATGGAACCTGCCTACCACAGCTCGGCAGAAATTCTGCGAGACAGTTAGACCAGATCGCGAGCAAGTAGCCATGCGCCAATGAGGCCAGAGTTCTCGAATTTCGGCGCAACAATGGTTGACAGTGAATGGTCACGCACCTGGCCGTGGGGAAGGTAACCGTTCAACAAGTGGGCGGCCCGTTCTGCGACCCGTGAGCGAAGACCACGAGCCTCCATCACTCCACCGCCAAGCACAATGCGCTCAGCTGCGACCATGGTGGTGAGGTTCGCACAGGCAATCGCGAGATAGTGCGCCTCAAATTGAAGTCCTTCGTGGAGTTCGTCAAGTTGGGATGCGGGTGCGCCGTAGCGCTCAACAATGGCGGTTCCAGATGCAAAACCTTCAAGGCAGTCGTGATGAAACGCGCAGGTGCCTTTGTGATGGTCACCCGGCGCTCGTGCGATCAATTGGTGGCCGACTTCTGGATGGCCAATTCCGTGGAGAGGAGATCCATTCACCGCAATTGCTCCACCGATTCCGGTTCCAACCGTCAGATACACCGCAACTTCGACTCCCGAGGCATTGCCATATCGAGATTCCGCCAACACGGCGGCATTGGTATCGGTGTCGACGACGACGCGAAGATCCCCAAGGCGAGAAACGAGTTGTTGACGCCAATTGAGATTGCGCCACGCAATTTTTGGAGAGGTGTCGGCAATGGTGGAGGTCTCGGTATTAAGCGGGCCAAATGACGCAACGCCAATCGCTGCAAGTTCGCCTCGATCAGCGAAGGGCTGAAAGAACGTGGCGACGACATCGAGAGATTGCTCCGGGCTCGACGTTGGCACGTCAACAACTGCTACCTCAACCATCTCCTCGAGCGTGCGAGCGACGGCGCAACGGATCGTGGTGCCGCCTGCTTCAATTGCGCCAATGAGCGGCAACGTCACGTCAGATGATCGCGAGCATGCGTTCTAAGGCGACTTTAGCCCATTCAGCGGTGTCGGCATCGACCATGATCCTGTTTGGCTCTTCACCTGCGACCAGCGACTCAAGTAGCCACGCAAGATGTGGAAGATCAATGCGAGCCATGGTTGCGCAAGGGCACACCAACGGGTCGAGACACTCAACGGTCAAGTCAGGGTGTTGTTTGGCCAGGCGGTTGACGAGGTGAATTTCGGTGGCGATGCCAATGGCTGAACCTGAAGGTGCGGCTTGAACGGCTTTGATGATGGCATCGGTTGATCCAACAACGTCAGCCTCGGCCACGGTGTCGTGTGCACACTCTGGGTGGACCAACACAAGACCCTCAGGGAATCGCTGGCGAAAGTCGGCAATTTGTTCGGGGCGAAAGCGCTGATGCACCGAGCAATGACCCTTCCACAGCAGTAATTTTGAGGAGTCCACCTGCAAAGCGGTCAGTCCGCCAAGCTCAAACCGTGGATTCCACAGCATCATTTCCTCTTCGGCGTAACCAAGCTGGAACCCGGTGTTTCGCCCGAGATGTTGGTCAGGAAAGAACAACACTTTGTCAGCGCGCGTCGCACCATCGACGATGTCATGGAGCGCCCACGTGAGGACTGCCTTGGCGTTTGATGAGGTACACACGGCACCACCGTGACGACCAACAAATGCCTTGAGTGCTGCAGAGGAGTTCATGTAGGTGATTGGCATCACCCGATCCATGTCGAGTTGCTCACCGAGTGCTGCCCATGCATCTTCAACCGCATCGATGTCGGCCATATCTGCCATCGAGCAACCAGCATTTAAGTCTGGCAAGAACACATGCTGGTCGTCTCTGGTCAAAATGTCGGCAGATTCGGCCATGAAATGGACACCGCAGAACACAATCTTCGTCGCAGCTGACGTTGAGGCGGCAATGCGGGAAAGGCCGAACGAATCACCATTTGCATCGGCGAATTCCATGATGTCGTCGTGTTGGTAGTGGTGGCCGAGGATGAGGCATGTATCGCCGAGTGCTGCTTTGGCATTGGTCACCATCTCGATCAGCGCAGGTCGATTTGCGAGGCTGTAACGCTCTGGAAGTGTCCGTTGAATTCGAAGCATTCGCACCTGCTGGAGATACCGGTCGGCGACCGCTATCTCAATTGTAGTTGGCGGTCGCGACAAAGTACCCCTTTGGCATGGTTCGATGGAGGGATGTTGCGTCCGCCGAGTGGGTCTATCCCCGATCAACCTGGTTCCTATCAGTTCTTTGATCGTGATGGACGCGTGATCTATGTCGGGAAGGCATCTTCGCTTCGTCAGCGCTTATCGAACTATTTCCAGTCTCCCGGCCAGCTCCCAATTCGCACGGCACAAATGGTCGCCTCAGCGACTCGAGTGGAATGGACCGTTGTTGGGACCGAAGTCGAAGCTCTGTTGCTCGAGCATTCGCTCATCCAAGCCCATCAGCCTCGGTTCAATGTTCGGTTGAAAGATGACAAGACCTATCCATGGCTTGCCCTTTCCGTGAACGATGAGTGGCCACGGCCCTTTGTATACCGGGGAAAACGCCGCAAAGGTGTGGTCTACTTCGGGCCGTTTCCTCACGTTCGATCCCTTCGGCAAACCCTTGACCTTGTCGTCAAGACGTTCCCCGTGCGCACGTGCAGCGACGCAAAATTCTCCCGCCACCAAAAGTACGGACGACCCTGTTTGCTTGCCGACATTGGGCGCTGTAGTGCGCCATGCGTGGGTCAAGTCGATGCCTCGACGTACCACGGGTATGTCGAAGGACTTTCTGCATTCTTCTCGGGCGATACTGAATCCATCCTGCATGAACTCCACAACAAGATGGAGTCCGCGTCAACCGATCGGGCCTATGAACTCGCTGCACGAGCACGAGATCAACTCGCCGCGTTGGAAGAAGCCTCCTCGAGCCAACAAGTGGTGGTTGACGCATCGGGCACCTTTGATGCCTTTGGACTCGTCGTCAATGAACTCGAAGCGTCCATTGCGGTGCTCCACGTTCGTCACGGTCGTCTCATTGGCCGGAGTGGCTTCATTGTGGATCGCATTGACGTTCAGTCTGAAGGAGAGCTCATGGTGACCTTGATTGAGCGGTTCTATGCCGAGCGAGCAACGTCGATTCCCCGGCAAGTGCTTTCAAGTGTCGAGGTTGAAGCCTGGCAAAGTGCGGTCGTAGAAACGTGGCTCAGTGAACTTCGAACTGGTCCGGTCACGATCACGAGTGCACATCGGGGGAAACGTCGTCAGGTGCTGGCGATGGCGGTCGAGAACGCTCGTCAGGACTTGGCTCGAAATCAACTTCGTCGTGCGAGCGATCACAATGCTCGATCAAAGGCATTGACCGAGATTCAAGTTGCGCTTGAGTTGAAAGAGGCGCCGCTTCGCATTGAGTGTTACGACATGAGTCACTTGCAGGGCACTGATTACGTCGGTTCCATGGTGGTCTTCGAAGATGGAGTGCCGAAGCGCAGTGATTATCGGCACTTCCTTATCAAGACCGTTGACGGCAACGATGACTTTGCCGCTATGGCAGAAGTGTTGCGACGTCGTCTTTCTCGACTTGACGAAGACCCTGAAACCACAGGGCGTCGTCGCTTTGCCTATCGACCTCAATTACTCCTGATCGATGGCGGAAAGGGTCAACTCTCCTCCGTGATGGCAGTACTTGAGGAATTGGGCCTTCGTGACGAAATTGAGGTCGCCTCGTTGGCAAAGCAATTTGAAGAGGTATATCGACCGGGTAAATCGCAACCAAATCACGTTGCTCGAGGCAGCGATGGCTTGTACCTCCTTCAGGCCCTTCGAGATGAAGCACACCGGTTTGCCGTTTCTTTTCACCGGCAACGTCGAGGAGCTCGGATGACGGGTTCAGTACTCGAAGAAATTCCAGGTCTTGGCCCAACTCGGCGCAAGCGCCTCATTGACCACTTCGGCACCCTTCGCGAACTTCGTGCAGCGAGTCGCGAGGACTTGACTGCGCTGACCTGGTTGCCTGAACTTGTCGGAAAGGCAGTCTTTGCACGCCTTCATCAAGATGAAACTGCAGCAGTGCACCTTGCCGAAAATGAACGCGTGAATGATGCAGATGGGGGAGACTGACGCTATGCACCGACTACTCATTTTGACGGGCATGTCCGGGGCGGGAAGGTCAACGGCGTCCGGGGCACTCGAAGACCTTGGTTGGTACGTCATTGACAACCTGCCGACACCGCTCATTGTGGATGCAGCACGACTCGTCTGTCATCCAGCAACCAAGACGGAACGCGTGGCGTTTGTCCTTGGTCGAAGTGGACATGTCCATGCCGAGGAATTGGAAGAGGTCTTGCGACGCCTCGAGGGCGACTACCTCGTGAGTTTGTTGTTCCTTGACGCCGATGATGATGTGTTGGTTCGCCGTTACGAGGGCACTCGTCGCCGTCATCCAAGGTCGCTTGTTGGCGTGGTGGAAGCCATTGCAGAAGAGCGCGCCGCCCTTGAAAGTGTTCGCGAGCGAGCCACGGTGATTTTGGATACAACCGAACTCAACTCCAATCAACTCCGGCTTCGAATGCGTGACTTGTTTGAAGAGGCCTCAGCGCCAGCGTCAATGAGAACGTCGATTACCTCATTTGGATTCAAACATGGCATTCCGCTCGATGTGGATCTCGTCTTTGACGTTCGTTTCTTGCCAAACCCGCATTGGGAGCCTGAACTTCGTCCGGAAAGTGGACTCAATCAAGACGTCGCCAAGTTCGTTTTTGCCAGTGCAGAGACCGATGCCTTCATGGAGCAACTTCGCTCAATGCTCGCGCTACTGATCCCGGCCTACACCCGAGAAGGAAAGTCCTATTTGACGGTGGCGATTGGTTGCACCGGAGGTCGCCACCGATCAGTTGCGGTGGCCGAAGCGTTGGCCAAGCAAATTGTGAGCGACCATCTCGTAGCAACGGTGAATGTTTTTCACCGCGATATTGACCGATGAGTGGGCCAAAGGTGGTGGTGTTTGGCGGTGGGCACGGAGCCGCAGCCGCGCTTCGAGCTGTTCGTGACTACGCGGGGGAAGTAACTGGCGTGGTGACGGTCGCTGATGATGGTGGCTCTTCGGGTCGTCTTCGCAACGCCCTTGACGTCGTGGCGGTAGGCGACTTGCGGCGCTGCCTCATTGCACTTGCGGCTCCAAATGGATCCTTTGACGCACTCTTCGAGCATCGATTCTCTGCAGGAACGTTGGAGGGCCATGCGGTTGGCAATCTCGTGCTGGCTGGACTCATTGAACTCCATGGCGATCTCGTTACTGCGCTCGATGCCGCGGCATCCATGCTTGGCTGCGTCGGTCGAGTGCTTCCCTCAACAAGTGAACCGGTAGTGCTTCGAGCGACCACTGATGATGGGGAAGTGACCGGTCAAAGTGCCATCAACCGCAGAGCTGATATCCGTTCCGTCAGTCTTGTCCCTGAAGCTCCAGGTGTTCCCGAAGAAGTACTTCACGCAATCGATGCTGCCGATCAAATCGTGCTTGGGCCGGGGTCGCTGTTCACGTCAGTGCTTGCCTCACTCATTCCACCTCGCATTGTTGACGCCGTTCGTGCTTCAAACGCACAAAAGGTGTACGTAGCGAATTTACGAGAGCAAATACCTGAAACGTTGGGCCGTTCGCTCGAGAACCACCTCCAAGCGCTTGACGACCATGGTGTACATCCTGATCTTGTGATCTTTGATCCGAGCCTTGGATTGCAGCGTGGAGATGTTTCGATTGATGTCGTCGAGGCGCCACTTTCGTTCGACGCGCGACCAATGCACGACCCTGTGCGCCTTGCGGCGATAATGTCCACCCTGGCGTAGATCGCGCCAAAGTTTCGAGGAGGCAACGTGACGGTTCGAGTCGGCATTAATGGTTTTGGTCGTATTGGCCGCAACTTCGTGCGAGCAGTCGCTGCAAGCGGCGCCGACGTTGAAGTTGTGGCAATCAACGACTTGACCTCGTCAAAGACGCTTGCCCACCTACTTCGTTATGACTCCTCACAGGGTCGCTTTGATGGCACGGTTGAGGTTGCCGACGACGCCATCATTGTCAATGGCAGGCGCATCGCCGTGTTTGCTGAGCGCGACCCAGGTGCACTCAACTGGGCTTCGGTTGGTGCCGACGTTGTCATTGAATCGACCGGCCTTTTCACTGCCCGCGAGAAGGCTGCGCTGCACTTAAACGGTGGCGCAAAGAAGGTCATCGTCTCTGCGCCGGCAACTGAAGTGGACGCCACTTTTGTCGTTGGCGTGAACGATGACAGCTATGACGCAGACAAGCACACGATTGTTTCGAACGCCTCATGCACGACGAACTGCTTTGTTCCCATGGTGAAGGTCCTCGACGATTCGTTCGGCATCATCAGTGGCCTCATGACAACAGTCCACGCCTACACCAACGACCAGAACTTGCTCGACCTAGCGCACAACGACCTTCGACGTGCTCGTGCCGCCGCAGTCAACATTGTGCCGAGCTCAACTGGTGCCGCTCGGGCCACCAGCCTCGTGCTCGAGTCCATGAAGGGCAAGCTCGATGGCACCTCGCTTCGAGTTCCTGTTCCTGTTGGTTCAATTACTGACTTCACTGCGGTGGTGAATGGCCACCCGAGTGTGGAAGAGGTCAATGCTGCCTACTCCGCAGCGGCCAAGACCGACCGCCTCGGCAAGGTGCTTGTGTACACCGAAGAGCCGATTGTCTCTGAAGACATCGTCTCGTCACCCGCATCATGCACCTTTGACGCTGGACTAACGATGGTTCAGCGAATTGACGATGCAACGTCGCTCGTGAAAGTCCTTGGCTGGTATGACAACGAGTGGGGCTACTCGAATCGTCTCGTCGACCTCTGCCTGCTCGTCGGCGCATGACCGCACCAGATGGTCGAAGCTCCGCCCTTTCAGGGCTTCCGCTGCTCGAAGACCTTGGAGAGCTGAGCGGCAAAAAAGTGCTCGTGCGGGCGGACTTCAATGTCCCGTTGGCAGAGCGTGACGGCAAGCGAGTGGTCGTTGACGATTTTCGGATTGTGGCAACGTTGCCCACGCTCAAGTTTTTGCTTGAGCGAGGCGCTGACGTGTCGGTGTGCTCGCACCTTGGTCGTCCGAACGGTGCACCAGATCCGAAGTATTCAATGGCGCCTGTCGCTGAGACATTGGCCACGATGTTGCCTTCGGTGAAGGTGCTGGAAAATGTTCGCTTTCATCCTGGCGAAGAGTCCTGTGACGAGGCTGCAGTTTCAGCACTCGTGAATGATTTTGATTTCTTTGTCAACGATGCGTTTGGATCCTCTCACCGCAACCATGCGTCCGTAACCGGCGTTGCCCGCCGTTTGCCGTCTGCTGCGGGTCGGCTTGTTCAGCGAGAAGTGGAGGTTTTGGGTGGCCTTCTCCATGAGCCAGCCAAGCCGTTTGTCGCCATTGTTGGTGGCGCAAAGGTTGCCGACAAGCTTGGCATCTTGATGACCTTGGCCGACAAGGTCGACACGCTGATTGTCGGTGGAGCCATGGCCTTCACCTTTTTGGCCGCCCAAGGTCATTCCATTGGAGCGTCACTGGTTGATTCAACAAAGCTTGATGCCTGCCGAGAACTGCTCAGTCGCCAAGTCGAGATTCTCTTGCCGAACGATGTCGTTGCCATGGAGCCAGGTGGTCAATTTGGACCACAGTTCAACGGCACCAATCCACCATCGCAGGTTGAAACCTATGGCGAAGATTTGCCTGAGGGCTGGATTGGACTCGATGTTGGACCGATGAGCGTGGCTCGTTTTGCTGAGCGGATTGCCGAGGCCTCAACCATTTTGTGGAACGGCCCCGTCGGCGCTTTTGAAGATGAGCGTTTTGCTGCTGGAACCCTCGGTGTTGCACAGGCTGTCGCTGCAAGTCAGGGATTTAGCGTCATTGGTGGTGGCGACAGTGCCTTGGCGCTCAACGAAGCTGGCCTGTCGGACCAGATTTCATTTATGTCAACCGGAGGCGGTGCAAGTTTGGAGTTCATTGAACTCGGCGATCTCCCCGGACTTGCGGCACTGCGCGCTGCATCAAACGCCCCAGGAAGGTAGTTATGGCTCGTACGGCACTTATTGCTGGAAACTGGAAGTTGCATAAAGACCACCAAGAGGCCATTCATCTTGTGAGTGATCTTGGACTTCGGCTCAAGCAACTCGACCTTGGTCGAGTGGAGGTCGTCGTGCATCCACCATTCACCGATCTTCGGACCGTCCAGAGTGTGGTTGAAGGCGACAAGTTGCCAATCAGTCTTGGAGCTCAACATGTGAGCCACCACGAAAAAGGTGCTTTCACCGGTGAGGTCAGCGCGGCGATGTTGGCCAAGTTGCAAACTCGCTACGTGCTTGTTGGGCACTCGGAACGCCGAACGCTGTATGCAATGGACGACGCCACGGTGCAAGCCACCTCGAAGTCCGTCATTGAAGCGGGCATGGTCGCGGTTATCTGCGTCGGAGAGTCTGCCAATGAACGCGATGCTGGCGAGACGAACGAAGTGCTTTCTCGGCAAGTGCTTGCCGCCCTCAGCGGACTGCCAAATAACGCCGGAGATGCGATTGTGCTGGCCTACGAGCCGGTATGGGCGATCGGAAGTGGTGCTGCAGCCACTGCGGAAGATGCACAACTTGCCGCGGCGCATCTTCGTGGCGTGGTTGCCTCGGTACTCGGGACTGCCGCAGCAAATGAGGTTCGCGTCCTTTACGGAGGCTCAGTTCAGCCAGGCAATACCGAAGAACTGCTGAGTGGCGCTGACGTCGATGGTGTCCTCGTGGGCGGAGCAAGTTTGGATGCTGGAACGTTCTCTGAGATCGTGGCCGCCGCAGTGCGGTGCTACGGTTGAGGCTTCACGGACGAAGGAACTCTCGTGCTGGTCGTTTACCTCATCATTGAAGTCATTACCGCCCTTGCGCTGATTCTGCTCGTGTTGCTGCACAGCGGAAAAGGTGGGGGCCTGTCCGACATGTTCGGTGGCTCAGTTGGTGCAGCGGCGCAGGGCTCTACCGTCGTTGAGAAGAATCTCGACCGAATCACTGTGGCGGTGGCCCTTATCTTCTTCTTCACCACGGTCACCTTGGATCTCAGGCTGCAGTGAGTAACTCGGTGGCAGGCCGCCACCTTCCAGTAAGACTGGTTCTCGTTCTTTTGACAATTGGGTTGCTGAGCGCTGCCTGTGGCACGTCTGCGGTGCAAACAGAGCGTCTCGTCCCAAAACCGGGCGGCACCGCAATCGTTGCAACGGTGAGTGATCCCGCTGATTGCTGGCCACTTCGACATGCAAGTTTGAACTCGATGAGTTCACTGGTGCACTCCGCCGTGCTGCCGAGTGCATTTGTGCTGAGTGAGCAAGGCATCTGGACACTCAATCGATCGCTTTTTAGCCAAGTCGAGTTGTCGAGTACAGACCCACAGATTGTCGTCTACACGCTGAATTCCAATGCCGTATGGGCAGATGGAACCCCCATCACTGCTAGTGACTTGATCGCGAATTGGCGAGCAGGAATGGCGACGTCATTGCCAACTGCACTTGGTTACCGTGCCATTGCTTCGCTCGTTCCAAGTGGTCATCCCGGGCTGGTGGTTGCTACTTTTGCCGCGCCCTACGCCGATTGGCGGACGTTGTTCAGCGACTTGTTGCCGGCATCGGTGTTGGCGAAAGGTCCGCAAGGTTGCACCCTTCCAAGAGCAACCATTGACGTCTCGGGAGGGCCGTTCGTAGTTTCGAGTGCCTCGCGAGAAGAAGTACGACTGGTTCGTAATCCCAAGTGGTGGGGGCCACCGGTCTCTCTTGATCGATTGGTGATTCGACGTTCCTCGTCGACAACGACCGCAGTTGAACTCGTGGTGCACAATCGAGCGCAGGTTGCGACTGTCTCAAACTTCAGCACGCAAGATGTGCTTCGCGCCTCGCAATCCCCACGAACGACGGTCTCTGTTGGGCAGAGCTCGGCAATGGTGCACCTTGTTCCTGGCCTCAGACGAGGGCCGCTTGCCCAACTGCCACTGCGTCAACTCGTCGCTGCTGCCGTTGACCGAGCTGCTCTTGGGCAAGCCATAGTTGGGCAATCAACGACGAATGTCGGTGTGTTGTCGAGCGCATTGTTCGCTGGACTTTCAACCCTAGAGAATGGCTTTGATCAAGACCCTCCGACCCGCCCTACCCCGGTGAAGCCATTGGATCCTGCAATTGCTGCAGCTGCAGGGTCTATTGGTTATTCCTTTCAAGCTGGGCATTGGGTCAACAGATCCGGTGCGCCGCTCCTCATTCGAATTGGAATTGACCGGTCGCTGCCATTTAGCCATACCTTCGCCCTCACCTTGTTCGATCAATTGAAAAGCGCCGGTATTTCTTCAGTATTTATTGAACAAATGGGCACTGAGGGTGCAGCGCGAGCGTTGAAAGCAGGAGCAGTTGACGCCGCACTAATAATGAGAGTCGCTCCTCAGGCGCCGAGTCAAGAAGCTCCCTGGTTTGTGATGCCACAAAATGGGGGAGTGAGTTTGGAAAACCCCGGCGCGTATGAAAATGCCGACGTCGCAGCGTTATTTGCATCGGCGTCGGGGCAATTGAACCCTGTTGATGCTAACGATGCCTACAGCGCCATTGATTCGCAGATCGCAAGTGACGTGGCTGCCATCCCACTTGTCTCGCTTCCTACGCTTCAGGTGTGGAGGACGCGACTACGAGGCGTTTCGATATTTCCTTTTGGCGGGTCATTGACACAAGGTGCGGAACGCTGGTCGATCTTGGTCTCGCAAAACCCGGGACAATCGGCGACGGCACGACTCAGTCCAGTGGCCGTGGCGAACTAGGCGGTATTTGAACGCGGCGAGGTTTGCTAGAGTGACTCCCTGCGGTCGAAAGATCGTTGCCAGTCGAAGTGGCGGAATAGGCAGACGCGCTAGCTTGAGGGGCTAGTGCCCGTAAGGGCGTGGGGGTTCAAGTCCCCCCTTCGACACCAAAAAACTGCAACCCTGACCGATCGCCTTCAAGCCTCCACGGTGGGTTCCCACTTGAGAGGGAAAAAACCTTTCGAAGGTAGAGCAGATCGTTCACTTTGGCTGGTTCCCGCAGAAAAATGCGTTTTCCCTGTTTGGGCCATTGAAGACATTGAACATCGGTTCAATTTCTAGAGTTCGAGACCGATCCCAGAGGTCCAAGGATGAATTTCCCTTGGTAACTGAGTCAATTCTGAGGATTTTTGGACTAGCATCTGGTCGTTCCTTGCTTGGGGTTCGCCCTCGCCTCGCTGAGATCATGTGGAGATAGATGTGCGTAGAAATTTTGTAACAACCTTGCGACGCGTGGTGCTTGCCTCGTTTGGCGCACTTGCCTTGTCGAGTTCCGTGATGCCATTGGCCGGAGCGTCGGAAGTGGCAGCAACGGTTTCAATCACGACTCCGTCCGACAGCGTGACTTACAACCCGCGCACGTGGAACGCCAATGTCACTGGTACGTCAGCGAGCGGTACTGACGATGTTGATTACGTTGACGTTGAGTTGTACGACTCAACAGCTGCTTTGTATTTCGATGGTTTGACCTGGGGTGCTGCGGCAACGACCGCACCTGCAAGCGGAACTAGTTCGTGGACCTTGAAGGTCTATGCCTCGACGCTCCCAATCGGCCACAGTTTCACCATGAAGGCCATCGCCACCACGATCTCAAGCGGAACGGTGGATTCCGTGCCGATTACCTTCACCTATGAGTCCTCAGTAGGTACCTTTTCCTGTAATTCCAACCCGAACCTGTTCAATACGGGGTTCAATGCGAACACGGGAAGTTATCTTTCTGCATATTCTGCCGATTCGTATTGGACCGTTACCGGACCTTCGCTAACCACAGGCGCAGGACTTCCTTCGCCAACGGCAACGTGGACGTCCGCGAGCGTGAACAACCTGATTCCGGCCTCTTGGTATGCAACGCCATACTTCAACTCGCAGTGGATCTCACAGCAAAATGCGGATCAGCCATATCAAGTACCTCAAAATGATCCAGGCGATTGGTGGTACCGCTACGAGTTCAACTTGTCGGTAGCAGACCCTTCGGTCTTCCAAATTCCCTTCAACTGGTACTCAGATAACAATATTTGGGAGATCTACGTCAACGATGTCGCTCAAAGTGGTTCAACAACTGGGCTTCCTCAAAATCCTGATCCACTCGATCCCTACAACAACCTTGGTTACAACCAAGCAGGGGCGTCAAATGCGACATTGCACGGCCCATTTGTCAATGGATTAAATACGATCCTCGTTCAAGTGAAGTCTGACAACGACTACGAAGGCTTCAACGCCGTCTTCCGTCCAAGTTCAATTTGCCCAGTTGACCTGTCGGTCACGAAGACCGCTTCGCAGTCTCCGGCATACTTGGCTGGAACCAGCCTCTCGTACACGATTACGGTCGCCAATGATGGACCTGCGACTGCGTACAACGTTGGCATCGTTGACACACTGCCCACCTCCCTTCCAACGACGGGAGTGAACGCGTTCACTTGGACGTGCGCCAAGGTTGACTCCGATAGTCGTTGTGCCGTCAGTGGTAACACCAATGGCACCGGAAATATCAATGAAACGATTTATCGAATCGTCCCAGGTGGCTCGGTGACCTACACCGTCACGGGAACAATTCCAGATGGTACGACCTCTGCATTGGACAACACTGCGACGATCACGCCGGCCGCTGATTCCGAGGATTCAGGATGCTCGCCAAACTGCGCCGCCACCGTTGAGTTGCCACCACTGACCGCTGACCTGTCGATCACGAAGACCGCTTCGCCGCTTCAGTACACCGTTGGCAGTCCGTTGACCTACACCATCACGGTGGACAACGCAGGTCCTGACACCGCTACCAACGCTTCAGTGGTCGACAACCTTCCCGCAGGTCTTCCTACTTCAGGTCCAACAGCGTTTACGTGGGCCTGTGTCTCAAGTGGCGGTGCGAGCTGTGCTGCCTCTGGAACGGGGAATATCAGCGACACCGTAACGATTCCGAAGGACGGCAAACTCGTCTACACCGTGACCGGCAATGTTCCGTTGGCAACCTCTGGCACTTTGGCGAACACGGCAACTCTGACACCACCACCCGGCGCCTATTCGCCAAACTGCCTGACCTCATGTTCAGACACGGCTTCTGTTAGCGACTTGCCTCCATCGGCAGACGTGACGATTGTGAAGACAGTCGACAAGGCCGAATTCACCCCAGGCGAGGATTTGACCTACACGATCACCGTTACGAACAACTCGATTCTTGGTGTTGAAGGAGTTGACGTCGTCGATACGCTGCCCGCAGCACTTCCCACCTCGGGCGCCTCTGCATTCACCTGGTCATGTGTGGCAAGCGACGTTGAAGTGTCTCCGACCATTCCTTCGACCTGCCCGAACGCCAGTGGCACGGGAAGTTTGAATGAAACTGGCATCGATTTGTCAGCTGGCGGAACCGTTGTCTACACCGTGACGGGAACTGTTCCTTCCTCGGTGACGACGTCGCTGTCGAATACGGCCACGCTGTACCCGCACCAAGGTGCAAACGACACGAACTGCAACCCGAGCTGCCATTCGACGGTGACGAGCACACCAAAGATCGTCGTCGACTTGGTCCCCTCGAAGTCAGCATCGCCTACCTCGTATGTGCCAGGTGCAACTTTGACCTACACCATCGTGGTCGCCAACAACGGACCAAGTGATGCGAAGCGGGCAACTGTCTCGGACAGCTTGCCTTCAGGGCTCCCCACCTCTGGTGCAAGCCGCTTTACGTGGACATGTGTCGCTTCGACAGGTTCTTCGTGCACTGCATCTGGTTCTGGAAACATCAGTGACACCGTTACCGTCGTTGCTGGCGGCACGGTGACCTACACCGTGACGGGAATTGCGCCAGCCTCGCTCACTGGCGACCGCACGAACACGGTGACCGTGACTCCTCCATCGGGCACCACCGACAGTGGATGCAGCCCGAACTGTAAGGCTGAAGTGACAACACCCGCCGATCCCCAGACGAGCCTGTCCATCACGAAGACGGCCTCGCCGAACCCTTATGTGCCTGGTGCTCGATTGACCTACACCATCAAGGTGGAAAACGCTGGTCCTTCGGATGCCCCTGGAACGAGTGTTGTTGACAACCTCCCTTCGGAGCTTGCGGGACATGGCTTCACGTGGACCTGTGTTGCTTCGACGGGAAGTACCTGCACTGCCTCGGGCAGTGGAGACATTTCCGACACGGTGAAGATTGTGGCTGGCGGCAAGGTGACGTACACGGTTACTGGAATCGTTCCTTCGAGCGAAACCGCGACCATTGCCAATACCGCAACGGTAACTGCAGGACCGAACGTGACAGACCCAAACTGCACGAGCGGCTGCGAATCAACCGTATCGACAGCACCAAAGATCACCACTGGCCTCAAGGTCACGAAAACCGCGAGCCCGACCGCGTACAGCGCCGGATTCGCCTTGGTCTACACAATCACCGTGACCAACAGTGGCCCATCTGATGCGGTCGGTGCCTCCGTCGCTGACACCTTGCCAGATGCGCTTCAGGCTGGCGGATACACGTGGGTCTGCACTGCAACCGCAGGGAGTTCTTGTGCGGCATCAGGTTCGGGAAACATTGATGATCTGGTCACCGTTCTGAGAGGTGGACACCTGACCTACTCCCTTTCGGGAACCGTTCCGGCAGGCACCACTGGTGACATCGTGAACACGGCTACGGCTACGCCTCCTCCAGGTGCGACTGACCCACACTGCTCGCCAAATTGCAAGGGCAGCGTGACCTCACCGATCGCCAAGCCCTCGATTGCGATCACGACCGTCGCTACTCCACAGGGTAAGACCGTGAAGGGAGCCTTGACGCTTGGTGGACACATTAAGTACACCTTCATTGTGAAGAACAATGGCAACACCACGTTGAATAACGTCGTGGTGACCAGCCCACTGAGTGGCGTGGTCTGTCCAAAGTCGACTCTCGCTCCGGGCCAGACCATGGTCTGCACAGCAGTTTCGCTCTACACCGTGAACGCTCGTGACGTAACGCGTGGTCGGGTAAACAATCAAGGAACTGCCGCTGGTGTTGATGCACATGCAGTTCAAGCGACGCACAACTCCAACGAGGTATCAACGCCAGTTATTTCGGTCGAGCAGTTCCGGATCGACACCGACCTGGGCACTCCAGATGGCATGCCAGCTGGTGGCATGAGTTCATTGAGTGTGTTCGGCCTTCTTGGTCTTGTCGCCGTGGCGATCGGATTGTTGTTCCGTCGTCGTCGCAACCTCTAAATGGCGGTGAGGTCCTTGCGGACATCGACCTGTTGGTCGCTGTCTGCAAGGATCATTGCAGGTGCACTTGCTTGTGTGTCCTTTAGTGGTCCGCTGCGTCTTGCCGCCGGTTCGCCAGTAGCCCCCCAGCCTGTTTCCGTCCTCAACGCAACGAAGCATGACCGGCGAGATGTTGCGCTTTTGATCCTCCCTTCCTATGCAGTGACGTCGAAGATTGTCGCTGAAGGGGTGAATCGAAAGACCAAATCAGTGGAGGTTCCTCTCGATCCTCGCCTCGTTGGCTGGTTCCGCAGGGGTTCGCAACCAGGTGAAGTGGGAACAGCGCTCTTTTTTGGTCACCGGGCTCGCAATGGTGCGTTTTGGCATGTTCCCGACATGAAGAGGGGAACCCCAATTCGAGTTATTGGACTGAACGGTGTCGTGACCAACTGGAAAGTAACTGCACTGCAAACCATTGCGAAGGACCACTTACCGCAGACGCTCTTTCAGATTGACGGTCCTCCGAAGTTGGCACTGGTCACCTGTGGTGGAGATTTTGACTATCGAATTCACCACTATCGCGACAATGTGATTGCCTGGGCCGAGCCCACAAAGAAGTAGTCCTACTACTCATCAAGCTCGTCGTTGAGCAGCAGCGCTCCTGTTGCCTCAAGGAGACCTTCGTCTCGAGTGGCCCGTTGGACCTGTTCAACGTTGGTGGTGTCGCTTGGCGCGTCACCAAGCACATAGGTAACAACTGCCGTAAGAAGGCCAATGGCGACGGCTCCCCAAAAGGCGTACTCATAACCAGTAAGAGTTGGTGTGTCGGCGCCTTTTGGAGTGGCACTTCGAAGGAGACCGGCGGCTAGCGAGGAGCCAACAGCCAAACCAATATTTCTGAGCACCTGATAAAGCCCAGTGGCGCTCCCGGTCTCGCTTGGAGGGACAGCTCGAATGATGAAGCTCGGCATTGCGGCAAAGGTCAAGCCAATGCCGAGTCCAATGATTCCTACTGCCATAAAGGCTTGCCAGAGCTGATCGTGAAAGGCGAGGAAGAACAATGCCGCTGAGGCAAAGGTCATCGATCCAAGGGGCATGAGTAGGCGGGTTCCGAGGGCGCGCTCCAAGGGAATGAGCGTTCGGCTCGCAAGGTACGTGCCGACCGATAGTGGCGTCAGGAGAAAGCCTGCGGTCATAATGCCGACGCCAAATCCATACCCAGATGAAGGGTCCGTTTGGACGAATTCAACAATCACTGGCACAACGAGATACATGGCCACACTCATGGCAAAACCAATGAGGTCGGCAACTGCCACTGAGGTCACTTTGAGGTAGCGAAGCTCCACGAGTGGGGAATGGTGTCGGAGTTCAGTAGGGATCCAAGCCATGAGTGCTGCACTCGCGATGCCAACTGCGATGAGTGAACTCGTTGAGGTCCAGCCCCAACCCGCTCCTTCGCTCAAAAAGACCGAGATGGAGAAAATGGCGGAACCAAGAAGAAAGGCGCCGATTCCGTCAAAGTCACGGTGATGCGATCTTGAACCTTTTGGAACGACAATGAGCGCCGCAATTGTGGCGAGGACCACCATGAACGCGCCAAACCAATACGCCGCCGCAACACCCCCTACTTGCGCCACAGCAGCGGTGGCGGGGTAGCCGAGCCCGGCGCCGATTGCGGTGGAGACCGAAAGCGTGGCAATGGCACGTTGAGAGCGGTCATGGCGCAGTACGCGCCGGGCAATGGCCATATTGACGGGCAGGAGGCCAAGTCCAACGCCTTGAAAACCTCGGCCGATGACAATGACCGAGAAATTTGGCGCGAGTGCTGAAATCACACATCCAAGTAAGACCAGCCCAAGCGTAAACACAATCACTCGGCGCTGGTGTGCACCATCGGCAAGGCGACCCATGATTGGCGTGGCAAGTGCGCCAGTCAGCAGCGATGCGGTCAGTACCCAATCGGCAGTTGCAAGCCTGACCCCTTGTTCGGCTGCAATGGTTGGAATGAGTGGTGCGCCAAGACTCGACACCAGGGCAACGATGAGGCCAATACCGACGAGAGTGGGTACTAGTGCGCGCGGTGGATCATGTTCCTCGCTCGTTTGCGTGTCCATGGGACGCTCAGGACCGCTTCATGAAAGAGCGCAGATCGCTCACACAACTGGAGGAACAACGCGTTCAAGAAACGCCGAGACTTCATGAAGGTGGCGTAGGACTGCGGGTCGCCAAGGATCCCCGGCTCGTCCTGTGACCGAGGTGGCCATATCTTGCACAATGTCCACAATCTCGACGGGAAGATCTGGAACCATCGGGGCAAGTTCTCCGTAGAGGCCAATGTCAGAACAACCTTGGTGGCCAACATCGTCAAAAACCACAATGGTGCCGTTCCTCAAATGCGCAGCTGGAGCTTGAACGTTCACGTCAATCGGTGTTGTGGTGTCGTTGACGCCACCAATCAGCAGAACCGGGGCGGAAATTGACCGCAACGCTTCCTCAGAAATTGGGGTGATCAGAGGGTGAAGGCCAACCACGCCTTTCACATCGAGTTTTGCTCCGTGCGCTGCGGTATAGGCAACAGCGCTATAGCCGCCATAGGAGTGTCCAACAATGGCCAACTTGGAGAAGTCGAGCTGTGGGGGAACCTCGAGCGAACCAGAACTGAGCGCGCTAAGGACGAGATCAAGGTCTTCAACACGCTGACGCTCATTGGTTGCGTCATCAACCGCCGTTCCCGTGAGCCAGTCCATGGTGGTGTCACCAGGATGGTTCACCGCAATGATGACAAAGCCCCGACTCGCTAAGGCTTCAATGAGCTGGCTGTAGTTGAGGTTGGTGCCGGTGCGCCCGTGAGAAAACAGAATCAGTGGATGTGCTCCTGGCAAGGGAGTTGGTTGATCGAGTGCGGATGCGGTGAAGGTCACCCCGGCAAGAAGTTCGTATTGGGCCAACGGCTCGCTTGCATCATTGGCCGGATACCAGCAGGCAATATCTAAACAGCGACCATCTCGGTAACTATCGGTGAGTTGGTGAAGTGAACGGCCAACACTGTGGCGAAGGGGTTCAAGTGCAATGGTCGAAAGCTCAGACGTCATGGCTCTACTTTGCCACTTGAAGCGCATCGCTTGAGGCGTGACGTCGTCTAGGTTGCCATTATGAGTCGACACGTCCTTGATGACCGGATGATCGCTGGATTGCACTTGGTGGCGCTCCGCTCAAACGGCCACGATCATGAGGTTGCCCATGCTCATGTTGCCGCCCAAGTCGGCACCATTGGTGCGCTGCTTGACGCAAACTATGACGGGTCAATGACCCTTGAAGAGTTACTTTCACGCGGTGATCTTGGAATTGGAACCACCGATGGTCTTGGTGGTGAGTTGCTCGTCGTTGATGGAGCGTTGTACCTCGCTGATGCTGACGGCAATATCTCGTCTCCACCGAAGAGCGCCACAACGCCGTTTGCGGTGGTGTGTCCAGAAGAACCGTTTGTGCAATTCCCCTGTCACGGCGATCGGGGGTCGATCGAAGCAGCAATTGTGGAAGCCGGAGCGGGGCGAAGCGTGCTTGCCGTTCGAATTGATGGCTTCTTTGAAGTGGTTTCACTTCGAAGCGTGGAGCGTCAAACGAAGCCGTATCCACCGTTGGCAGAGGCGGTAGCGCATCAACACACCTTTTCTTGTGAGGCAACTGAGGGAACGGTTGTTGGGTTTTGCTTTCCTGATGCCCTCGCAGGTATTGAAGTACCGGGCTTTCACTTGCATTTTTTGAACGAGCAGCACACCCGTGGCGGCCACGTGATGGAATATGTGTTGCGTGAAGGAGTGGTCCAACTCACTGAGGTGGATGATTTGCACGTAGAGCTTCCATCGGGGGTGGACCTAGGAACTCCGGGAGATGGAGATCGGGAAACCATTCGCTCAGTGGAAGGTGGCGCATGACGGGCATGTTGATGCTGCATGGTGAACACGTTGCGGTACTCGTTCAGACTCGTGGGTTACACAGGTCGCTTTGATGACGAGTCCGAGGATCCTTCTCCTTCGTCATTTTGAGGAAACTCCTGCAGTCAACGGCTTTACGGCTCGCTACGACATGGTGGTCCGTGCGGCGCGTACCTTTGCGATGGTCGAAGAAGCAACCATTGGACCCATTGGAAGTGGGGCGACGATTGAAGTCGAAGCTTGCGTGTTCGATACGTCTCGACTCGGTCGAATTCGCCGACTCCAAGGTGCGCTTGGGTTGGGTGGTCCATTTGCGCGAGCCAGCAAGACCCTCGAGGCGGCGGTGAAAAAGAAGAAGGTCTCCGTTATCTTTGGATGCACCTATCGATCGCCGGAGCTCTATCGACGAGTCGCTCGTCGAGCGGCAACCTTTGTGTTCGTCGAAGAACGAACCCGAGCCTTTGGCTATGGAGCGTCTGTTACGCCCTCGCTTCGTTCCCAGATTTTTGCTACGGCTGAGCGAAATGCACTTCGTCGTCTGCTTGGAAATGTCCGAGGAATCGTGGTCATTCAGTCGGGTGAAATCGAAGCGGCGAAAAAGAGGTGGAAGAAGCCGGTGTGGGTTGTTCCTCATGCCATTGCTGAAGAGGAGTTCATTGGCGCCGCCACCGAGGCACTCGCTGTTGACTGCTTCACGGTAGGAAATTTCACTGAACGTCGCAACGCAGATGGCCTTCGACAATTCCTCGAAGCCCTCGAGCAATCCGACGAGAGCGCCACATGGTCGTTAGCTGCAGTTTCGGCAACAGGATTTGCTCATGAGCTAAAGGAACCTTCTTCTCGAAACGTGGAGTTTCGCGGTGGGCTGCGAGATCTCGGTCCGAGTTATGCGAGCGCGCGAGTCGTCGTCGTTCCGTCTTTTGCGATTTCCGGCTCAAAGACCACGATTCTTCAAGGATGGGCGGCCAAGCGACCAGTGGTGGCCACTCGTGTGGCTGCTGACTCCGTTGGGGCAACCCATGGGATTGATGTGTTGGTGGGAGAAACTGCTCACGATCTCGTGCAACAGTGCGGCCACCTGCTTGCGAGCAGTGAACTTACCGAACAAATCGTCGCCGGTGGGACAAAAAGCCTAGGGTTACGTCACAGCGAACGTGCGGTTGTGGCGGCGCTCAAGGCCATGCTGCACGATGACTGGGAGAACAAGGAATGACACCGCACGGAGCGTGGTTGATCGACCTCGATGGTGTGGTCTGGCTGTCAGGTCACCCAATTGATGGAAGCGTCGAAGCCATTGAGCTACTTCGGAGCCATGACGTTCCCTTGCTGTTTGTCACCAACAACTCTGCTCCAACAACCAATCAACTACTCAACCGATTGTTGCGAGCAGGAATTGCAGCCACCGCGAACGAAGTGGTTACTGCAGCGCAAGCGGCAGCATCACTCATTCCCTCATCTGGGCGTGCGGTGTGTATTGCTGATGGAGGCGTGCGCGAGGCACTTGAAATGCGCCAAATCACGATTGTTGACGAGGGCGAGGCCGATGCGGTCGTTGTTGGCTGGACGACCACGTTTTCCTACGACACGTTGGCAAAGGCAGCAACGGCAGTGCGAAGTGGGGCGATGTTCATTGGCACCAACGCTGATCCCACGCATCCAACCCCAGATGGCCTCATGCCCGGGACCGGGGCGATCATCGCTGCGGTTGAAGTGGCGAGCGGAACTTCGGCGGTCTATGCCGGAAAGCCAGGCGAGGCCATGGCCTCTCTCGTCAACTCACGACTCGAGGCTATTGCCATGGTGGTCGGCGATCAGATTGCCACTGATGGTGCCTTTGCTGATCGTCTTGGCGTGGATTTCACCTTGGTGCTGAGCGGTGTAGACAAATCGGTTCCCACGGGTGTGAAGAGTGCGGATCGACTCTCGACGGCGGTGTCGCAGTGGCTGGCTGCGCAATGAGCACCAAGCCAACAAAGCCACTGCGCTCAAAACTTGCGATCCGCCTCGGGGCCGCATTCGTCACGAGCATGGTCGTCCAACGAGGCCGCATTCAAGCCTTGTTGCGAGAAGCCCAACATCGTGGGGCTCAGTATCTCCAATTCTCAAACAATGAAGCCGATACTGACGAGACGGAGGAGTGAGTACGAAGCGGATTCGGCTTGATGTTGCGCTCGTTGACCGAGGGCTGTGCGGATCGAGAAGTCTGGCGCAAGAGGCGATTGCGAGTGGCCTTGTCATGGTGAATGGTGCAATTGCAATGAGCGCAAGTCGCCAGGTTTCCGTCGGGGATCAATTGGTGGTTTCCGGTGAGGCACGACGATTTGTTAGCCGTGGCGGCGAGAAGTTACTTGCTGCGCTTGAGGCATTTTCTTTTGACGTCACGAATCTGATTGCACTCGATGCTGGAGCGTCGACTGGTGGATTTACCGATTGCCTCTTGCAGCATGGTGCAACGCGGGTGTACGCGGTTGACGTTGGCTACGGACAACTCGATCACAAACTTCGCCAAGACTCGAGAGTGGTTGTTCGAGAGCGGACCAACGTTCGCCACTTAACGGCCCAAGATCTGCATGAACAAGGAGACCCGTTCACCGGAGTGGACATGGTCGTTGCTGATGTCTCGTTCATTTCCTTGACAAAACTCGCCCAGGTCTTTGCGGAACTCCTTCGTCCGGAGGGTCGATTTGCCGTGCTTGTGAAACCCCAATTCGAAGCCAGCAGAGCTGAAGTTTCAGACGGAAAAGGTGTGGTTCGAGACCCACTGGTATGGCGTCGGGCGATTGAAGGTGTGGCCGAGGCATTCGACATGGTTGGATTGTCACCCAATGGGCTCATCGTCTCACCGCTTCATGGGCCGAAGGGCAATACTGAATTTGTGTTGTGTGGCAAAAAGTCACCGTCATCTCCCGAAGATCTCTTTGGTTTTGGAGCATCGCTTGAGTTAGCGCTAGAGGTGGCGAAAGCCATGCAGCCATGAATTCGCACCCGTTGTTCATCGTTCAGTGCGACAATGAGCGTGTGCAGTTTCCTCGCGGTGGTCGATCGTCATGACAATGGTCCTCGTTGCCCCTGAGTTCCATGACGCTGCCCAGGTGCTCGTGGCAAAAACCCGAGCACAACTTGATTCTTTAAACATCAACGTCCTCGAGTTCAGTGTTGATGCGCTGCAATCAGCCTCACTGCAACGCGAGGTGGCTGACTTAACGCTGGTGATCTCTTTTGGTGGAGATGGCACGTTTTTGAAGGCAGCCGCGGCGGCCCATGGAGCTGGAGTACCAGTCCTTGGAGTGAACTTCGGCCGACTTGGCTATTTGCTTCCCATTGAACCCGACCAGCTTTGGGGTGTGCTTTCCCGAGGCCTTGAGAGTGGCTTTACGGTTGAAGACCGAAGTGTGCTGCACGTTGGGCTTCCTGATGGCGAACAGCTCATTGCCATCAATGAATTGGCAATTGAAAAGCGCGAGCCCGGCCACATGCTGCGACTGTCCACAATGGTGGATGCCGAGCAGTTCGTGGCGTATGCCGCAGACGGGATTGTGGTGGCCACGCCGACTGGCTCAACTGCGTACAACTTGTCTGCTGGTGGTCCGGTGCTCGACCCCACAATGCGAGCAACAATTCTCACTCCAGTGGCACCGCACTTGGCTGTCGACCGAAGCATTGTGTTGCCGCCAGACCGCGTCGTGACGATTGCTGTTGATGACGAACGTGGAGCGGTCGCCGTTCTCGATGGACGCTTTGTTGGACCCATTACAACGAGCGGAACCGTCACGATTACGACCCACCCAGTGCCGCTCAAACTTGTCGTCGACGCCTCAAGTGACACGTTTGGTCGACTGCGGTCCATTCTTTCGCCAACGGACCTTCGTTTGTAACTGATGCTGCGTTCACTTGAGGTCACCGGTCTTGGGGTCGTAGAACAAGCACAGTTGCACTTTGGTCCACACCTCACCGTCCTGACGGGCGAAACCGGGGCTGGCAAGACTTTGCTGGTTGAAGCGTTGCAATTGATTTGTGGTGGCAGAGCGGATCTCGCACTCATTCGACCTGGGGTCGATGCCGCGATCGTCAAGGCCACCTTTGAGGAAAAGGGAGAGATGGTCACGGTTGAGCGGGTGCTCCCGCGAGAAGGGCGAACTCGTGCACTGATCAATGGACGCCCACTCAGTGCTGCTGAGCTTCGAGAAGAAGTGGCGAAACTTCTGGAAATCCATGGGCAACACGAAGCGCAATCGCTCTTTGAGCCTGCATCGGCACGCGACGCGCTCGATCGCTTTGGCGCCATTGACGTTGCGTCGCTGACCACGGCAAGGAGTTCTGTGGCGCAGTTGCGTGCAGCTCTTGATCGACTTGGGGGTGATGCCGAAGCCGCACGCCAAGCGCTCGAACTTCAGCAATATGAGTTTGATCAACTCTCAATGGCGAAGTTGACCAACGACCATGAACTTGATGACCTTGCCATCGAGATTGAACGTCTTGGTGAAACAGAACAACTCCAAGCGCTAATCGCACGAACGCTTGAACTTCTCGCAGGAGGTGAGGATGGCCTCGGTGCTCGAGATCTTCTGCGACAAGGACTTCGCGAGCTAGAAGGAGCCAGTGCGACCCTGCCGCTCAGCGTGCAAGGCGCGGAGTTCTTCGAAGGCGTAAATGACTTTATTGACCAGGTTCGGGACTTTGGTACGTCACTTGAGGTTGACCCGCAGCGAATTGATGAAATTTCGACCCGCATTTCACTCCTGAAGGGCCTCGTTCGAAGATACGGCACCAACCTCGGCGAGGTAATTGCCGCTCGAGATGCACTGGCCGAGCAACTGTTGGCTGCTGAGCGACTGGGAACAGATCGCGAGACTCTTGAACGCTCGCTCAATGAGGCGCTAGGTGTACTTGAACGTGAAGAAGAGGCAGTGTTGACACTTCGGCGCGAAGCTGCTCCTCACCTCGGTCATGTGGTCGAATCAACGCTGCGAGAACTCGGGATGGCGCACAGCCAATTCCTCGTTGCGGTGGACGATGAAGATGCAGGCGATAACGTCACCTTTTTGTTCTCGGCCAATCCAGGCATGAAGGTGCTCGAGCTCTCTCGGGTGGCCTCAGGTGGTGAACTCTCTCGGGTCATGTTGGCCTTACACCTGGCCGTACCAAACGGTCCCGGTTCGCTGGTGTTTGATGAAATCGACACTGGGGTTGGCGGGGTAGCCGCGACTGCGCTTGGTGCGTTCTTGGCCCGCCTAGCCACGTCTCGGCAGGTATTTGTGGTGACGCACCTTGCCCAAGTGGCGGCACTTGGTGACGTCCATCTCCTCGTCGCAAAGTCCACCGATGCTGCACTTGTGAACACGACCGTTCGAGAGCTCAACACCATTGCCCGAGAGATCGAGATTGCTCGGTTGCTTTCAGGATCGCCTGATTCTCCTACTGCGCTTGCGCATGCGCGTGAACTCCTTGCAAGAAGTTCTGCCCGGGCATGATCGTCAGCGAAGCCATGGTGTGAGCGTCTAGCGTGGGGGAAGTTCGGCGAGGAGTGGGAAGAGCGTTGTGAGCAAGTTCGTATTCGTTACGGGAGGCGTTTCCAGTTCGCTCGGCAAAGGCCTCACCGCCTCTTCTCTCGGTCGCATCTTGAAGGCTCGTGGTCTGAGGATCACGATGTGCAAGCTTGACCCGTATATCAACGTTGACCCAGGAACGATGAACCCTGGTGAACATGGTGAAGTTTTCGTAACCGAAGACGGCGGTGAAACCGACCTTGACCTTGGCCACTACGAACGCTTCATCGACGAAAATCTCAATCGCAACTCAAATACGACGACGGGTTCGATCTACTCTTCTGTCATTGAAAAGGAGCGCCGCGGGGATTATCTCGGGCGAACCGTCCAGGTGATTCCCCATGTCACCGACGAAATCAAAGGGCGCATTCGTCGATTGGCATCGGACGATATTGATGTCGTCATTGTTGAAATTGGTGGCACCGTCGGCGATATTGAGATCGTTCCTTTTGTCGAGGCAATCCGGCAGTTCCGTCGAGATGTGGGTCGAGACAATGTCTGTTACGTCCACCTCACCTTGGTGCCATATCTTGCCCCGTCTGGCGAACAAAAGACCAAGCCCACGCAGCACTCGGTGACGGAACTTCGCAGTCGCGGTATCCAGCCCGACGTGATTGTCTGCCGTTCGGACCGCTTTATTGAAGAAGACATGAAGCGCAAGATTTCGCTCCTTTGTGACGTTCCGATTGAAGGCGTGGTCTCCGCAGTCGACGCGGCATCGATCTACGAGATTCCTCGGGTGCTGCTTGAAGAAGGTCTTGACACCTATGTCTGCGAGATCTTGAAAATCGACCTCAATGACCACCCGGTCGACCTTTCTCAATGGCTCTCGGTCATTGAGTCGGTAGAAAATGCAACAAAGCCGGTCAAGATCGGCATTGTTGGAAAATACGTCGACATGTCCGATGCCTACCTGTCGGTGGTTGAAGCGACCCGCCATGCAGGTTTTTTCCATGGAGCAAAGGTGTCGTTTGTATGGATTGACGCTGAAATGGTCCCGAGTGAGATCAGTGAGCGAGACTTTGCTGAACTCGACGGGATGATTATTCCGGGTGGATTTGGCGAGCGTGGCATTGAAGGCATGATTTCGGCCGCGCAAATTGCTCGAACCATTGGTCTTCCAACGCTTGGTATTTGTCTTGGCCTTCAGGTGATGAGCATTGAATACGCTCGCCATGCGGCTGGTCTTGAAGGTGCAAACTCCCGTGAGTTCAACTCAACCGCTCCACACCTCGTGATTGACCTCATGGATGATCAAGTTGGGGTTGTCAACAAGGGTGGGACGATGCGCCTTGGTGCGTATCCAGCAATGCTCACCGAAGACAGTCAGGTTGCTGAAATTTATGGCGCAACCGTGGTGTCAGAACGCCATCGCCACCGCTACGAATTCAATCCTCGCTATCGGGCTCGGATTGAAGAAGCGGGATTGGCCTGTTCAGGCAATTCTCCCGATGGTCGACTCGTTGAATTCATCGAATTGCCAGGTCATCCGTTCTGGGTTGGCACGCAAGCCCACCCTGAGTTCAAGAGCCGCCCTGAGCGTCCGCATCCGCTGTTTCGTGAGTTGTTGACGGCATCGCTCGAGCGAGCAGAAGGCCGTGCCCCACATCTCATTGACCCTCAGTCCATCGACCACTGAGTTTGACGATGAGCTTTACGGTGCTCGGCGATATTCCTCGAGCAAGTGGCTACGCCTTTGAGTTTGTCGATCGACAGGTGCAAGCGCCTGATGGAACGACGTTTTCGCGAAACCTTGTTGCTCATGTCGGTGCGGTAGCGGTTCTTCCCGTTGACCGGGATGGAACGGTGCACTTGTTGCGCCAGTATCGAGCGTCTTTTGATCGCTACCTGCTTGAAATGCCTGCGGGCCTTCGAGACATTGCCAATGAGGACTTAGAGCAAGCTGCTCGTCGTGAACTTGAAGAAGAAGTTGGTCTTCGTGCCGATGAGCTGATCTTTTTGGGTTGTGTGGCGAATTCATCTGGATTCACCAACCAGCGCACCTGGCTGTATCTTGGCCTTGGCCTCCATCACGTTGACGCGTCGCCTGATGGCGTCGAAGAACAGTTCATCGAGCGATGCACCATGGAACTTGGTGAACTGCTTCAGTATTCGGATCCTCTCGGGACTGATGTGACCTTGCTGCTCGCAGCGCACCTCGCACATCAATATCTCGAACGACGTGGAGACTGAGATTCCCGCCTCCGCCTCGGCCTTTCTCGGCTGGCTGGCGGTTGAAAAAGGGCGTTCGCCAAACACCATTAGCGCCTATCGTCGAGACTTGATCGCAGCAACAGAGGCATTTCTTACTGCCGGGAAGAGCCTTGAAGACGCGAGTACGTCTGATCTTGAGCGGTACCTCGAGCAGCGCACTTCGTCAGGGCAAGCAGTTTCATCGGTCACGCGTCTCGCCTCAACCTTTCGCGGCTACTTTCGATTTCTCGTCGAAGAGGAGATTCGCCTAGATGACCCAACTGCTGATCTCGGAGCTCGACGGAGCGGAATGGCGCTGCCAAAAGCTCTTCGGGTTGATCAGATCTCGACGCTGTTGGAGTCCGTGAGTGGAAGCGATGCACTTTCTCTTCGCGATCGAGCGGTTCTGGAATTTCTCTATGCCACTGGAGCCAGAGTGGGGGAGTTGGTGAGTCTCAATCTCGTCGACCTTGACCGAAGTGACGGTCTGGTGCTGCTTCGGGGTAAGGGTGGACGAGAGCGAATTGTGCCCGTTGGACGCTTGGCGGACCAAGCCATTGGAAGATGGCTGACCGGTGAAGGTCGTGGCGCACTTCAGCCGGCCATGTGGAAGCGTCGTGGAGATGAATCCGCAGTGTTTTTGACCGATGCAGGCACCCGGTTAACAAGACAGGCAGTGTTTGCGCTCCTTCGACGTCGAGCCCGGGTTGTGGGTCTTGATGAGGTGCTGTCGCCACACGTCCTGCGGCACTCGTGCGCGACACACCTCCTTGCCGCCGGAGCTGATGTGCGTGTCGTTCAAGAGCTTCTCGGTCACCGTTCAATTGCAACAACCCAGCGCTATACCAAAGTGGACACCGCACAACTTCGTTTGGTGATCGAACAGGCCCACCCGCGAGGCGGGTCTCGAAGAAGGGCAATCTAGGCTCGCAAAGGTGACATCAGTGGAAAGTAGCGAGCATCCGACGAGGAGGGCCAAGGTTTTGGCTCGACTTCATGCTGTTCCCGCCTGGGTCTGGTTTGTTCTTTACTTTGGTGGCCTTGCCATTGTGGTCAACCTTGGCTACCTAGGCGTGTTTTCGGCAATCGCCCTTGCTGTACTCGTTCCTTCGATCATCGTCCATGAGGTTGCCCATGGACTGATGGCGTATGCCTGCGGTGACGACACCGCGAAGTTGGCGGGACGACTGACGTTTAATCCCGCAAAGCATGTCTCGCTATGGGGAACCTTTATCTTGCCGTTCCTTTTCGTAGTGGCCCTCGGCTCGGGGTTTGGTTTTGCCAAGCCGGTTCCCGTTGATCTTGAGCGAACGAGAAAGCCGCGTCACGCCTCACTGCTCATTTCATTTGCTGGACCAGTCAGTAACCTCATGATTGTGGCGGTCTGCTATGCCATTTGTCGCATTGCTGATGTGCCCGGACAGATCATCGACCATGGATACATCTCGTCCCAACAACTGCCACTGTGGATGGTGGTGCTGTATCTCCTAGGTTTGGAGAACCTCTGGCTCGCCATCTTCAACCTCATGCCAATCCCACCATTAGATGGTTCCGCAATCATTGAACGCCTTTTGCCGCAGCGAGCCCTCAGTGGTTACTACTTCTTTCGTGGTTTTGCGTTGCCCCTTGTGATTGTGCTCTTCTACGTTTTCCCTGCACCATTTGATTGGCTATTTCTCCATGTGGGCGACTTTTGGTTTACGAAGTTCTTTGCGTGAGTTATCGCTCAAGTAAACCCATTGCCGATGCGGCGCGGGCGTAGGTAGAGCTTGCGACGGCATCAGCCTTTTCGGCACCACGTGCGAGGAGTGCTCGAAGCTCGCTTTGATCGTCCATGAGCGTTACATAGCGTTCTCGCATGGGTGCGATGAGCGAAATGAGTGCTTCGGCAACATCATTTTTCAGGTCGCCATAGCGGGTGTAGCTCTCTGCCAGCTCACGCGGCGAGCCATCGGTTGCAGCGGCCAGAAGATCAAGGAGGGACGACACTCCGGGCTTATTTACGGGATCGTACGCAACGACACCTTCGGCGTCGGTGACCGCCTTTTTCACCTTCTTGGCGATGGCATCGGCCTCTTCAAACAAATCAATTCGGCCGAGGGGTGACGGGATTGATTTTGACATTTTTCGGTCGGGCTGTTGGAGGTCCATTACTCGTGCAGCAACCTCAGGAATGGTCGCTTCTGGAACAACGAAGACATCGCCGTAGTGGTGATTAAACCTGGTAGCGAGATCTCTTGTGAGCTCGAGGTGTTGGCGCTGGTCCTCTCCAACTGGGACATGACTCGCGTCGTAGGCCAAGATGTCAGCCGCCATGAGCACGGGGTACGTGAAAAGGCCTACTCGCACGGATTCATTGCCGCGGCCTTTGTCTTTGAACTGCGTCATGCGATTGAGCTCACCCATGGTGGCGGTGCACTCGAGGAGCCACGCCAGCCTCGGATGGGCTGGTACATGACTTTGGACAAAAATCGTGACCTTTTCAGGGTCAAGGCCAGCGGCGAGAAATCCAGCCGCTGTTTCTAAAGTGCGTCGTCGAAGTTCGCCTGGATCGATCGCTTGGGTGATGGCGTGGAGGTCGACGATGCAATAAAACGCATCGTCTACGTCTTGTCGAGCCACCCATTGGCGAATTGCACCGAGGTAGTTGCCAAGGTGAAGATCGCCAGAAGGTTGAATTCCAGAAAGAACACGGGCCATAGCCAATCCTACCTAGCCACTTTGGCGCTGGCGACGAGGCTTGGTCTCGTTGGTTAGGGTTATGGCGTGACATACATGGTTGAAGTCGAGGGCTACCAAGGCACCATTGCCCGGCTTCTTCAGCAAATCCAAGGCCATGAGCGCGACATCTTGGATGTTCCGCTTGCTCCGATCGTTGAGGTCTTTGTGGCCACACTTCTTGAGCGCCGAGCGATCCTGAGCCTCGACCAGATTTCAGAGTTTCTTCTCATTGCCGCAGTATTGATTGAGATGAAGTCAACCAAGTTGCTTCCTGGTCCTGACGAGGTCGACGCAGATGAAGAGCTGGTGGGCCTTGAAGCTCGCGATCTGCTTCTTGCTCGATTGCTGGAATGTCGTGCATATGCCGGGGCAGCTGATGCGTTCGTGATCCTTTCTGAACTTGCCCAGCGAAGCATTCCGCGTGAGTCAGGCCTCGAAGAAGATTTCGTTGTTGCAGCCCCTGACCTGCTCGCCGGAATAACAGCTGATCATCTCGCACAGGCGTTTAAGCGAACGCTCATTGTTCCTGAGCAGCCACGGGTGGATTTGAGTCACGTCACCGTTGATGTCGTGACGGTTGCGGCAACGGTGGTGGAACTCGCTACTCAGTTGCCAACCCAAGGCAAAACTTCATTTCGCTCCATTGTCGATGGGTTGACCACGCGCCTTGAAATCATTGTTCGCTTTTTGGCGGTGCTCGAGTTGTGCAAACTCGGGAGAGTCACCCTTGGTCAAGGCGTAACCTTCGGCGACTTGGAAATTGAATGGATTGGATCTGAAGACGATGGCGACTTAGTCATCACGGCAGAAGGGGTGGTTGACAGTTATGAGGGATGACCTCCAGCGAGCATTCGAGGCCATTGTCCTTGTCGCGGTTGAACCTGTGCAGACCGCAACCGTGGCGGAGCTTCTTGAGATCTCTGAAACTGAAGTTGAGGAATTGGCTTCGGCGCTGCAACAACGGTGCCGCGATGAGCAACGGGGATTTGAACTCGGTTTTGTCGCCGGTGGCTACCGATTCCAAACAACGGCTGACTTGGCAGAAATCGTGCAACGTTTCGCTAATCGTGGGGTTTCGGCTCGGCTGTCGACAGCGGCGCTTGAGACATTGGCCATCGTGGCCTATCGACAACCAGTGTCGCGTGCACAAATTGGTGCGCTTCGTGGCGTCAACGCCGATGGGGTCGTGAAATTGCTCGAAGGCCGTGGCTACATTGAAGCAACCGGACGAGCCGAAGGACCAGGCCAACCATTGCTCTATGGCACAACAGAGTTGTTCTTGGAGCGTTTGGGTCTCTTTTCCCTGACACAACTCCCTCCGGTTGAAGAATTCTTGCCAGGAGCTGACGCGGTGAGCGACTTTGAGAACACCATTCGCGGAGTGGATGACCTCACGAGTGCTTGAAGAACACGAAGACGGCGATCGTCTCCAAAAAGTTCTTGCGAGAGTCGGCTATGGATCTCGTCGCGCCTGTGAAGAACTCATTGAGCGTGGGCGAGTGGCGGTCAATGGTGAGGTGGCGATTTTGGGTCGCCGGGTTCACGACGACCGTGACCACGTCGCCGTCGATGGAGTGCCAATCCCTACCGCCCCCGGACTTGTCCATTACCTGCTCAATAAGCCGAAAGGCGTGGTGTCGACCTCAAGTGATCCTGAGGGCCGTCGGACCGTCCTCGACTTCGTTCCCGATGATCCACGAGTGTTTTCAGTGGGTCGGCTTGACTACCACACGGAAGGTTTGCTCATTTTGACCAATGATGGAACCTTTGCGCAGCTCCTGACGCATCCATCGTTTGGCGTAGAGAAGGAATATTTGGCCGAAATTTCTGGGGGTGCACTCAGCCCAGCAAGCCTTCGTCGCCTGAAAGAAGGCGTCGAGCTTGACGATGGGATGACGGCACCGGCAAAAGTTGCCGAAGTCGCGGAGGGAATGGTTCGAGTCGTGATCCATGAGGGTCGCAATCGCCAGGTGCGCCGAATGTTTGAAGCGGTGGGTCACGAGGTCACGCGACTTGTGCGCGTTCGCATCGGTGGTCTCATGGATCAATCACTCAAGCCCGGAAACTACCGAACGCTTTCGCTTGAAGAAGTACTCGCCCTCGGTGCGCTTGCGGCAAATGGTGCCCCTGACAATAGAAGTAGGGCAGAGCGGCGAAGTAATCTTCAAAGGTGACGTGGACGAAGCAGGTAAGAGGCGTACGTGGTGCGACCACGATTGAGAACGACACTCGTGACGATGTCGTCCAGCGAGTTACGGAATTACTTGGCGCACTATGCGAACGTAACGGTCTTCGTGAGACCGACATTGTCTCAATTCTTTTCACCGCCACCGATGACGTCCACTCCGTGTTTCCAGCGACTGCTGCACGGGAACTTGGCTTTGGTGACGTGCCACTGATCTGCGCCCGAGAACTGGACATTGTTGATGCCACGCCGAGGTGTCTTCGGGTCTTAATCACGGCCAGGACAAGACGACGCCAAGATCAAGTGGCTCACGTCTATCAGTACGGTGCAGCCAATCTCCGAAACGATCTCACCAAGTGACGCTTGCCACCTCATCTCGAAGAGCGGTTGTTGTCGGTGTTGGTCTTATTGGTGGTTCGGTTGCCTTGGGTTTGAAGGCCCAAGGATTTTTCGTTTCTGGTATCGACGCAAGGCGCGAACTCGAGCAGTCTGCGCTCGAACAAGGCGTGATCGATGCGGTGGGTGATGATCTCACGGCGGAGTTTGTCTTTGTCTGCGTGCCAGCGCAGCACGTTGTGGGTGTTGTAGACGAGATCGTGGCGGTGCCTGGCCGTCGGGTCGATGTCGTTATCACCGATGTATGCGGGGTGAAGGCACCACTTTCGTTCGCGATTTCTGATGACCGCTTCATCGGCGGTCATCCAATGGCAGGTTCCGAGCAATTGGGACTCAGCGGTGCGAGAGGCGACTTGTTCATTGGAGCAACCTGGGTCCTATGTCCAACGCCACGTACGGAGCCTTCTCGCTATGCAGCGTTATCGTCGCTTGTGACGAGCCTTGGCGCATTGCCACTGGCCCTTGAGGCGAACGATCACGACCGTCTTGTCGCCGTGGTGAGCCATGTTCCCCACCTCCTTGCGGCAACGTTGATGCGCCGCGCAGTGATTGGCGCAGCGAGTGATGGGGCGCTCTTACAACTCGCTGCTGGAGGTTTTCGCGACATGACCCGTGTCGCTGCAGGCGATCCCGAGATTTGGCCAGACCTTTGTGCGACGAATGCGGTCGCCATTGCCGCAACACTCGAGGCAGTGATCACTGATCTCACTTCGGTTCGAGAGATGGTTCTTGAGGGCAATCGGACAGGACTTTTTGACTTTTTAACCCTGTCATCGCAAGCAAGAAGAGCACTTCCTGCCAAGCAAGAAGTCCCGACTGAACTGGTCATGTTGAAGGTGGTCGTGAGCGACCAACCGGGCACGTTGGCAGAGGTGACAACGATTGCAAGTGATCTGCAGGTCAATGTGGTTGACCTTCAAATTGCCCACAGCATTGAAGGTGGTCGAGGCGTATTGCAACTTACGATTGGCAAAGTTGGATCAACCGCACTGTCTGAGGCACTCACGAAGCGGGGCTATCACTGTTTTGTCGAGGAGCTGCGATGACGACGCACCGTGTTGAGCCTTCACCGTCGTTGTCGGGCGTGGTCATTCCTCCAGGGGATAAGTCGATTTCGCACCGTGCACTCATGTTGTCTGCGATGGCAAACGGCACGAGTGAAATTCGGGGCCTTTCGAGTGGTCTTGATGTGTTCGCGACGCTTGAAATCATGCGGCAACTTGGTGCGTCGATCGAGAGCGATGGAGAAATCGTTCGCGTCACATCGACTGGTTCCCTCTCGGCATCATCATCGCCACTTGATTGTGGCAACTCTGGGACCACCATGCGACTGATTGCGGGAATTTGTTCAGGAATCGACGGCACACATCGTTTGATTGGGGATGAATCGTTGTCGAAACGCCCTATGGATCGCGTCGCGATTCCACTCGAACGCATGGGTGCAACCTTGCATGGCGAGGGTCCACGCCTCACCCCACCACTCTCGATCAATGGCGCCAAACTGCAAGGAATTTCCTACGACGTGCCAGTGCCGAGTGCGCAAGTGAAGTCCGCCGTTTTGCTGGCGGGGCTCTTTGCCGAGGGGCCCACGACCGTTCGTGAATCCCTTCGCACTCGTGCACACACTGAGGAAATGCTGGTGGAAGCTGGTGTCAATCTCACCTCACGTGATGAAGGAAGTGGTCGAGTTGTGTTCCTTCAGCCTTCTCACCCCGAGCCTCGCCGTTGGGTGGTTGCAACAGATCCGAGCCAAGCAGCGTTCAGCGTGGTCGCTGGACTGCTCGCGCAGGAGGGCAGCGTTTCGGTGCTCGATCTGTATGGCGGCGAGGAGCGTCTTGGATTTTTGGAAGTACTTATTCGAATGGGAGCAAACCTCGAAATCGTAGAAATCGATGGTCGCAAAAATGTGACGGTGCGGCCCTCGGAACTTGGGGGAACGACCGTACATTCGAGTGAGATTCCTTCGGTTGATGAGGTTCCAATCCTCGCAATTGCGGCACTTCGGGCAACTTCTCCAACACGGTTTGTCGAGGTTGGTGAGCTGCGTCTGAAAGAGTCCGATCGTCTTGAAGCAACAGCGGCGCTCGTCCGTGCACTTGGTGGGAGTGCCGTGATTGATGGTGATGATTTGCTCATTGAACCAGGAGCGACTGAACCGGTCAAGGTGACCATTGATCCCCTTCATGATCATCGGCTTGCGATGAGTGCCGCAATTGGTGCGCTTTCAGCGGCACGCGGCTCAATGGTCACGATCGTCGAAACAGAGTGCATTGCTACGAGTTATCCCACCTTCTTCGATGACCTCCGCTCGCTTGGGGCCCATGTTGACAACTGAACAGAACAGTGAGGCGCAGGCCGACAACCTCATTATTGCCATTGACGGTCCTGCGGGAGCGGGTAAGTCAAGTGTGGCGAAGGCGCTCTCAGAACAACTCCTGATTGACCGACTTGATACAGGATCGATGTACCGGGCAGTTGCCGCCGCCGCACTTGCGAGTGGTGCCGAGCTGCACGATGTGGAGGAACTCATTCGATTGGCAAATGGGCTTGAAGTGACGGGTGAAGGGCGCTGTCTGGTCCATGGCACCGATGTTTCACCTTTGCTGCGCGATGCCGCCACCAACACTGCCGTCTCGGTAGTTGCCGCAACGAGCGAAGTCCGGGCGGTGTTAGTTGCTCTCCAACGTTCGTGGGCAAAGGCTCGCTCAATGGCTGGCGTGATTGAAGGTCGTGACATCGCCTCGGTTGTCTTTCCCGATGCTCGATTAAAGATTTACCTGACGGCCTCGGTCGAAGAGCGAGCACGTCGCCGCAGCGATGAAGGTGCAGCTTCGATAGTTCGCAGAGATGCAGTTGACAGCACTCGAGCTGCATCTCCACTACGACTTGCCGACGGTTCCCGCGAACTCGACACGACCGGACGTAGCATTGACGACGTGACCAACGAGATTTTGTCCTGGCTCAAATGAGTACTCGCCATGCTGCCGGTAAAGATGAAGGTTTTAAGGTCGATGCACGGCGTACCCCTGGGTACGTCTTTGCTCGAAGCATCATCATGGGTGTCGCTCGGGCGTTATTTCGACCACGTGTGCGCTCGGTAGTGCCAATTCCCGAAACTGGCGGCGTCCTCATTGCGCCAGTACATCGGTCGAACGTTGACTTTGCGTTTCCCGTGCTTCTTACCAAACGCAAGATGTTCTTCATGGCCAAAGACAGTCTCTGGAAGGTGAGCATTCTTGGTCGTTTTCTGATTGCGATGGGTGGTTTTCCCGTGCATCGTGAAGCCGCGGATCGTTCTTCCTTGCAGCGAGCAGAGGAGGTCCTTGCTCGAGGGGAAGTCTTAATCTTGTTTCCTGAAGGCACACGTCAAGAAGGGCCAGATGTCTTAGAACTCCATGAAGGAGCCGCATACCTGGCCTCGAAGACGCAGTGCCCAATTATCCCCGTGGGCATTGCGAACAGTGATCGAGCAATGCCAAAGGGGGCGAAACTTCCCCGACCGCTCCGAGTATCGGTATATGCCGGGACTGCGCTTGCACCAGCAGCACTCTCGCCATCGGGCAAGATTCAGCGATCGGCAATTAAGGCGTCAACGGAAGAATTGCGGGCTGCACTCCAAGTGGCTTACGACGCCGCAAAAGCGCTTTAATCGCTACGAGCACTCTCCAAAGAGCAAAAACAACAGCGTTCTGCGGCTGAAGTCATTCCACTCTTCAACTGATGCATTGGAGAGGCCCTCTTCCAGTGTCACCCGGCCGACCAACAGCCCGAGGTACCAACCGCTGAAGCCGCTCAGCATCTGATGTTCTGGAATGAAGCCGCGTCGCTGTGCCTCTTCAAAGACCTGCTGAATCTCATTCTCCGACGATTGATGTGATTCTTGTAGTAGTGATCGAAGCAGTGGGCGATCGACAAGTCCAGCAATTGCTGACAGACGTTGTTGTCGGCGCATGACGCCGTCAGGTGAACTGATGACCTCGAAGATCATCTCTACGCCAGCTCGAAACTCTGCAGCAGTATGAGAATTCTCTAACAGCAGATTGAAGCTCCCGATCGCGGTAAGGCTTCGCCGGTATCGTTCAGCATGAGCGGCAGCAATGAGACCATCTCGACTTTCAAAGAAGTGGTAGATGGAACCGGTGTGAACGCCGACACGATCTTTGATCTCGCGAAGTCGAACGCCAGACTCACCGTATTGTTCAAGACAGTCCACCGCGGCGTTCAAGATCCGCTTTCGAGTGCCTTCTTCCTCTTTGAGCCGAGGTAACGATGCTCGATCTGTCTCGTCGATCACTGGTGTCGTTCTCGCAGAACTCTTTGTCAACTATCTCTCCCGCCACCACGTGCGAATCACCACGTTGGCGTAGCGGAAGCCGTACAGAATGGAATTACCTTTTTTCGTTGTTCCGTGCGCCCGCGGGTACCACACGGTGGGCTTTTCAGAAATTCTCCAGCCACGACGAATTGCAGTGATGATGAGTTCTGAGGTTTGGTACTGCACCTGAACGCAACGTGGAACGACATCTTTGAGCATTGATACCCGAAGTGCGCGATAGCCATTTGATGTGTCGGTGAGTTTCGATCGGGTCAAGATGTTCACGACGGCGGAGAAAAAGACCACTCCAGCTTTCCTAAACATGTCGCTGGTGTTGTCAACGCCGAGACGGCGGGATCCAACGACGAAGTCGCTTTGGTCATCAACAAGTGGTTGCAGCATTACGGGGATTTCCGTCGGGTCATTTTGACCATCGGCATCGAGCGTCACCACGTATTCGACGCCATTGTCGATACAAAGGTTGTAGCCCGCTCGAAGCGCAACGCCGTGACCCAAGTTCACGGGGAACACAAGGGCGTACACACCATGCTCGATAACAATCTCTGCCGTCTTGTCATCGCCGCCGTCAACAACGACGAGGGGAGTGATTGGCATGCCGCACGCCTCTTTTGGCATGGCCTGCAAGACGTCGGCAATGTTTTCTTCTTCTTCATACGCGGCAATGAGGGTGACTGCTTGACCGAGATCAACACCGGGGTAGCGCTTGGCGAAGTCCTCGCGGGCAAGTTCCACCACGTGACGTTGCATGAGGTCCATGCGGCGCTTCTCAAGATCGTGCTTTTTACTCATGGAATCTTCCTTACAGTGATCGTGGTTGTGCGAACACCCGGCGAACCATGGGTTCAAAGTGTCCAAGGGTCTCGGTTGGAAAGTCGGGGTCAAAACTGGTCTGATCCCAGTCGTCGGCAAATTGCTCCGCCAAGGCGTAATAGTCCTGGCCGACATGATTCTGGCGAAGATTTGGATCCATTCCGAGGAACTCGTAGTAGTGCTTGCCTTGAAAGTCCTGATGAACGGCGATCATGGTCGAAACGTCCGCACGCACGTAGGGGCGAAGAATCTCTGCCGCGATCTTTGGGTGGTTTGCTACCGAAATAGCTTTCCCGAGGTCGTGACAGAGTGAAGCAACAATGACTTCTTCATCGGCACCAGCTTGCTCTGCTCTTGTTGCGGTCTGCAAGGAATGCATGAGCTGGTTGACCGCAAAACCATCAGTAATCGACGCCAAACCCTGCAGCATGGTCAGAACCGTCTCAGCAACTCGTGGCTGATTCGCCATAGTTTCCGTGGCGATGTGCGACCACTGCTCCTGGGTTGAGTGGTCCATTGCCGTAAACGTCGATATGGATTGCTCGGTCATTCGTTCAGTCTCGCAGATACAACAAGGCTTGGGTGGGAATTCAGCGAGCCGACGTAATGAGGGAGGCCAACACAGTTGCCGCCGACCGACTTCGATCACCCGCAACTGGGTCTCGAGGGTCACCTGCACTCGACCCATGAAAGCAACCAAGTACCGTGCCGAGGCCTCGCAAAAGCTCACGAAGCTCTGGAGGAGGTGGAAAGTACTCGTCCTCAGTCGTCACCGAGGCAACTTCTACGCCGCTCCTTGGATTCAAGCGTTCGATTACCGCAGTTACCAGTTGCTCAGGAGCCGATGCACCTGCTGTGATTGCCACGGTTCCCACGAGATCGTCAGGAAGCTCTGCAGCATCGTTGACGCGGTATACCCGTGTGCAACCGGAGCTCTTTGCGACTTTCTCGAGCGCAACGGTGTTCGAGGAGTTGCTTGAACCAATGACGACAACCGCATCAGCCTCTCCGGCAATGGCTTTCAGCGCAGCTTGGCGATTGGTGGTGGCAAAACACAAATCTGAGCGATTCGGCATCCAAAGGTCAGGGAATTTCTCTGTAGCCAACTCCATGAGATGACGCCATTCGTCATGCGAAAGCGTGGTCTGTGCAAGCAGTGCGACCGGTGTCTTTGCCTCAACGAGATCTTGGAGATTATCGACATCACTTGGGTATTGGAGAAGTCGAACAGAAGTTGGCGCAACGGCCATCGTGCCCACTGCTTCTTCGTGTCCAGCATGGCCGACATAGAGCACGGTGTAGCCCTTTTCGCTTCTCACTTTCATCTCATGATGAACCTTGGTGACAAGAGGACACACTGCATCAATGACCATTCCTCGCGCTCGAGCGGCAGCGACAACCTCGGGTGCCGAGCCGTGTGCGGAGAGCATGAGTGGAGCACCGAGGGGAACTTCACTGATGTCATCAACGAAAATGACGCCTTGGGCTTCAAACTGGTCAACAACAAAGCGATTGTGCACGATCTCGTGGTAGCAGTACACCGGCGGGGGAAAAATTCGAACCATCCAGGCAAGCGCCTTGATCGCCTTTTCAACACCGGCGCAGAAGCCTCTGGGCTCAGCGAGGATCACTCGGTCAACTTGCACATCGAAAGACTATCGGCCACAGGTCGTCACACACCCTTCGGGCAGGGGGCATGGAGGCAGCACGGTAGCGTGGTGGTCATGGGTGCTCCGGTGGTGACAGCAGTTTCCCCCGGTTCGCCCGCAGCGCTCTCGGGAGTCGCAGTTGGCGATGAATTGCTCTCGATCAATGGCGTTTCTCCAATGGATGTGATCGAGTACCACCAGCTCACTGATGGTTTGAATCCTGTATTCATCCTTCACAGGGTCGGCGAAGCGCTTGACCGACGCGTCATCATTGCCAAAGATCCTGGCGTGCCTGTTGGCATTGAAGTGTCTTCCGCCGTGTTTGACCGAATCCGCACTTGTGACAATCACTGCAGTTTTTGTTTTATCTATCAACTTCCAAAAGGCCTGCGAAAGAGTCTCTACCTCAAAGATGACGACTATCGATTGTCATTCCTCTATGGGAATTTCACGACGCTGACCCGCTTCACCGAACTCGATGCCGAGCGGGTTCTTGAAGAACATCTTTCGCCGCTGTATGTCTCAATTCATGCAACCGACCCAACAGTGCGAGCAGAACTTTTGCGCAACCCTCGCGGAGCAACCAGCCTTCGGTGGCTCAAGGTGCTGCTTGAGGGTGGAATTGCCGTCCACGGTCAAGTGGTGGTTTGTCCTGGTGTCAATGACAAAGACGTCTTGCTCGACACCTTGTTGACGCTGCTTGATGAATATCCCGACCTTGAAACCATTGGGGTTGTCCCATTGGGCTTGTCAGACCATTCGGGCGAGCCGACCATGAGGGCGCACACCCAACAAGAGGCAGCTGCGGTCATTGATCTGGTGGAGGCGCATCAACGTCGCTGCAAGCGCGCACTGGGCCGCAAGGTCGTCTTTGCGTCAGATGAGTACTACTTGATCGCTGGCAGAGAACTTCCGTCGCTTCGCGCTTACGACGGCGTACCTCAGCATGAAAATGGTGTCGGCATGATTCGCACCTTTGAACGCGAACTGCTTCGACCAACGAAACAGCACCACACGCGCCACTCTGGGTTTTTCCAGGCAGTCGATGGTGCACCGGCTGAGGGATATCGAGCCGTGAGGAGTTCGACGCATTCGACCTCAGAAGGTGACGATCGACCCGTATCGATTCTTACTGGTTCCTATGGCGCCAAGGTCCTGCCGCCACTCGTGGCAGCTCTCGGCAGAAACGATGTCACAATTGTTGAAGTAGAGAATCGATTCTTCGGCGGAAATATTTCGGTTGCCGGACTCATGGTGGCAGAGGACATCAATCGAGTCTTGACCACTATTCCAGCGAGTCATCGAGTGCTGTTGCCAGACGTGTGTCTATCTGGTGACCGTTTTCTTGACGGTTTCACCCTTTCTGACCTGCGACGTGACGTTGAGGTTCTCGAAACAAGTGGCGCAGCGCTTCGGCGAGCGTTACTCCATCCATCAGCACCTACGCAGGACGAGGCGGTTGCATCATGACGAAAAGTGAAGTGGTAACGAAAAAACTAACCGTCGTCGTAGTGGGTCGTCCCAATGTTGGAAAGTCGTCACTGATCAATCGAATCGTTGGCCGGCGTCTTGCGGTGGTTGAGGAAGAACCAGGTGTCACGAGAGACCGAAAGGTGTTCGATGCGGAATGGAATGGCGTCGATTTTCACTTGGTTGATACTGGAGGTTGGCTTTCAGGTGGTTCCGCACTCGATCGTGAAGTCAGCCGCCAGTCAGTAAAGGCACTTGATGAGGCCGATCTTGTGTTGTTTGTGGTCGACGTACAAACGGGTGTGACGGGTGAAGATCTTGAAGCTGCTCGTCTGGTGCAACGCACTGGTTCGACTGCTTTTCTTGTCGCGAACAAGGTCGACGATCAGCGCCACGAGCAGCTGGCGTGGGAATTTTTGCAGCTTGGCCTCGGCGAAGCACACCTCGTGAGCGCTCAGCACGGCCGCGGAACTGGTGATCTTCTTGATGCGGTGACCACAGCGCTTCTTGAACTCGGACCGATTGAAGACACAGAATCCGCCGATGTTGCCATTCCTCGTATCGCCATCATTGGTCGCCCTAATGTCGGAAAGTCCACGTTGTTCAATCGTTTGATTGGCGAAGAACGCAGTGTGGTGTTCGACATGCCGGGCACGACAAGAGACGCTATTGACACGGTGGTCGAGACTGAAGACGGCCCGCTGTGCTTCATTGACACTGCAGGAATGCGTCGGCGAGCGAGAACTGAACGTGGAAGTGAACAGCATTCGGTCTTGCGAGCACTCGAAGCGTTAGAACGAGCAGATCTTGCGTTGCTCGTGATTGATGCAACTGAAGGCGCCACCCACCAAGATCAACGCTTGGCTGAACGTATGGCGATCAGTGGATGTGCGGCAGTGGTGATCCTCAATAAGTGGGAACTCGTCCCAACTGAACAACGTGAAGAGGTCATGGCAACGGTCGGGGATCGTTTGGCATTTCTTGGAACTGCTCCGGTGATCAAGATCTCTGCCCAATCGGGACTTGGGGTTCACAAGATTCTTCCTGCGCTCATGGCAGCAGTCGATTCGTATCATCAGCGCGTCCCGACTGGTGCACTCAACCGCGCCATGAGAGATCTCCAGCAAGCACACCCCGCACCCGGAGCTCGGATTCGCTATGCCGTCCAGGGTGCAATTGATCCACCCACGTTCACCTTGTTTGCAAGTGGCGAACTCCCAGCGACGTATCTTCGCTACGTTGAACGTTCACTGCGAGAGCGCTTTGAACTTGGCGCGACACCAATCAAGATCCGCGTTCGAACTGGTGGCGGTCGCTAGCTCGTGGCATGGTGCGATACCTGCATCGCAAGCGTGGACGATGGGGCCATCGCCGCAGATGGAGTCTGTCCCACTTGTGGATCGGTCATTGTGGCGCCCGCTAGACGACCTCCTTCAGCAAAATTCTGGATCTTTGTGGTCGGAACAGCGGTATATCTCATCTGGCGAATCGTGCAACTGATTAGCTGGGCGACGCACGCCTAGCGCAACGCAGGTCGCCGAGAGTCATCTTGTGATTCGCCACTAGGTTTTGGTGATGGCAATTTATGCACTTGGTGATCTCGTTCCCATTGTTCACGAAACCGCATTTGTGCACCCGATGGCCACGGTCATAGGAGATGTCACTATTGGTGCCGAGTCGACGATTTGGCCAGGGGCCGTCTTGCGTGGCGACAATGGTCAAATTCGCATTGGTGAGCGAACCTCGGTACAAGATGGCACGGTGGTTCACTGTGGACCCACCTTTCCGACGATCATTGGTGATGATTGCGTTATTGGGCATCTCGCCCATCTCGAAGGTTGCATTTTGGAAAATGGTTGCTTGGTTGGTTCGGGATCAGTCGTACTTCACCATGCGGTAGTCGAAACTGGCGCAACGGTCGGGGCAAATGCGGTGGTTGGTAACCGCAAGACGGTTCCCGCAGGTGCCTTAGCCGTTGGCGTTCCGGCCATTATCAAACAGGGAGCATCCTCTGCGATTGTGATTGAGTACTCGGCAAAGTCCTACGTTGAAAATGGTCACCGGTTCCGTCGAGAAATGCGCCAAATCGACTAATTCACGAGTCGAAACCAACTCCGAGCGCATCAAGGAGTTTCAGCCAGAGATTACGTCGGCCTTCGCGACGGTCTGCTTGCTCAATCGACCATGTCGTCAACTTGATCGCGAGAAAACGAAATGGTTCTGGTGGGAATGGCACGGGCTTCCTCCGGACCATTTTGAGTCGAGTCTTTTCGTTGTCAACGCCATCTAAGAGATCAAGCATTACGTCTGCGCCAAATCTCGTTGCGGCAACGCCGAGTCCGGTGAAGCCGAGTACGTAGGCGACGTTGCCTTGATGCGCCGTACCCCAAAACGAACTAAAGCGGGAGCACGTGTCGATGGCTCCACCCCAAGCGTGGGTAAATGAGATTCCCTCGAGTTGAGGGAAGGTGTTCATGAAGTGACTGGCAAGGCGAGCAAAGGTTTCCGGAGATTGCTCATATTCACTCCTCACTTTGCCTCTGAAGTGATACACCGCGTCGTAGCCACCGAACAAAATTGAGCCGTCAGCTGTCAAGCGGTAGTAGTGAAATTGGTTTCCAGCGTCAGAAACTCCCTCTCGCTCATGCCAGCCAATTGCGCTGCGCTGCGCTGGAGTCAATGGTGCGGTGGCGAGTTGAAAGTCATAGACAGGAATGACGTATCGGCGCACACCACGGATCAGTGAGGGAAAGACATTGGTGCCGAGCGCGACCTTGTTTGCCCTCACAGTTGCATACGGTGTCTCAACGCAAATGCCGTCGCCGTCACGATGCAAAGCGGTCACCTTGGTGTGTTCAAAGATCTCGACGCCGAGGGACCGACATGCCCGCTCGAGTCCCCACACCAGGCGAGCTGGATCCACCATTGCCGTACCATCTGGGTCAAAAATCCCCCCAAGATAGGTGGGGGAATTCACGCGTTCGCACACTTGTTCACGCGTGAGGATTTCGACGTTGTCGCCGGCAGCATTTCGAAGTTCAGCTTGTTCAATGAGCTCGCGCAACTGCCAAGGTTCAACCGCGACGGTCAACTCTCCAGTTCGCTCAAAATCACAATCAATGCCGTATCGAGCGATAGTCTCCTCAATTGCATCGAGGTTCTCAAGTCCAAGGCGTTCGAGGGTGGCAATCTCTTTTGGAAATCGACGACGCCCATTTTCAAACCCATGAGTCAGCGAGCGGGAGCAAAAGCCACCGTTTCGTCCCGAAGCACCAGCTCCGGTTTCTTGTTGCTCAAGAATGATCACACGGCGTTGTGGGTCGCGCTCTTTGGCTAACAGCGCGGTCCACAAACCGGTGTAGCCGCCACCAACAACGCACAGATCGGTGGTTCGATCTTCAACGAGCGCCGGATGAGGGTTTGGTTCAAGAGGATCTTCATCGAGCCACCACGCAACCGGCTGGGCAGCAGCAAGTTGTCGAACATGCAATTGATTGACATCGTCCATAGCGCCAGCGGCCCACTGGCTTCACCGCCATTCACGATCGGCCTACTGTCACTTTACGCCTACCGCAGCACGAGAAGGGGATGCATTCTTGGCCTAGATGCAGCGATATAGCGCGCTCCGAAGCTCAATATTTCTCGTGCTTTGCCAACGTGGGGTCACGTGATTCATGACGTAGCCAAAGGCAATCTGTGCGGTTGGATCGCAGAATCCAAGCGCTCCTCCAGTTCCAAAGTGGCCAAAACTTTTCTCATTTGGCCCAAGAGGGCGCCGGGGAGTCGTTGGGGTGAACCCCAGACCAAACGAGGCAACCTCGCCAAGAATTGGGCAATACCCCTCCGATTGAACCCTGGTCGCTTCATTCAACAGGTCTGTACTCAGCCAACGGTCAGGTGAGAGCAGCTCGTTATAAAAGGTTGCCACACCTCTTGCAGTGGCATGAATATTGGTCGATGGGACGACGGCTTGGCGCCAGAAATCGGAGTTCACGATCCCCATTGAGGAATAGCCAGGCGGATTGAAATAACTTCGAAGCGACATTGAACTTTCCTCTGTTCGCATTCCAAGCTCAAAGCTGTTCTGATCAATCGGCGAGTTGAAGACAATGTCCGCGCAGCGAGCACGTTGCGCATCATCGAGTCCAATGAAAATCTCTGCACCCATCTGCGCCATGGTCTGGTTCAAAACGTCGTTGACCTCACGGCCAGACGCGCGTCGAACCAGTTCGCCAATGAGGTGGCCGTAAGTGTTGGTGTGATAGGCGTGAGTGGCTCCGGGCATGTGCCACGGCCGGGTTGCAGCCAGGGCTTCAGCCATGGTTGACCAGTTCCTCAAGTCGTCATTCGTGAGCAGTCGATCAATTGCCGGCACTCCCGCCTGATGACAAAGGGCCATGCGAACCGTTGTGGGCTCTTTTCCGTGGCTGCCGTATTCGGGCCAAAGTTCGACCACCGGTTCATCGAGCGACAGTTGATCAGCGTCTATTTGCTGGAGTGCCAAAAAGGCAATGATTGCTTTGCCTACCGAATACACATTGACGAGCGTTTCGTGGGTAAAAGGGCTCGAAATGTCCGGCCTTGCAACTCCACCAACAAGGTCCACCACAAGTTCATTTCGCACATAGATCGATACTCCCGCTCCGAGTTCGCCTCGTGACACGAAGTTCTCCTCAAAGGCGGTCTGCACCAGTTCAAAGCCTGGAGCAACAAATCCCTCGATGGAGGTGGCCATGGTGCCTACTTGCCAGCGAGGATGTTTCGAGGATTTACGACCAACATGGCGTGAAGTTGCGCATCAGTCACCCCATGTTCTTGAAGGTACGGAATGACGTCGTTCTTTAAGTGCAAGTAGTGCCAGTCAGGCAGCATTGGCATCAGATTTGGATCAATCCAATCGATGTAACACGAGGCGTCATGTGAAAGCACCATCGACTCCGCAAACCCACGCTCACACATCGCAATCACAGTGTCAGCTCTGGACTCAAAAGTAGTGGCGAGGTTGATGCCGAATCGATCCATCCCGAGCCAGAATCCACGCGAAGCAAGGTCACTTAAGTGGTCGATGTCGGTCGAATCACCACTGTGGCCGAGAACGACACGACGAGGGTCGACGCCTTCTTCGTCGAGCAACTTGGCAGCGATAAGCCCTTGCTGAGATTCTGGATGGGTGTGCACCGTGATGGGCACTCCGGTTTGGACATGAGCCTTCGCCACTGCTCGCATCACTCGTTCAACGCCACGAGTGAGCCCAGGAGTGTCAATGGCGCATTTCAGCATTCCCGCCTTGACGCCAGTACCGGCGATCCCACGTTCAATGTCGCCAATGAACAGATCCACCATGGGATCGGGCACATCCATGCCGAGCGCCTCATTGAGTGCTGGACCTCGGTGATGGAAAAAGAACGGCACATCGTTGTACGTGTAGCAACCAGTGGCAACAACGATATTGAGCTGGGGTACGAGATCGGCGATTCGAGCGATCCTTGGGATATAGCGACCAAGACCAACAACCGTCGGGTCGACAATGGTACTGACGCCACTCGCCGCAAGTGCGGAGAGCTTTTCAACCGCATCTGCCACCCGCACCTCTTCATCACCCCACTCGTCTGGATAGTTGAGTTGCATGTCGGCTGACATCGTGAAGATGTGCTCATGCATGTAGGTGATGCCGAGTGCATCGGCGTCTACTGGGCCTCGAACGGTTTCTACTTGAGCCATGGTCGCATCTCCTGTCGTCGTCACTCCGCACGCTAGGTCGTCTGAGATGTCCATGGCGGGAGTATTCCTCTCGAGCAATGACAACCATCAATCATGCGTGGTCGCTAGCGTGGACTAGCAAGCGCAAGGTAATTCAACTTGCAATGACCGAGAGCCCGAGATGCCCCGCCCCATAGACGCCAGTGAGCAATATGTTCCGGGTCTTGATGGGATTCGTGCGCTCGCAGTGACTGCGGTGGTCGGCTACCACCTAGGCGTTGCGCACCTGAGTGGTGGATTGCTCGGTGTGGGGATGTTCTTCACCCTCTCTGGCTATCTCATCACCGCAATTCTTCTTCGATCCTGGAGAAAGAATGGGAATTTGAGCCTGTCAACGTTTTGGCTTCGACGGGCTCGTCGGCTCTTGCCGGCACTTGGCGTCGTCTTGTTTGTGGTGCTCCTTGCTACGGCGCTTGCGTCGCCTTCGTCATTTGGCACCCGCGGGGGAGAAGCGCTCGCGGCTGGGTTTTACGTGAGCAATTGGACGACCATTTTGCATGGAGTGTCGTATTTCTCACTTTTTCGTCCGCCTGGCCCGCTCGACCATTTGTGGTCACTTGCCGTTGAGGAGCAGTTCTACTTGGTCTGGCCATTGCTGCTGCTTGGCCTGCTTCACCTGTTCCGGGGCCGAATGCGGGCAGTCGTGTTCTCCACGCTTGCCCTGGCTGGCGTGTCATTTGGACTACTTGCGGTGTTTGCTCACGGCACCTTGGACAACACTCGGGCCTATGAGGGCACGGACACACGAGCAGGTGGATTGCTCTTGGGTGCAGTTTTGGCCATGGTGTGGAATCTGAGTCCTCGAGCCCTTCGGATAGCGACTGGTGCCAAGGTGATGCTCGATGCCATGGGTTTGTGTGCACTTGCGGTAATTGTGTGGCTAATTACCACGACTGACCAATATTCGCTGTCGCTGTACAACGGTGGAATCTTGTTGCTCTCGCTTGCCACGATGGTGCTGATCGCCGTTGTGGTCCACCCTGCATCACTGATGGGAAAAGCGCTTGGCGTCTTACCCCTTCGATGGGTGGGCGAGCGGTCCTATGCCATTTACTTATGGCACCTGCCCGTTATTGCGGTGTTCCCAACAACAATGTTGAAATCGGTTCCGGTGCTTCGAGTCCTCTTCCTCGTTGCCGTCATTGTTGGCCTTTCGTCACTATCGTGGACCTTCGTGGAGAATCCAATTCGTCGCCTTGGCTTTCGCGGTGCCGTTCAAGCAGCAACGCGATTTCTTTCTGAAGCCCGCACACCTGCGCTGCGCATTGGAACGAGTGCAGCGCTGTTGAGCGTGGTTGTCGCATCTGGTGTCGGCGCTGTTGAAGTGATGAACGTCAAGACCTCGACCACCACCACGACCACTGAAACGTCGGTCGCAGCGCCAATGACGACCATTCGCACACCCAGTGCCGCGGTCGTCGCTGGGCGAACCTCGTGTCGGGTGGTCACCTATGACGGCGATTCCACCTCAGTGAGTTTGATCTCAACCGACTACTTGCCGAACCCCGCCGATCGCATTAATGCACGACTTTTCGCCGTTGGCGTGCAGTCATTTCACAATGAGATCTCTGGAGCTCAGTCAACAACAGAGACGTGGAACGGCCAACCCAATGCACAACAGCGCATTGCCGCCCGATGGGCATCTGGAGTACGAGGGTGTTGGATCTTTGCGCTTGGGACTAATGATTCCGCCAACCTGTCATTTCGAAACGGACCAGCAGCTCCGCGTATTGACGCCATGATGCGTCTCGTTCATGGCCAACCCGTCATGTGGCTCACGGTGAAAACCATCATCGCAACGTCCCCCTATGCCGATGTGCAGATGCAGAAGTGGAACGCAGGTTTGCTGGCAGCGTGCAAACGATGGCCAAATATGCGGATCTACGACTGGAGAAGTGAAGTTCAAAATTCGTGGTACATCTCTGACGGCATCCACTTCAGTTCACTTGGAAGCCAGCAGCGAGCAAAGCGCATCGCTGGCGCACTCACTCGGGCGTTTCCACAAGGTGGAGCCTCGCCAAAATCATGCCTAGTTTCAAGCGGTATTCCTGGTTAGAAGATTTCGATGCCGCAAATCCCGGCAGGCGATTCTCGCGAGTGTTGAACCTCGTGGACCAAGAGCGACGTCTCGATGGGCTGTTGACGTGTCGCCGCGGCAATTTCACATACATCACCAGATACTTGCCCTCAACTCAGTCATGGCTGCTGATTGGGTGAAGGTGCATTCGTTATCTGACCCATTTCGGCGCACGAATTTTGGACTGGTTTCGGTGGTTGTCGCTAGAGCAACAAGGCTCGCCCCTCTAGAGTTTTCCTCCATGGCGCCACATCTCGCGCGTTCAGTCTGGTTGCCGAAGGACGGCGAGCACCTTTTTGTCATCGAGAAATAGCGAAGCCAATGCAGCAATGAACGCGAACATTGCGCACCAAAAGAACGGCACTTTATACGAGTTGTAAAGATCTGACGTCGACGCCCCTGCGAGGGAACCAATTCCATGGAGTTGTGATTCGAGCAAGGTGATGAGGACCGCAATTCCAAGTGAACTCGCCACTTGACGCTGGGTGGAAAACAGTGACGAGGCTCTACCGGTGTCGGCAAATTGAATCGTTGAGAATCCAGCCGCTTGCAAGGGAATAAAGACAAAGGCCCAGCACATTCCACGCCCGAATAACAAGACCCGGTAAACCCACAAGTTGGTGGAGTCTGACGTTGCCAGAAGGCAGAGCATCAAAAGTCCAGCAATGGTGAGCCCTCCAATGAGAAGCCTGCGTGGTCCAATTTTTGGATAGAGCGCCCGCACCACTTGACTCATGATGATGACACCCAATGCTTGAGGGAACGTCGTGAGTCCTGATGATGCAGCAGAAAGCCCTCGAACGCTCTGCAACATGAGCGGCATGAGCAAAATCAGTCCGAAGAAACTAGCGGTCGAAAAGACGGAAATGATGTTGGTGACTCGAAAGACCGGCTCTCGAAACAGGCGAAGCGCAAGGAGTGGATCTTGTGTTCGATTCTCTACGAGAACAAGTGCGATTCCGAGGCAGACGCCTCCGACAAGGCAGATGAGCACTCGAGGAGACGTCCACCCAGCAAACTCGGCTTGATTGAGGGCGTAGAGGATTGCTCCAAGTGCCGTTGCCGAGAGGACAAAGCCCGCAGGATCAAACTTGCTTGAGGCATGGTGGGTGTACTCCTTCAAGCGCCAAAGACCAAAGAAGAAGATCAGGAGTCCAAACGGCGCGTTCACGAAGAAGATCCAGCGCCATCCAAGTCCATCGGTGAGATAGCCGCCAAGGACGGGGCCAATCGCTGGGGCGAGAAGCGTTGGCACGACCAAAATTGCTGATGCCCTTGCGCGCTCTTTAGGGGGATACTCCCGAAAAAGCATCGCTGTGCCAACTGGGGTCATCATTCCGCCCCCGATTCCTTGGAGGAATCGGAACATTGAGAGCTCGAAGACAGAGTGTGCAAATCCGCAAAGCACGGAGGCTGCAGTGAACATTCCAAGTGCAAAGAGGAAGATGCGCTTTGTGCCAAATTTGTCGCCGAGCCAACCCGATGCCGGAATCCAGATGGCAAGTGAAAGCAGGTAGCCGAGCACAATCCATGCCAGGCCTGCAGGACTTGTTGTTCCAAATTCACGTCCTATCGAGGGCAACGCCGTATTGACAATGGTGCCGTCCATGATGTCCATGAACATCGCCACCACAAACACGAGCGCAACTGCAGATCGATCCGACATCGAAGAAAGCGGTCCGAGAAACGGTAGATCTCTATGTGGCCTCGAAAGCGGCGACGTACTCGTCATCAGCGACTACGACGTTGCCTTGAGAACAGCTTCAGACTCTCTTGCCGCTGAGGTAAAGATGCCCTTGGCCATGAGCGAAAGCTCTGCTCCTCGTCGCTTGCGATAGACAACTGCTCGCGCCTCGTGCACTCCTTTGTTGGTTGGTTCTGCCCATGCAGCAAGGTCGACCAAGTGGCAAGCCAAGCGAAGGTCGCTTTCGCTCAACGCAATTGCTCGTTCGGCGAGAACCATTGCTCCTCCAGCCAAGGACGCAATCTCTGCCCCAAGTAGGGCATCTGGAGCGGGCTTGAGCCGTGAGGGTGCCCCGTCGTACCAGCCGCCGTACAGTCGCCAGATATTACGAATGACGAATTCAGGCTCGTCATACAGCGGTCGAAGATATGGCTTGGCCAGTATTTCTGGAGCGACCTTCACTGAATGAAGAATCTCATCTAACGTCGCGCCACCATTCATCAGTGCAACGACGTCGTGAACCAGGGTTTCAAGTGTGGTGGCCATGTCGTCGAGAACCATGGCAATTCGCTGTTCTCCCTCGATGGGAAGCCCATGGGCAGGCAGGAGAAGTTCGGGTCTGGCCTCTGCCATTTTTCGGAGCGCACGCGCCCATTCGAGGGCATAGCGCTGCACTTTTTGGGGATTGCCGGCATTTGGATAGTTCCAAATGATGAAGTCACCAGAAAAGAGCCAGCGTGTTTCTGGGATGAATGCCCAAAGGTGGTCATCGGTCTCGCCGCGAGCATGATGAAACTCGATCATCGTGTCGCCAAAGTGCTTTACCTGCTCGGTGGAGAACGTTTCACTTGGTCGTAGTGTCGCTCGAGGCAGAAATCGACTGAGTTCGTCGCCAACTTCAAGGCTCATCTCGCTTCGGACCCCACCGAATTGGCGTTGATTGATGGCGATATTCCAGCCGTTCGTGGCGGCGTAGCGATCCATGCGGGCTTCAACGTTCTCGTGCGCAAACACCGAGATATCCGGGTTGCCCCTGTTTTCGGCATCCTTGGCGAACGCAAAACTTCCGCCGATGTGGTCGGCGTGACCGTGGGTGTACACGAGCGTTGAAATTGGCTCTTGAGACCAATTGCGTAAGGAGGTGACGACTGCTCCGCCAGAGCCCGCACCAGATGCATCAAAACAAACCAAGCCCTCATCGGTACGCAGTGCATAGGTATGACTGAAACTCTCGATAATGGCGAGTCCATCTCCGAGCTCAGTCAATTCATTGGTGATGCGATTCAGCGGCTCAGTGATGTTGCCGGAATCAATGACAAGTGTTGAAAGTTCAATTGGATCCACCCGGTCACTTTACGCGGATCGGCTCTTTGGATTCGGGACGCTCGGTGTGGTGACCTAGCATCGTGGCGATTGCGGCAAGGAGATTTCGATGTTTATCAAAAACGCCCTGTACATCAATGGTGTTCGAGCATCTGACCCCCAAAGCCTTGAGCAAACGTTTGAGCACATGCGTGCAACTGGAGGAATGGCCTGGATTGGCCTGTATCGCCCCGACTATGACGAGTTGAAGCAACTCGCAGACGAATTCAACCTCCATGAACTTGCGCTTGAAGATGCCATCGAGGCACATCAACGCCCGAAGATTGACCGATACGGCGACACGCTGTTTACCGTGTTGCGACCTGCTCGCTACCTTGATGCGACAGAAGAGGTGGAGTTCGGCGAAGTCCACATCTTTACCGGCCCTGACTTCGTCATTACGGTTCGCCACGCCGAGACGCCAAATCTTGGTGACGTACGCAAGAAGCTTGAGCGCAATCCAGAACGTCTCGCGCTCGGTCCTGAAGCAGTGCTCTACGCCATCATTGACCAAGTCATTGATGAGTATTCCCCGGTGATCGCGGGTCTGGAAAACGACATTGATGAAATTGAGAATCAGCTGTTTGAGGGCGATCCTTCGGTGTCACGCCGTATCTTCGATCTATCGCGCGAGGTCATTGAATTTCAGCGAGCAACAAAGCCGCTTGAAGAGGTATTTGCGGCGTTTGTGGAGGGATTTGAAAAGTATGGCGTCGATCTCGACCTACAACGGAGATTGTTTGACTCTCGAGACCACTGCATGCGGATCATTGAGCGTGTGGATTCGTTCCGCCAAGTGCTCCAAAATGCACTGATGGTGCAAGCCACACTCGTGACGCAGCGTCAAAATGACGAAATGAAGATGCTGGCGGAGTCGAGCAACCAACAAAACGAAGAGGTGAAGAAGATCTCGGCCTGGGCTGCAATTGGCTTCGCCCCGACGCTCGTTGGCACGGTTTACGGCATGAATTTCAAATTCATGCCTGAACTTGGACTTCGTTACGGCTATTTCCTTGCGATTGGCCTGATGGCCGCCTCGTCCGGATCGCTGTATGTGATCTTCAAAAAACGAGCCTGGATCTAACGGCCGCCTACTCCAACGGTTCGAGTGTCGCCATTTTTGCCTCAGCCGATTTCGCGAGTGCAACTCCTGCATACAGCGCAATGCCATTCGCCATTGCTGATTCTTCAAGCAGCATTCGGTTGGAGTGATTCGGTGGCGCCTCGTGCGGTTGTAAGTGAGTTGGACACATGCCGAGAAACACCAGCGCTCCGGGGACTTTTTCTAAGACATAGCTAAAGTCCTCCGCCCCCATGACTGGGGCTGGCATTTCGAAGGACATCCGTGCGCCGAGGAGGTCTCGAGCAATTGCTCGGCACCAGGTTGCAACCGTTGCATCATTGACGGTCACGGGATAGCCCAGGCGGAGGTTGAACTCAACGGTTGCCCCGTGCGCATGCGCGACGCCAGTTGCCACGCGCTCCAAGTTTGCATGCACTTGTCCTCGCGTTCGGGCGGAAACAGCACGAATGGTTCCATGAAGCCGAGCGGTCTCTGGAATCACATTGCTCGTCGTACCAGCCTTTACCTCTGCAACGGTGACAACTGCCGGATCGAAAGCATTAATCGATCGTGTGACCATCGACTGCGAAGCCAGCACAATCTCGCAGGCAATGGGAATTGGATCAAGGGCTTGAAACGGCGTTGAGGCGTGGCCGCCTCGACCAATGACGTCGATCACAAATTCATCAGACGAGGCCATGATCGTGCCGCCACGAGTGGCGATTGCTCCCGAGGGAATCGAAGGCGTGGCGTGAATGGCAAACGCAAGATCAATCGCACCTGCGGCCTCCAAGATGCCTTCTTCCAGCATGATGGCCGCACCACCATGGCCCTCTTCGCCGGGCTGGAACATGAAGACGACGATCCCATCGAGTTCGTGCTTTCGAGCCACGAGGAGGTGGGCAGCTTGGACCAACATCGCCACGTGGGTGTCATGCCCGCAGGCATGCATTGTCCCGGCAATGGTGCTTTTGAAATCAAGCTCGGTGTCTTCATCCATAGGCAGCGCATCCATGTCGGCACGCAGCAGCACCGTTGGTCCAGGACGTCCGGTGTCCAAAATTGCGGTCACACTCGAAAGCGCGCTGCCAAGGGAAATTTGCAAACCAAGCGTCTCAAGCGCTGCAACAATTGCCCGTTGTGTTCGGGGAAGTTCGAGGCCAAGTTCTGGGTGGGCGTGAAGATCTCGTCGAAGCGCTATGGCTCCGTCGAGAAGAGCAGCGGCATCGTCAAGCAACCCGGTAAGTGCATCCATAGGGCCAATGGTAGGGCGAACCACTCGTAGCCGCTTGGATCGACATTGAGCTCATCGTTCGTCGTAGCATCAAGGCATGATGAACGATGCAGTGCGTGATGACTCTGCCTTTCGAGCCAAGATTCAAGACTTCCTCGAGGCCAATGTTCCAGACGGCTTCACTGGTCTTGGTGCGATGAGCGCCAAAGACGCAAGAGTTTTTGCCACACGGTGGCGGGTAACCCTGCACGAACATGAACTACTTGCAGCCTCGTGGCCAAAGAAGTACGGCGGTGGGGGACTCACCGAGCGAGAGCAAGTCATCTTGGCCGAAGAGTTCTATCGAGTTGGCGTTCCAACGGGCACCGACAATGACACGTTTGGCATTCAAATGGTCGGCAACACCATTTTGGCTTGGGGGACCGAGCAACAAAAAGATCACTTCCTGCCGAAGATTCTTTCCGGCGAGCATCTTTGGTGTCAGGGCTATTCAGAGCCAAATGCCGGATCTGATCTCGGAAATGTTGGCACGAAGGCCGAACTTGATGGCGAGGAATGGGTCATCAATGGGCAGAAAATCTGGACGTCGGCTGGTCACTTGGCCAATTACATCTTTGTGCTTGCCCGGACGAATCCCGATGCTCCTAAACACAAGGGCATCACCTTTCTGTTGGTGCCGATGGACCAGCCAGGTGTCGAAGTTCGTCCCATCACGATGATGACCGGCGATGCGGAGTTCAATGAGGTCTTCTTTACGAATGCTCGTTGCCCACGTGAAAACGTCGTTGGTGAGGTGCATGGCGGTTGGCCCGTTGCGATGACCTTGCTTGGCTATGAGCGTGGTGAAGCCGCAGCAGTGTTTCCAATTATGTTCCGGATGGAATTTGATCGACTCGTGGCACTGGTTCGTGAGCTCAACATGAGTGAAGATCCGCTAGTTCGCCAAAGGCTTGCGACGTTGTATGAAAAGGTCGAAATCATGCGCTTTCTTGGCATGCGTTCGCTCGAGCAATTCCTCGCAGGGAAACCACCCGCAGCAGACGCGTCAATCTTCAAGCTCTACTGGAGCGAGTACCACCAGCAAGTAACAGAGTTTGCCGTCTCGCTATTTGGCGTGCGGGCCACCACGCCGCAAGGTCGACCTCCGATGTCGTCGTTTCACACCGATCAACGAGGTGCAGCCAACTCAACGGCGTCTTGGGTTGGTTCCTTCTTTGTCGCTCGCGCGGGAACCATCTATGCGGGAACTTCTCAAGTGCAGCGAAACATCATTGGTGAAATGGTGCTTGGTCTTCCAAAAGAACCTGCAGGCCCTCGCGGTACATGGAGAGAGCTTTCTCAAGCGCAATCAAAGTAGCTAGCCAATTGCCTTGACCAGTGCTGCCCACACGGCAGTTCGAATTGTTGCGGCGTAACTTGACGCGAGGTGATTGGTGTCGAAGTACGTGACATGTGTTCCCACAATTGGCGAGCACGAACTTGCGCAAATGAGCGACGTCAGCGAAACAAACTTGGCGCCCTTCGCAACTGCCGCTGCATTTTCCGCTGCGGTGAGTTGACGCAGTGCTGGGTCGGCGTTCACCAGTGGAGTAGTGCACGTTTGAACTGTGGTGAGGTTCCGAGCGAGGCATGTGCTCGGAGTTTCCGAGCGCACTGGAATATCAGAGAGCATGAGGATCTTGGTGCTACTTGACTTGAGCGCAGTGATGGTCTTTTCGAGACCTGATTGCCACGCTTCGGGGGAAAACAGTGTCGACGCATCGCTTTGTGCGAGAGAGGTGGCTTCGCTCAAGATGACGACGTTGGGCTTCGCCTTGGCAATGTCACTAAAAATCCGGTGATGCCAGGTGACGCAATTGGCGTCAAGACTTCCTCGACCCAGATTGAATGGCGTCACATCGGCGGCTGGACAGTTGGGGTACCACAACACGACCACTTTGTAGCCCGCGGCTAACGCGGTGGGTATGACCGCTGGTGCCCACATCGATGCGTGGCTGTCACCGAGAAGTACGAGTGTTTTCTTGGCCTTTGCACTGCCAAAGGTGCACGCGGCGGAATAGTTGTAGCAACCGATCTTGAGTGTGGAGTAATAGCGGTCGACATGGTCGGTACTCATTTTGGTCAACGGGGTTGCCAGCACCTTTGGGACCTTGGAGATTGCGAGCGAGGAACGAACTTGTTTCGCTACTTCCGCAGTTGAAACAGCAGATGGCAGTTTGTCCTGTGCAAATGCCGCAGTTGAAGACGCAAGTACGCAAAAGGTCGCAACACCAACACCAAGATGGTGTCTGAGGAATCGAAGCCGACGAGTAGTCATGAGCGTACTTTTACAGATGAGCGCAAGTTCTGCCGGTCAAAGGATCTTCAAGGTGGGCTCTCTCCTGAGAGCACACCTTGAAGGCACCTATGGTCGGGCTGACAGGATTTGAACCTGCGACCTCTTGACCCCCAGTCAAGCGCGCTAACCAAGCTGCGCTACAGCCCGCTACAACTCCGCCAGTGTAGGTCGGAACCTCACCGGACCAAAACGTTGAACCTAATGCAGTGCGGTCCAAACGACTGCCATATGAAGACCTGCACCGACGAGGGTAAGTGCATGGAACAACTCGTGGTAGCCAAAGACGCCTGGAATCAAGTTCGGGCGTTTTGCGGCATAAAACAAGGCGCCTGCGGTGTAGGCCAAACCACCAGCCAATATGCCGAGGAAGCCAACGACGCCAAGCGACGAAATCAGTGGTCCAACAAAGAACATTGCCGACCATCCGACGACCACATAGGGGATGGCATTGGCCCACTTCGGTGCATCGATAAAGAGTTGTCGCACCGTGATGCCAATGAGGGCCCCACCCCAAGCAAGCGATAGCAGCACAACGAGATTGGTTCCGGTGAGTCCAACTGCACCAATGGCCGTATACGAACCAGCGATGCCGAGAAAAATGGTGGAGTGGTCTGCCCGACGCATGCGGCGTCGGCCCTTCGGGCCCCAAGTCACCAGGTGAAAAAGTGCACTCGTGCCAAACATGGTTGCGAGGCCGAGAACATAAATCGCCATGGCCCAGGCTTCGCCCGTCGAGGTCGACGACGTGATGAGAAATCCGTTCAGTGCCAACACAACGCAAAACGCACTGAAGTGAATCCATCCACGAAGCCGTGGTTTCACGTGCTCGGGCGCTACCGCTTCGCTGTCGAGCATGTCATTTTCAAGCAGGGTCATCGAGTCCGCTTCCACAGTTCATCTGCATCGAGATTAGGGGTGGAAGCAAGTCCGTACACATCGTCGAGGCCAAATTCTTTGATGATGCTGAGTGCTTGCTGGATGGTGGCGTCATCGATCATGCCTTGCCACGACGCAAGCCACTCATCTGCAGATGCAGGAGCAACCCTTCGCACCGAGGTGGCCGACGGCGTCGTAAAGGTTGCCGGATCTGGTGTCCAATTCCTCCAGGCTTTGCTTCGAGCACCAAGGTGCTCAGCAATCTTCGAAAATCCACCATGGGGACTTGCGACGAGATCTTCGTAAAACACCACCCGCACACTTGGCTCGAGATGTCGAAGTCCGCGTTCTTGTTCAACGCACCAGCGAGTGACTTCAGCCAGGAAGGCCTGTGGAAGAAGGATCTTGCGCTCGGTGTCGCTCAGGGCATCGAGACGAGAGGACTCTGCGAGCAGACTGCCATGGGTGCCCCAGCCCAGCGTCGCCATTGACCACGCGGTGGCGAAGGGGTGGCGAAGGAGGTAGACGACCGGCATCGAAGGGTAGCGCTGCAAGAACCAGCCAAGAAGTGCCACGGTCCGAACGTCTTTGACGACCCGTCTACTCGCGTGGTGGCAATGGTTGTATTGGTCGGTCCACTGCGATCGAAGTTGTCCGCTAAACACCCGGTCGGCGAAGTACTCCAA
>CANFJV010000004.1 GCA_947447225.1 Acidimicrobiaceae bacterium
ACCACCATTTCGGGCTTTGCATTCACGCCAGTTGAGGCGCTCCTTGTCCTCGGAGTCATCTGCTCTCGATTTGGTCCACAGTCGCTGACGCGTCGTCGGCCCACCATGTTGATGACCATTGGTGTGATTTTTGGCCTAACCCTTCTCGGACCACTTGTGCGAAGTAAGCAGCCAATGAATATGTTCGTGCTGGCTGCGGTGGTATTTGCGATGGCATACCTAGTCGCGCTTTCGGCTCGAGAGCCACGTGGTCGCCAGGTGGTCATGATGAGTGTTGTTGCATCGTGTGCCATCCAAGGTGGCCTTGGAATTTGGGAATTTCTGAGTCACCACAAACTCAGCCTCTACTCGTCTGGTGGCTCCTCACAATATGACGGGAGTTACTTTTTTCAATTTCAAGGACTCTTTCGCGTCAGCGCGGCATTCCCAAATCCGATTGCGATGGGGAACGTCCTTGCGATGTCTATTCCAATCCTCATTGTGCTGGTTGCGACAATGAAGGGGACAAAGCAACAGGCAGTGCTCTTCATTGCCGGTCTCCTCATCATCTTCGGAGCCGTTGCAACCCTGTCGCGATCAAGTTGGCTTGCCATTGGTGCAGGCGTGCTCATTATGTTCTTTGCCCTTGGAGATAAGCGCGTGATGAAGCCAATCGCTGGACTCTCGCTGATGATTGTTCTTGGAATTACCGTTGGTCAGAATTTCGCTGGCCCTGCGCTCCTTGCTCGCGCAAACACGATCTTCGGCGGCTCAACGGCGGCAACGGGAACTTCGATTGGAGACTTCACTCGACAAGTGGTGCAAGGCGGCGCACTTGGGCTTTTCCGTGCGCATCCGCTAACGGGCGTAGGACTTGGAAACATTGCCCCCTATCTTGGTGGAACTTCTGTGAGAGATGGTCAAAACGCGCAGAATTACCTCTATCAAATTCTGGCCGAAGCAGGTCTTTTTGCTGGCCTCGCCCTCGTTGGACTCATGGTCTCATTAGCTTGGGTTGCGTTAAGGGCATACATTCCCTATCGCAATATTGCCGCGATGCTGCTCGCAGAAATTGGGGTCATAGTGGTCGTGTGCTCCACCGATGCGAACTTTCGCTCAGCCCAAGTTGCAGTCTTTGCTGCAATTATTTTTGGACTCGGCGCCTCGCTTGGCACTTCCGGAGAAGTTCGGCGTGCTCATAATCGAGCACTTGCGACAACCACGTTGCCGCGAGATCTCGAACCTGCTCAAGTGGGAGCTCGTTCGTGACGAAGAACGAAGATGACCACGGCGATGCTCAGGAAAAGGGTGTGCCTTCCTCAACGCCAGATGCCAAATCGATAGATCCTGACCTTGCGTTGAACCTGGCGGGGGCGACAGGGGTCGGCGAATCTTCAACTTCTCGCTCGATTGCGCAATCGTCGCTCTATTTGGTTATTCGACGGTTTGGCATCCTCGCGATGTCATTTTTTTCGACGATTGTGATCACCAGGAAGCTTGGTCCAGGTGATTATGGAGATCTTCAATCAGCACTCGCAACCTGGGGTCTGCTCCTTTCGATCTGCGATTTTGGTATTTCCATGGCGCTTGTCCGAGAGATGGCGCAAAACCCCAAGAATCACTCTTCGCTCCTCCGGGCAAGTTTCTTCGTGCAAGGCGTATGGTCCATTGCCATTGCCATTGCGATGGTCGGAATCGCGCTGCTGACGTCATCAGGATTTTCGCAACACGCGCAAATCCTTCTCATCCTTGCTCCAAGTGTGCTCTTCTCGGCACTCTCTTCGGGGAAGACCTTGTTTCGCGTTCGTTATCAAATGGGTTATGCCGTCATGGTTGATTTGGTGACGACCTCAATACAAGTGCTCTTGAGCATTGCCGTTGCGCTCCTTGGGTATGGGGCGGTCGGTGTTGCGGTGGTCATTTCAGTTACCTCCATCGTGAATTCAGGGTGGATTGGCTGGGCGGCACATCGAAGGTCAAAGGCACTTGACCAGCAAAGTTGGCGGGCTTCTGCGAGGAAATTGGTGCGTGCGGCGCTTCCCCTTGGCTCAATGTCGATGCTATCGGGGGCGTATTTGACGATCGATCTGGTCATCTTGGGATTTATCGGCGCAAGTGGGTCGGTTGGAAATTACGCCGCTGCAGTCAAGGTGGTGTCGTTGGCAAGCACGTTGCCCGGACTTCTCGTGAGTGCAGCTGTTCCAGGATTCTCAGAAAATGCAGCGAATGAAGAAGTTTCTGGACAACTCATGAGTCGCCTTCTGCATTGGATGGTGGCGTTTGCACTCCCAATATTTATTGCCATTGTGCTGTTTGCCAAACCGATCACGTTGGTGATTTTTGGTCGTGGTTTTCTCAATGCAACCACGCTCATCTCGGTGCTCGCCATTGCCGGACTTGTCGGAACCATCAGTCAACTGTTCAGTGTCATGTTGGTCGCAGCTGCGAAAATGCGGCCGTTGATTGTGCAGAACACCATCGCCACGGTGTTCAACGTCTCATTCAATATTGCCCTGATTCCGGTTTTCGGGGCGCTTGCGTGTGCGTGGTTAACCGTCGCAACCGAGTGCATTGTCTGTCTTGGCTCAGCATGGACCTTGTTTCACACCATGCGCTTCAGGTTCCCCGTCGCAGCTGCGAGGACGGCATTCATCGTTGTGGTTGTTAGTACTGCATCTGGAGCACTGTTGCTGATGGTCAATACGACACTGTCCATCATTGTGTACTCCCTGGTTCTTTTGGCTGGGCTGGTGGTCACGGGGAGCTGGCCAGTTGAGTTTCATCCAAAGAAATTCCTGAAAGTTCGAGCAACATGAGAATTGCGATGGTCGTCACGGCGCAAACTCGTGGCGGCGTGTACACCAATGTCAAAGAGCTCGTTGGTGGACTCACCCAAGTCGGTGACGACGTTGTGCTTTTTGTCGACGAAGTGTTGAGGGATGATTTTCGAAACGATTTGCGCGATTTGGCCAACGTGGAGATCCACGGACTCGATCAAGCGGCGCGTGAGCACTGTGATGTTTGGCATCTACATCTGCACGATTCATTCAACCGTCGCGCACTGCAGTTGCAGTTGAAGCGAGTGCTTTTCAAAGGGAGACGGTCGATTCTCATAGATGAGCATCTTCCACGAACGCCTCGATCTGATTCGGCCCTCGACTATGAGCCTGATACGCCACCAGGAAGCAAGAAGCCCTTTGCGAAACAACTGAAGGGGATCATCAAGCGTCTGCAATACCTCCTTTCAGGTTCAGTGGTGGTGCATTCGAAGGCATCGGCAGATTTCCTATCTGCTCGGTATGGGACCAACGTGCACCGAATGATTCTTGTTCCCCTTGGCGTCCCTGCAACACCTGAATTGGAGCCGAAAGCTGCTTCTTCGACACTTCAGATTTTGCTCCTCGCGGTGGTGTGTTTTCGAAAGGGGCACGATCTTCTCATTGAAGCAACGAGATTTGCTACGAAAAGGTGGGAAGTGACCTTCGTTGGTGGTGGTTCTCAGCTTGACGCCTTCAAGGAGCTCGCAAAAGCACGCGGGCAACAACCGATTGTTTTCTTGGGCCAAGCAAACGAGCCGGGCGATGCGATTGCAGCTTGTGATGTGCTCTGCGTGCCATCGAGATCAGATGCTTCATCGATCTCTGCGCTCGAAGCAATGATGGCAGGTAAGCCGGTTGTTGTTTCACGAGCCGATGGTGTGCCAGAGCTCGTTCACGATGGCGTGACGGGACTTGTTGTTGATGCTGAAGACCCACGAGCCTTGGCGGAGGCATTAGACAAAATGGCAGAGGAGACCTTTCGATTGCAGATGGGTAAGGAAGCTCGAAAGGTCATGCTGGCCACTCGTACGACCGGTCACATGATTCGCGCAACACGTGATGCCTACAAGGCGATGATGTTCAATGGCTGATGGACGCACGCTGCACGTAACGCCCTTGACCTTCGGAGAAGGAGGCATTTACGGCGGGGGAGAACGCCTGCCCTTTGGCTTGGCAACAGCGATGGCGTCAAAGATTCCAACGAGTTTGCTGGGCTTTGGAAAGAAGCATGCACGAGTACGCCATGGCGACCTTGAGATCATCACCGTGCCTATTCGCGGTCGCTATCACCGAAGTGATCTCAACCCAATCTCAGAGCGCTACGTGGCCGAACTCTGGAAAGCAGATCGCATCCACACGCATCAGTTCGAGACCTTCACGACCACACAGGCATTGCTGATGGCGAAGATTCGAAAGGTCGAGGTCTTCACTACCGACCATGGAGCCTTGGTTCACAATCTTCGAAGGCGTCTGGGCGTAGAAAAGTACTTAACCAAACATCTTGCGGTCTCGCAATTCTCTGCCGATCTTCACCCATCCCTTGCCGATCGTTCACCCGTGATCTATGCCGGTGTTGATACGGACCGCTTTACGCCAGGCCAACTCCCAAGAGAGAACAAAGTGGTGTTTCTCGGTCGCATGCTTCCGCACAAAGGCATTGATGTCCTCATTCAAGCCATGCCGGCCAACGTGCCACTTCATGTTTACGGCCGAGCCTATGACGCTACGTATTTTGATCGTTTGAAGAACTTGGCCGCTGACAAGACGGTGATTTTTCATTCTTCCGCTTCGGATGAAGACGTCCTTTACGCACTTCAAACTGCGGCAATTTCCGTCCTGCCGACCTTGGCGGGTGACACAAATCTCGTTCCACCACCTCGAACAGAGTTATTTGGCCTCGCGCTCGTTGAAGCGATGGCCTGCGGCACGCCGGTGATTGCAACACGAGTTGGAGGGATGCCAGAAGTTGTGGCCAATGGAGAAGCTGGCGTTCTCGTGGGGTCCGGTTCTGTCGCGGAGCTGAGCGAGGCGCTTAGCCGGTTGCTTAGCGACCATGCACTTCGAGCATCACTTGGTGATGCTGGTCTTCAGCGTGTCCGCTCGATGTTCACCTGGGATGCCGTCGCGGACAGATGCCTTGTGGAGTATGGGCTGTAAGTAGCTGATCAGATCGTTGTTGAACAACGCCGGCGAGGTGCGGAGCGCACTTGTTGGTGATTCGATGTTCTCTGTCTAGTAGTTGAGGGTCAAGCCTCTGGCCCCGAACTTGATCATTCGAATTGGTCGGCAGGGTTTCGTGTCATCAGCGTTCTTGAGGGTGCGACCGTTGTTGCAACTGATGTAGCCACCTCTCCCGACCGCGCCGTTGTGTCCTGAAAAGTGGCTATGAACTCCAAAATATTCGGATTCTTTGAAATTTGAAGGCGCTAATCTCCACAACATGGTTGCGAATCGACCGCGAAAAACTGGCGTAGGTTTCCTCGTTTTCTCTCTGGCTGCCAGCGCACTTTCGCTGGTCTCTGTTGTTGCGATCGATGGTCTTGCTGGGGCTGACGCACTGCAAAACAATGGATCCACGAGTCGAAATGCGTGGTATCAAACCGAGACGGCACTCACTCAGGCATCGGTCACGTCAGGGTTGTTCGGCCAGCGGTTTGCCACGCATCTCGAAGGATCGATTATGGGCCAACCCGTTGTCGTGAATGGGACGTTGGTGGTAGGCACGGAAGAGGACCGTATCTACGGACTCAATCCGCTCACCGGTGCGGTGAAGTGGTCTCGAGTGATTGGTACGCCAATCCAACAAGCGGCACAACAAGGGTGCGGCGACCTCCAAGTCGCGGGGATTACTGCGAGCCCAGTTGCTGATGGGGTCTCAGGAGCGGTCTATTTCTTGGCAAAGACCTATTCCAATGAAGTTGCCTCGGGCATGGTGTTCAAGTTGCACAAAGTTGAGGCGGCAACAGGGAAGGAATTCGAAAATTTCCCTGTCACCTACGGCGGGGTTGCCGACAATGACCCAAATGCTGACTTCGACGCAGAGTGGCAAACCCAACGCACTGGCCTTCTCCTCGATCAAGGCGTGATTTACGCAGGTTTTGCGTCAGTGTGTGATCATGGCGACTTCAAAGGTTGGGTCTTTGGCACCGATGGTTCAACTGGGGAGCACACCGCCCGGTTCGTCACGGATGCTGGTACGGCATCTGGTGGTGGCGTGTGGCAGTCAGGAGTAGGAATTGCTTCAGACGGTCCGGGGCAGCTTCTACTCACCACCGGTAATGGCACGACGCCAAAACTTGGAACGCCAGGAAACGAGCCTCCAGGAGCACTCGGGCAGTCAGTAGTCCGATTGGTGGTGCAAAGCGACCGAACGCTGAAAGCGACAGATTTCTTTACTCCGGTAACGGCTGACCAATTAAATGAGGTTGACGGCGACCTCGGTTCTGGTGGGCCTGTTATTTTGCCAAGTTCATTTCATACGACTGGTGCATCTGAGATCTTGGCCAACGGGAGCAAGGGTGGATACCTGTACTTGCTGAATGGAAAGAATCTCGGCGGCATCGGAACTGGAAAGAACGGCGGCGATGCAACGGTCGCAACGCTTGGTCCGATTGGCGCGATGTTTGGAAGTCCCGTTGCGTGGTCAGGCGGCGGGGGATACCTTTACACCTCTGCTGTTTTGTCTGGCCTTGAGCAATCGGGTTCTGGACCATCGCTCGCTGCGTATAAGTGGGGGGTCACCTCAAGTGGGGATGCTGCGATCACCCTTGCTGGTTCGGCTCGCGAGCAGCCTGGTTTCGGATCGAGTTCTCCCGTGCTTTCTTCCAACGGAACCTCCACGAGCTCGGCCATTCTCTGGCAAATCTGGAAGCCAATGGTTGGTGGTAACGCTGAACTTCGTGCGTTCAATCCAATTCCCGCAAATGGGCAGCTCCAGCAATTGTGGTCGGCTCCAGTGGGCCCGCTGTCGAAGTTCTTAAATCCGGTCATTGACAGCGGGTCTGTCTATGTCGGGTCAAATGATGGAACGCTCTTTGGTTTCGGATTGGCGGCAAAGGCACCACTTGTTGCGACATCGTTGACCATTTTGCCGACCCCTGCGGGAACGGCCAAGACCTCCAATGTGACGATTACCGCGAACAGGCCGGTGACCATTCGATCGCTTTCAAGTTCTTCAACTCGCTTCGTTCTCTCCAAAGTTGCGCTTCCGAAGGTCCTTGCTGCTGGAGGTTCGCTTACGATTCCAGTGACCTTTAAGCCCACTACTTCTGGGTCAACGTCTGCTTCGCTCGTGGTCGCCATGAACGGTGAAGCAAATGTCGCCTTGCCACTGAATTCCTACGGAATCTACGTTGGCCCCCGACTCACTCTGTCCTCACCAATTTTGGCCTTCGGAAATGGAGGACGCGGTGGGACCCCTCTGACCGCTTCTTTCAGCGTGACCAATGTGGGAAGTGCTTCTGCGCTCATTACGAGCGCAAGCGGTCTGAAGGCTCCATTTGTTGTCACGTCGGCGCTCGTGGGGAAGACCATTCTTCCTGGCCGCAGTTTGCCGGTCATCGTGAAAATGACACTTGGGACACTTGGACAGTTCACCTCCTCGCTGGCAATTGCGATCAAGGGTCAAACCATTTCGATGCCACTCGTTGGAAGTGTTGGGCAACCTGCGCTGGTGACGGTTGAGCCGGCGTCAATTGCCTTTGGAGAAGTTCCCCTTGGCCAATCCGTGGTCAGAACAATCACCTTGACGAACACAGGAAATACCCCGGCGAATTGGTATGCCTCTCGCCCATACTTCTTGGGATCACAAGGAGCCTTCTTTCTCGTTGGTTCACAGACCTCCTCAACCATTCCTGCACACTCCTCGGTGTCGCTCAAGATTCGGTTTACCCCTGACCCTGAAGAGCCTGATGACAAGGGCATGCTGCAGTTCAACATTGATGACGGCCTCGTTCCTCGCCAGGTGTGGTTCAGTGGTGCCGTAGGGGCCCCCGTCCACCCTGTGTTGAATGTCGCCTCGATCAATGTCTATCCAGGCGATTCGACGGCATGGGTTCCGGTTGATATTTCGCCGACACCCATCGACACGGTGACCTTCACCGTGAAAACGATCGATGGTACGGCAACAGCAGAAAGTGGGGCCTATCAAGCCACATCTGGCATCCAAACAAGTCTCGCTGGCGGGATGCGACGGGCATATATCCCAATTCCTGTAGACCCCTCACTTGGAGCCGGAAAGAGTTTCTCGGTCAGTCTGAAGAGCGCAAACGGTGCGGCGCTTGGTAGCGACGGGACGGTCTTCATCCGTGGAAGTAGAACCGATGGAGTCGCGTTTGTCACTGCCGACGCGGCTGAATTTGTCGTGAGCCAGGTTGAAGACCAACAAGTGCAAGTCCCAGTCGTGGTCGCACCCATCCTCAGCGCTCCAGTGACGTGTCGGGCAACAACCGCAGATGGTTCGGCAACCACTGCAAATGGTGATTACGTCGGCCTTTCCAACCAACTCGTGACGATTCCGCCCACTGGAATCGGCTCGGTTTCCATTAAGGTCAAGGCAAAAGCGACGCTTTTCAGTGAACGGAATTTCTCTGTCACCATTTCGCAGTGCAGCGGAGATGGAGCACTCAGCTTGGTTCGATCGACCGCAACAGTGACCTTGCTCGGCCAACTCAACCGTGCATCATTGGCCGAGTTGCAACTTCAAAAAGTCGTGATTATTGCGCCAGGTATTGGGAAAACTGGCTACCAAAATGTGGTTGTTCGAAATGTTGGGGGCTCCTCCATCACCTTTCGGGTCACGACGCCAATTTCCGACGCACACTTCGGGCTCGGGGCACCACTGACGGCTCCGATCACGATTGCCGCAGGAAGTACCTACACGATGAGACTGAGTTACCGCGCAACCTCTACTGCACTCACCCGAGCAAGCTTGGCTGTGCAGGCATCGACCGATGAGTTCCCACAAATCATCAATTTGCTAGGCGAGTCAAACTAGGCAGCGAGAAGATGCTGTGGAGCGTTCGATGCACCGGGCCGAAGAGCAGCAATGAACCGACTTTGGCCGGTATTTTCTGCGCAGTTAAAACTCCCACTCAATTGGACGAATGGCTTTGGCCGGACTTCCAACAGCGAGCATTCCTGGAGCAATATCTGACGTCACTACTGAGCCAGCTGCGATGACGGCACCCTTGCCAATGGTGACGCCCTTCAAGATAGTGACGTTCGCACCAACCCACACATGATCTTCAATCACGACCGGTGCCGATATTTCCTGACCTTCAATTGGGTGAAAGTCGGTGTCGGTTACCAAAGTGTTGAATCCAAGGCCTGATTTTGTGCCAATCGTCACTGAATTCCGGCAAAAGATTTGCGCACCAGAATTCAGCACCGTCCTGTCGCTAATGCGCAACCTCGCGCCAATACCTTCAACGTTGATTCTCGAATACTCATACAAAATGACGGAGTGTCCAAGTTCCAGCGTGGCACCAGGAGTGACACCGACGAAGCAGTGACGGTGAACGCGAAATCGTGACCCATCAACAGGAACCGTTAGACAGGCAATCGCTCCTCTTATCAAACTGAAAAACTTGGTTCTTGGGTATCGCCTCGAACGCCACGCATCGAAAAGAGACACTCTACCAATTCTATAGAGAACGTGTGATTTCTTCACGACACCACCATACCAAGATTGCAAAGAACTGCACCATCACAAGCGCCACGACGCTTGTTAGTGAGTTTGAAAAGGGAAACCAACCTTCTCGAATTAGGCATTCTCCATTGCGGTAAGCAAGTAGGAGCGGAGTTCGCTGATGGCAATGCGGATCTGCATCGTAGTGTCGCGGTCTCGAAGCGTCACGCAGTGGTCTTCCAACGTGTCAAAGTCGACCGTCACGCACCACGGCGTGCCCACCTCGTCTTGTCGTCGATAGCGCTTTCCAATGGACTGAGTGACGTCGTAGTCGCAGAGGAAGTGCTCTTGCAACATTGCAAGAACTTCACGGGCAGGCGCCTCAATTTCTGGCTTCTTCGACAACGGCAGGATGGCGACTTGGATTGGAGCCAACTTCGGGTGAAGGCGCAAGAGTGAACGAGTCTCGCCACCCACTTCATCTTCGGTGTACGACGCCAACAAAAAGGCCATCATCGCTCGAGTCGCTCCAGCAGCAGGCTCGATGACGTATGGCGTGTAACGAGTGCTCGTTGCCTGATCGAAATACTCAAGCTTTTCGCCAGACGCCGAAGCATGAGCGGTCAGGTCATAGTCGCCACGGTTGGCGACGCCTTCGAGTTCATCGAATCCCCACGGAAAGGCGAATTCAATGTCGGTTGTGCCCTTGGAGTAGTGAGCAAGGTCCTCCGGCGCGGCCTCGTTCTTCCGTAATTTTTCCTCGGGAAGTCCAAGTCGGAGGTACCAGTTGAACCGTTCTTCAATCCAGTAGCGGTACCACTGTTCAGCATCTTCTGGCGGGACGAAGAATTCGAGCTCCATTTGTTCGAACTCTCGTGTTCGAAACACAAAGTTGCCAGGGGTGATTTCGTTGCGGAAGGACTTTCCAATTTGCGCGATGCCAAATGGCGGCTTCTTGCGCATCGTGGTGAGCACATTTGCGAAGTTGGTGAACATCCCCTGTGCCGTTTCGGGTCGAAGGTAGGCCGTCGCGCCATCACCTTCAACAGGGCCGGCTTGGGTTTTGAACATAAGGTTGAACGCGCGAGGTTCGGTGAACTCGGTTGACTTACAGTTGGGGCAGACGCCATTGATCTTGTCTTCACGCCAGCGCTCGTTGCACTTGCGGCAATCAACGAGAGGGTCGGTGAATGTCTCGAGGTGGCCGGATGCAGCCCAGATGGCTGGAGGGCTCAAGATGGCAGCATCAAGTCCTACGACATCATCACGACGCTGCACAATGGCTTTCCACCACTGTTCTTTGACGTTGCGGAGCATTTGCACACCCAAGGGGCCGTAGTCATAGGTCGACCGAAATCCACCGTAAATTTCAGCCGACTGAAAGATGAAACCTCGGCGCTTGCACAGTGAGGTGACCTTTTCTAAGAGGTCGTTTGGCGTTGAGCGTTCATCAAGATTCGAAGGAGTAGCCACCTCACGAGGCTACAACGTCGCTCTGTTGTCTTCGGTCCCCGCAATGCGGGTTTTGCGCAATACGGTGGGGAGGTGAGTGGGGAATGGCGATGACCAACAACAACCAGCAGCGAATTGGTGCCTATGTGCATATTCCGTTTTGTCGCTACCGATGTGACTACTGCGCGTTCATCACCTTCACCGATCGCGACCATCTGATTGGCGCCTATGTCGATGCGTGCATGTTGCAACTGCAACAAGAATCGGCCACCCACCCTCCACTTCACACGTTGTATTTCGGCGGTGGAACGCCGTCGCGGCTTACGCCGGAACAGGTGGGAAAACTCATCAAATCGGCGACACTCCAACCAGGCGCGGAGGTCTCCATTGAATGCAATCCTGACGATGTCAGCGTTGAACTGCTCCGCGGCTATGTCGAAGCGGGGGTGACTCGGGCATCGTTCGGCGTGCAATCAACTTCGACGAGAGCACTGCAACAGCTTGGCCGCCCCACCCCCGCACTCAGTGTTGAAGAGCTCGCAGAGGTGGTCCGCGAGTGTGGACTTGCCTCATGGAATCTTGATCTCATTTACGGCGCTGCAGGCGAAACGCCCGCAGAGTTCGGTGCAACACTCGGGCGAATTCTGGCGCTTCGGCCACCACACCTTTCTGCCTATGCGTTAACCGTGGAACCAGGCACACCCCTTGCACGAACCCCTGAGCGGTATCCAAATGAAGACCATCAAGCCGATCGATACGAGTACCTGAGCGAGCAGTTGAGTAGCGCGGGTTACGTCTTTGAAGAAATCTCGAGTTGGTCGCTACCTGGCCATGAATGTCTTCATCATGACCTCTACTGGACTGGCGGAAACTATCTCGGAATTGGCGCTGGAGCCCATGGTCACGGCAACGGTCGTCGTTACTGGAATTCAGTGAGTCCCGAGCGATACATCGAAGCAGTGCAAACCGGAAGGTCACCGGTTGCTGGAGAAGAACTCCTTGATGAGCAAACCAGGGCACTTGAACAATTGACCCTCTTGCTCAGAACCGCACATGGCGTCCCATGGGAAGGCATTGATCACGACAAACTACGAGACCTCGGAGCCGAGCGAGCACTCATAGAACGCCGTGAAAACCGAGCGGTGTTAACCATTGCCGGTCGGCTGGTGGCCAACACCGTCGTGCAGTGTTTGATTGGCTAATCAACCTTGCGATAGCTGCGAACCGCAAGCCAGCTAAAGCCGACGAGCAGTACTGCCGCCCACACAAAGGTCCAGCCAACCGCACTCGTGTTGGTGTATGGGCCACCGCACATCAGCGAACGAGTCGCAGCAACCACCACGCCAACTGGCTGGTGAATGGCAAACCACTGCAACCAGCCCGGCATGGACTCAACGGGAGCAAAGGCACCTGAGGCAAAGGTGATCGGGAACAGAATCGGGAACGACATCAACTGTGCCGTTTCTGCGTTTGGCGCCTTCAGACCAATGATGGCAAACCCCCAACTCAGCGCATAGGCAAACACAATCATGACAATGCAACCCAAAATGAAGTTGACAACGCCATTGACCATGCGAAATCCAACGGCGAGTCCAACGACGGTCAAGATGACCAACACAAAGATGTTGCGAACAAGGTCTGCGGTCGTGCGGCCGGCAAGAACTGCTGACCGGGCCATGGGAAGCGCACGAAAGCGCTCAATGAGGCCCTTCGCCATATCTTCTGACAGACCAATCGCCGTTGCCACTGCGCCAAAGCACACGGTTTGGACGAAGATGCCGGGCATCAGAAAGTTGACGTAACTCACGCCAGCGACCGGAATGGCTCCGCCAAAGACATAGCGAAACAGCAGCACAAACATGATGGGCTGGAGCGAGGAGAAGAAGATCGCTTCAGGGATGCGAAGGCTGGCCATCAAGTTGCGCCAGGTGACGACTCGCATGTCGCGAAATGCCCACATCGTGCGTTCAATCACGGAGAGTTTTTCCATGGCAACTTCAGCACTTGCGGTCATTGTGCAGACTCCTTCTTTGCCTTGCGGCCTTGGCGCTTCGCTGGTGCAGCGTTCGCCACTTCTTCTTCCGTTCGGTGTCCTGTGAGTGACAAGAACACGTCATCGAGACTCGGCTCACGAAGCGCAAGTCCGAGGAGTTCCACGCCGGCACCATCGAGGGTGCGAAGCACATCGGCAGCCACCTTCGGTCCATTTTCGACCGTGAGTTCGAGGAGCGATCCTTCGCGAATTGGTGGTTTTGGTGTGAGTTGTGTGAGCAACGAGCTGGCACGGTCGGCGAGTTCGTGACTGGCGAAGGAAACCTCGATCACTGTGGTGCCGAGTTGCGCTTTGAGTTCAGCTGGAGTTCCTTTGGCAATGACTCGTCCTTTTTCCATCACGACGATGTCTTGCGCCAAGCGATCAGCTTCTTCTAAGTACTGGGTCGTGAGCAGTACGGTCGTGCCGCCATCGACGAGTTCTTCAATGATCTCCCAGAGGTCATTTCGACTCTGTGGATCAAGTCCAGTCGTTGGTTCATCCAAGAACAGCACTGGTGGCTCTGCCACGAGTGAAGCGGCAAGGTCGAGTCGGCGCCGCATTCCACCCGAATAGGTCTTCGCTGGACGATCTCCGGCGTCGGTGAGCTTGAATCGCTCCAAGAGTTCATCAGCTTTTGCTCGGCCAGCAGCTTTGGTGAGATGCGTTAATTGCGCCACCATACGAATGTTCTCGCGCCCGGTTAAATTCTCATCAACCGTGGCGTATTGGCCCGCGAGTCCAATGGTTCGACGAACCGCATCTGACTGGCGAACGACGTCAAGTCCCATGATTTCTGCCGTTCCCTCATCGGGGGACAAAATCGTGGACAAGATTCGAACCGCGGTGGTTTTTCCGGAACCATTTGGTCCAAGGAGACCAGTGACGGTTCCCCGCTTTACTTCAAGGTCAAAGCCATCGAGAGCGCGGACAGACTGGCCTCGGTTAAACACCTTGACGAGGCCACGCGCAGAAATTGCGAGATCGTTATTCACAAAACCATCGTACCTTGACTACTTCTCACTTTTCGCGGTGACGGTGCTTCGTGCTCGCGCTACCGTCGCACTATGGCTTTTTCGCCCGAGGACATTGCAGAGGTTCGGGCTCGCACCGATCTTGTTGCCCTGATTTCAGAAAAGTCCTCACTGAGACGCGTGGGGCGTCGGTGGACCGGTCTGTGCCCATTCCATCAAGAGAAGTCACCTTCGTTCTCTGTCAATGGAGAAGAAGGCTTCTACCACTGCTTCGGTTGCGGCGTCTCGGGTGACGCCATCAGTTTTGTTCGAGCAATTGACCACCTTGATTTTGCTGATGCGGTTCGCTTCTTGGCACAGCGATGTGGCGTCACGCTCACCGAGGATCCTGCCCAAGCGGGTCAAAGCCAGCGTCGAGCAGCGCTGTATCAAGCCGTAGATGCGGCTGTGGAGTGGTATCACCAGCGACTGCTCTCGGCTCCTGATGCTGGCCGTGCTCGTGACTATCTGAGAAGTCGCGGGTACAACGGTGACGTGGTGCGCCAATTTCGTCTGGGTTGGGCGCCAGATGACTGGGACGCAATGTCGGTTTCGGTAAAGCTCCCGCCGAAGGTGATGGAAGAAGCTGGCTTGAGCTTTACGAATCGGGCAGGTCGTCAACAAGATTTCTTTCGCAATAGGGTGACGTTTCCGATTTGTGATCCGTCTGGGCGCGCCATTGCTATGGGTGCACGTATCTTGCCAATGCGAGAAGGGGAGATCCCAGACCCAAAACGAGGGCCTGAGCCAAAATATAAGAATTCAACCGAGACCCCGATCTATGTCAAGAACCGAACGCTTTATGCCCTGAATTGGGCCAAGGCTGACATTGTTCGTGCCGATGAAGTCGTCGTCTGTGAGGGCTACACCGACGTTATTGGTTGTTTTCAAGCCGGGATTCCTCGAGCCGTTGCGACCTGTGGAACTGCACTCACCGAGGACCATTTCAAGACGCTGTCAAACTTTGCAAAACGCATTGTGTTGGCGTTTGATGCCGATGCTGCAGGCCAAAATGCCATCACCCGGGTCTACGAGTGGGAAAAAACCCACAGCGCCGAAGTGGTTGTTGCCGCAATGCCGGAGGGCAGTGATCCCGGACAACTTGCCCGAGAGGATCCACAAACCCTTATCGCTGCAATTGCGGGAGCGCGACCGTTCCTTGCCTTTCGCGTTGACCGGGTGCTTGGACTTGCGGATCTCTCCGCACCCGAACGTCGAGCCGCAGCAGCAGAACGAGCACTTGCGGTGGTGGCGGAACATCCAAGCGACTTGGCCCGTGATCAGTATGTGATGTCGATTGCTGATCGTTGCAGCCTTGATGCCGACAACCTCCGTCGTCGCCTTGAGCAACTCCGTCGCGACCCAGAAGCCAGAGCGAAGTTGCTTCAAGATCGAAAATCGATCACCCGTCGCGAGGTTGACGAGCACCGAGAACCGGAGGCACCTCGCCCCATTCGGCTCGATCCCCGTTTTCGCCCTGGACTCGAAGCATTGCGAATTGCGGTGCATTTCCCTGAACGTGTGGCAACGCGCCTCGAACCCGCGTTGTTCATTGACCCAATTCAACGAGCGGCGTTTGAGGCGTTGCTTTCGGCGGAAAGTCTTCAAGCAGCGGTTGACGGTGCCGGCGACGCTGAAGCGCAACTTTTGCGACAGTTGATTGTCGATGAGCCAATGGTCGACGTGACCGAAGTTGGCGACCCAGTGGAGGCGTGCATTGTGCAACTCGTAAGAACAGCAGCCAAGCGCAACCTTGATGCACTGCTGGCTCGTGCGCGAACCGAACCCGAAAAATTCGCCGAATTGAGCGAAGCCGCAGCGTCGGCTCGCCGACTGCTTGACGAATTGGTCGAACCGGCAACATCTGGTGCGGCAGAAGTGGCGTTGGTGCAATGGATCGCAGCGCAAGAAGGAGCGACGCAATGAGCGACGACCATGCGGTGACCGTCACCGAGACACCAACAGGTGTCTTGGTTGGCAGCAAAGAAGTTTCGTTCATTGAGCTTGAGGCGCTGATTGAGGCGGCTGAGCGCAATGCACAGGTCACGATTGATGATGTTGCGCATGCGCTGAAAGACGTTGAAGTCGGGTCGGCGGCGTTCGAAGTCTTGGTGGACTCACTTGGTGCTGTTGGTGTTGCGATTCACGATCACCTTGACGACGAGTTGCACCATGACGACCTGCCTGTTTCTCGTTCAGTAACTTCCACTCGAGGTCGCCCCCCAGTCGCGAAGAAAGTACACGGGCCGCTTCGTGTTGAGCGACCTCTTGGTGACGCGACCGATGCCTACTTGCGAGAAATTGGTCGGGTTCCGCTCCTTACGGCGGAAGAAGAAATCGAACTCTCGACCCGACTCCATGAAGGAGTTGAAGCAGCGCGAAGACTCGAAGCTGCCCATGACGAAGGTCACGTGCTCGACCCGGAAGCGGCCTCAACGCTCAACTTCGCAGTGAAGCGTGGGGCGAAAGCTCGGGCTCGGTTGATTGAATCGAATCTCCGACTCGTGGTGTCGATTGCAAAGCGCTATCGCAGAGACAGCATCGCCATGTTGGACCTCATTCAAGAAGGCAATATCGGCCTCATGAAGGCGGTCGAAAAATTTGACCCAACGAAGGGCTTTCGCTTTTCTACCTATGCCAGTTTCTGGATCCGCCAATCGTTGTCTCGAGCAGTGGCAGAACAAGGTCGGTCGATCCGAATCCCGGTCCACTTGGTTGAACTCATCAATCGCATCAAAGCGGTGCAACGAGAATTTGTGCAACTCCATCATCGAGAGCCATCGATGATTGAACTTGGCGCAGAACTCCACCTTGATCCACATCGAGTGGAGGAATTGCTCATTGCGAGCCAAGAGATCCTCTCGACGGATCAGCCACTCTCGAGCGAAGATGGCTTCACCCTTGGTGACACCATTGGCGATCCATCCATTGTTGACGTTGAAACCGGCCTTGACCATGACGACCTCGACGACCAACTCAGCGTGATCCTTGGATCGCTCGACGTAAAAGATCGAGAAGTCGTCAAACTTCGTTTTGGTCTTGGCTCCAACCGACCCCACACCCTGGAAGAAGTGGGAAAGATCTTGGGCGTCACCAAAGAGCGTGCCCGCCAACGAGAGCTTCGAGCACTCGCTCGGTTAAAGCGAGAACATGGGATTGAAGGACTGAAGTCCTACCTTTCGGGGGACTAATACCCACACTGCTGAGTGGCATCGCAGAGTGCTGCTAGCCTCAGTGGCGCAACGATCCCAGGTAGCTCAATTGGCAGAGCAAGCGACTGTTAATCGCTAGGTTGCAGGTTCGAGTCCTGCCCTGGGAGCCAGAGTCCCGTGGCGAGCGTTGAGCAAGAAGACTGCTCCGTTGGCGCTAGTTGGAATCCTTGAAACTGTTGAGTTCGTTTTCAAGCGTCACTGTGCGATCCTCAAATGATCGGGATTCTTTTGACCTTCAACGTTGTAGACGTTGTGGCCTTCACGGTCGTTGTGGTGGTTGAGGTCGTTGAGGTTGTTGTTGCCACGGTTGGCATAGTCACAATTGCACCAGGACTACTTTCCGTGGACGAGTTTCCGAGAAGTAAGAAGCCAAGAATCAGCCCAGCGCTGATGAGGAGCGCAATGGCCGTTGAGATCTTGGCCACCGTTGCTTTCTTTTGAAACTGGTGCTCGCTGACATCGTTCATGGGGTTCTCCACCTCTTGAATTTGGCAATCGAATGCTATCGGTCTCCTGTTTGTCACGCGGAAAGACCTGCGGACGCTGGGGTTTGAAGATCGTGAAGGCTTGGTCGCAATGGAGAGCATTCTCTGGCGAAGTTCAGCAGATGCCTCAAGAATTTCTCGACCGAGTGGAAAGATGCACCCGTGACGTTCCGCCACACCTCTCGACGCAAACTGGTCATTGGCGCGATGGTCGCGGCACTTTTGTTTCTTGCAATCCTTGGCGCCCTTGCCCTTCGAGATGCAGTTTCTCTTCGTAGTCAAGCTGCAGAGGCGATCAAAGCACTCAGTCGCGTTGAGCACGATCCCAACGTTCTCACCACCCATGAGGGTCGAATATCGGTGGAGCGAGATCTCGACACGGCAAGGCGCATTGCCGAACAAAGTGCCATGGCCATTGACCAGTCATTCAGCCTTTCCGTGATTGGAGCGATTCCGTATCTTGGTAGAGCAACCCATGGCGCCAAGGAGTTGGCAACCGATGCGGCAACAACGGCAACGCTGCTCAGTGGAATTGTGAACGACGCTGATGCAGTGGTTCGCCAAAGTAGTGACCACCGCATTGACTGGGAGAAGTTGCCTCAACTCATTGCCGATGCAACGTCGACCTCAACCTCGCTCAGGCAACTCCTCGACCACGGGAAAGGACTTTGGGGGCCGGTCGGTGCAAAGCGATCAACCTTTACGACCGCTGTTCGCTCACTTGCGAACCGACTCGATGATGTTGCCGCTGGTGGAAAGCTCGGGGCGTCACTGCTTGGGGCGAATCACCCTTCTCGGGTCCTGGTCCTGGCAGCAAACAATGCAGAAATGCGGGCACAGGGTGCATTCTTAAGTTACGCACTTCTCGATTTTCACCACGGGAGCATTACCCACGTCACGACGGGTTCGCTTTCGGAACTTGAGCGCTCCATTGCCTTGGCAAGTTCACCACCGACAGCACAGATGTTCGTGAACAATGGAGCAACGCGTCTGTGGTCGGCCATCAACATGACGGCAAATTTCTCCTGGACGGGTCACGTTGCCGCAGAGAAACTGCATGCCACACTGGGATTTCGTCCGGACTTTGTTGTTGGCGTCGATGTGGTGACTTTGCAAGAACTTCTCGGAGCAGTGGGGAGTGTGAAGGTCTCCTCACTACGAGAGCCACTCACCAAGTCCAATGTCGCGACGGTGTTGCTGAAGTCGCTCTATGAACGTTTTACTCCTGACCAGAGGACAAAGCGTCTTGAGGTGCTGTCGCAAGTCATTGCCGCAGCAATTGGTAAAGCAGTCGAGCCCACGACGAATCCCGTTTCCGTTACTCGGTCCTTTGCACGAGCAATTGGCGGAAGACACCTCCTGCTGTGGAGCACAGATCCAGCAGCACAAGCGGCAATTCGTGAACTGAACGCAAGCGGCGAGCTTGACCAACATCACCGTGATGTCACCTTTTCTGTTGCGGTTGAAGCTGCAGTAGCGGCCAAGATGGATGCGTTTGATGTGCACTGTTCAACGTCCTACAAAGTCGTCGTAGCGCCCGATCGAAGTGCAATGGTCGATCTTGCCGTCACCATCGCAAACGATGCGCCGCGCAACCTCCGTCCCGGTTCCTATATCTATGGCCCCGATGGATGGAACGCCCATCAGCCTGGCGAGTATCTCGCCAATGTCTTTGTCTGGACGCCACTCGGCTCGGCCCAACAAGGAGCTCCAATCGATGGAGGTCTTGAACTTCGAGCCACGTCAGTCGATCTCCTTCCAGGCAAGTCGGCGGTAGTGCACTTTTATTCTCATCTCAAGGCGTCTGTCGACGGCAGGGTTCGATTGCGCCTTGTCCCGCAACCTCGGCTCTTTCCGACCCAAACAAACGTCACCGTTGTCGACGGGAATCAGTCGAAAACTTGGTCGTTCCCCCTCGCGTCAACCCAAGAACTCCTCCTGAGAGGGAAGAGGTAAGTCCAGAAGTCTTGTGACTAGAGTTCGGCCAAAAAATTGGAGTAGAATTGCGTCCAAAGCGGTTGAGTGAGGTTCCTTCCAATGCGGACATACCGAATGACAATTGTCTTCGCCTCGTTATCGCTTGGCCTACTCATTGTCCTTTTGTCCATGATGGGGTCCTCGAATGCAGCGACCATCCGACCAGTTGGCTACCCAGGAACAACGGTGGTTCCTGTCACGGAGCCAACAGTTCCTGTCACGAAACCAACAGTTCCCGTCACTGAACCAACAGTTCCCGTCACTGAACCAACAGTTCCGGACGAACCTTCGACAACACTCTCCGAAGATGTTCCCTACACCTCATATGATCCGAAAAATCTGTCTCCTGAGGAATCCTCAAAGAACACCTCGGCGGTTGTCAGTGTGATTGCGACCGCAGCCGCCGCCAGTGCCGCCGCCGCCGCCGCTAGTGCCGCTAGTGCTGCGAGTGCTGCAGGAGCCGCTGGTGGAGCTGCTGGAGCAGCCGGTGGAGCAGCCGGTGGAGCAGCGGGAGGTGCTGCCGGTGGAGCCGGTGGAGCCGGTGGTGGCGCTGGTGGCGCTGGTGGATCCGGTGGTTCGGGCGGGTCAGGTGGTGGCTCGTCTACGGATCGTGTTGAGGGACTTGATGACGGTGGTGATGACGCCGATGCAGGAGACGACGGTCCTGACGACGGTGGAGATGATCCAGAGGCCACCGATGATGGTGGCGACCCACCTGAGGGCCGTAGCGAAGAAGAAGAAGAAGAATTCGAAGGCGAGAGCGACCAATGACCGGCGGAGGCGAATGGGATCTTGGACACCATGTTGTCCATCTTCATGATGGACATGCACACGGGCTCAATGACATTGAAGCTGGAATTGGCGATGAGTCACGGACGTGGAAGTTTTATGGCTGGCAACACGGAGATAAATTCTTTCGGTCGTTCCCCCCGTTAGCTGCCAAGGTGACGCCAATGGTGTCCTTGGCTATTGACGATGCGAAGTATCTCCAGGCAATGGTCGGCGGATTCGGTTTTCTGTTGCCGATTGCTGGATTTATTTTGGGATTGATGTCGACGTTGAAGTTTGGTGGCTTTGTGGTGCCTCCCGACACGACGATGTATCTGGTCATCATGGGGCTGAGCATTTTTAGTGCCTTTGCAGGGATGATGGCCCTTGTTCCAATCATCGTTGGTGCAATCGTGACTGGCAACCTCACCACGATTTCAAGTGCACTGACGCTCTTTCTTCTCGGCTGCATCTGGATTTCAGGCCCCCAACTTGCGAGGCGCTTTCGGCCACTCAATGATCACCGAACGATGGACAATGAGCCGTTTGAAAAATGGTGGATCGTGGTGGGCGACTACGTGATCCAACTAGTGATGACGATGTTCATTCTCGGAAAACTCACCATCGTGTTACCCATCGTTTGCGGGTTGAATGTGCCAGCTGCTCAACACGAACCCGCAGTGTGGGTTCTCACCTTTGTCACAGTGCTGCTTCGCCAGATGCTTGAAACGGTCGCTCGTCATCACTATCCGCGCCGGCTTTTCCTGGTTACTAGCGACTTTCACGCTGTTGAGCGGAAAAAGGTCGTCAATGCTGCCTTCGTTGGCGGCGTTCAAATGCTGATCGTCTTCGGCGCCCTCTCATTGGTGCTCGGAAATTCTTGGCAAACATGGACTATTGGCGGAATCTACGGACTCATGCTCATTGTCGCTGGGCTCCGGAGAGAATTCCCTGAAAAGAAGTGGATCTATCGACTCACGCCAATTGGTATCGCCCGAATTGTCTTATTCATGCTGCTTGGAGAGTATTCCGCAAGCTATTTCATCGGACGTGGTGTAATCGATTCGGTGGAGTTGACCGGAGCGGTCTTCCTCGTCATCGCAATTTTCCTTCTGATTTTGACCTACTTCGGAAAGTTCCCCGGAGATCCATGGCCGAAAAACGTCATCTGGAAGATTCTTGGTGTCATCACGGTTGCGGTGCTTATTGGCCTCGGAACGGGAACACTCTCGCTCATATAGTTTCGCTTAGCGTTCTTCAACCGGCGCAACGAGACCATGCCGCCGACCAACTAGCCTCACGAAGATATTCGGGGCTGTAGCTCAATGGTTAGAGCAGGGGACTCATAATCCCTTGGCTGAGGGTTCGATCCCCTCCAGCCCCACAGAGCACCATGCAGGACCGAAACCTTATGAAGCGTCGACGCGACAACTCTCGCTGGAGCGGGGTAGTCGGTGCCGGTGGGCCGCAACATGGGGATACAGCCAATTCGCGACCGCTCGCCCGAGAGGAAGACGTCCGAGTGTTCCGAAGATGCGCCATGGCAGTCTGAGTGAAGAAAATGCGCTGATCACTGCGTCTCCGCCAATCGCCACTTCACTTGCGGTCACCACGTGAAGCGCTTGTGCGGCCGAGGCAAGATTCGTTCCGTAGACCGAGAGGTCGGGAACCTGCTGAAAGGCGAGGGCAACACCGTCAACGCTTGGAGAAAGGTGACGCAGCCACCAGTTGGCTGCACTTGTACAAAACCCACAATCGCTGTCGAACAGCATCGTGACGGTTTCTGCCATAGCTCAACCCTACGGGCGAAATCTGAGAGTTCAGACAGAGAGCGGATGTCCTTTGCGATCACCATTCGGTAACCTGAATCCATGCAAGTTCGGACGCCTCTTTTTGCCTTGGCTCTTGTCCTTGCTGGTACTTCACTCGCCGGAGGTGCGGTGACGCACGGCACGATTCGGGCCAAACCCGTTCCGACAACCGTGGTCAATCCATCGGCACAGATGCTGAGAACCTCGGTGCAGCAAGCGGCCACCTTGGCAAGTGTTCACGTGACGTGGTCCACGTCGTATGGCAATCACTCCTATCGCAATACGGCGGAAGTCTCACAAAATGGAGGTCTCGTAACCATTGTGAGCACGGTTGGCAAAAACAAAGGCACCGCTTCAGCGGTGGTGACGCCAACAACTGCATATTTGAAGGCGGATGGCTTTTCGCTCCGGAGCACCTTCAATTTCTCTGCTGCTGGCGCATCGAAGTACGCAGGAAAGTGGCTCTCCTTCACGGCAAAACAGTCGCTGTATCGAACGATCGCTTCGACCGCATCGTTTTCCTCCATCATTTCTTCCATGAGCCTCCGAGCTCCGTTCACGACGCTGAAGGCCGACAAAATTGGCTCGAAGCGAGTGGTGGGGGTTCGAGGTGTGGCTGCAGGGGCATCGGATTCTTCGATTGGTGAAGGTCAAACCATCACGATCTACCTTTCGACCGATACGGGGCTTCCTGTTCGCGTGGTTCCGGTCTCGAAGGCTGCGTCTGCGTGGTGTTTGGACTTCTCTTCTTGGGGCGAGCCCGTCGTCATTGCCATACCAAATGGGGCAATTTCTTCCTCGGCAATCCACGAATCTTTTCGTGTGGCCGAAGCTGCGCTGTAGTCAACAGCGAAGGATTGAACATGAGGTCATGACTGCCCTCATGGCTATCGGGATTACTGGTCTCCAGCGAATGGCCATGTGGAAGGGTTGATGAATGCGGGCAAAGAATTCATCTGCTCATAGCGCCCCTGGCAAGGGGGCGCACATCGCACACCTAGATGGCAATCGTCACCTACATTGGCCGAGGTGCAAACCGTGACGATGTGGGCGAAGATTCGACGTCAATTCGCCACTGCTCTCGCCGATTTGTTCGACCAGTCGCGCCCGTTTGGCCGGTTAGCCCTCGTGCAAGTTCTCATGATCATGGGGGATACCCTGGTCACCATTTCGCTTGCGGGATCACTGTTTTTTTCCATCAGTCCTCAAGCAGCGAAGAGCAATGTCTTGCTGTATCTCGCGATCACGATTGCGCCCTTTGCGGTGGTTTCGCCCCTCCTTGGGCCACTCATTGACCGTGGTCAAGGGGCAAGGCGGGCCATGGTGGTCTTTTCGGCGCTAGGGCGGGCGCTTGTGTGTCCACTCATGGCGCTCAATCTTGATTCGCTGTACCTGTTCCCGGCAGCGTTTGTCATTCTCATCTTGTCCAAGGTCTACGGCGTGACGAAGGGAGCACTTGTTCCTGAGATGGCCGCCCATGAGGCTCTTGCCCGTGGCCACGAGGTTGATGACCTTGATGATGCAGATGGCTATGCCGAGTGGAACGCAAAGTTGGTCCTGCTCGGGACCGTTGCGGGGTTTGTGGCGTCCATACCTGGAGTGCTGGTGCTCAAGGTCATTGGTGCGCCAGCGGTGCTTTATCTCGATGCGGTGGTTTTCACGCTGTCTGCCATTGCGGCATTTCGTCTACCGTCAATGAAAAAGCGAGCCCGGGGCGCTGCTCCTCGAACCTCAACGCAAAATCGCCACCTTGCCACCTTGCAGCCGGTTGCTCATCCGGAAGTGACCGCAGCACTCACGGTGAACGCGCTGCTTCGAGGCATCGCGGGGTTCTTTGTGTTCCTTATTGCATTTGGTCTGCGTCGAATTCACGCACCGTTGTTTTGGTATGGGTTGGTGCTTGGGATGAGTGGACTTGGCGCCATGGTGGGACTCGTCATCATTGCTCGCATTCGACGGCGGCTTACCGAACAGAACATCATTGTGCTTGCTGGTCTACTGATCTGTAGTGCAGGTGTTCTTGCGGCTTGGGCGGACTCGGTGTGGATTCAGACGATCTTGGCGTTTGTTATTGGCGTCGGAGGTTCACTGGCGCAACCGTCGTTTGACGCAATGGCGCAGCGATTTGTTCCAGTTGAGGTCCAAGGCAGAGCCTTCGCTCGATTCGCCACCCGTCAACAACTGGTGTGGGTGGTTGGAGCACTGCTGGCCGTCGTCATCCCGCTCACCTTGAAAGAGGGCGATGTAGCCGTTGCCGCAGTGGCAGGGGCTTCTGTCATTGGCTACAGCATCAGCCGCCTCCTGATGCGCAACAAAGCTCTTCCTCGAGCGGTGCAACACCATGAACGCGACTGATGCCGCCAACGTCTAGCTGAAGCGACGCTCGAGGTCGTCAACTGCCCCAACGAGTGCTGCAGGAATGCGATCGCCGAACTGGGCAAAGTGCTCGCGAATGAGCGGAACTTCTGCCCGCCAGTCATCAGCGTTCACTGCCAAGAGCGTGTCCATGTCTTGGCTTGTGACGTTCAGGCCATCGACATTGATCGCGTCTTTGGTTGGGACGTAACCAATCGGGGTCTCAATGGCGTCGCCTTCACCAATCACGCGCTTAAACACCCACTCGAGCACACGGCTGTTGTCGCCGTAGCCTGGCCAAAGCCATTTGCCGTTGTCATCTTTGCGGAACCAGTTGACGTAGAAGATCTTTGGCAGCTTTGTGGCATCACCCTTGGCACCGACGTTCAGCCAGTGCTGGAAGTAGTCGGCCATGTTGTAGCCACAGAAGGGCAACATGGCGAAGGGGTCACGACGAAGGTTGCCAACCGCGCCAGCAGCAGCAGCGGTCGTCTCTGAGGCCATGATCGAGCCCAAGAACACACCGTGATCCCAGTTGAAGCTTTCAAACACGAGCGGGACGACGGACGCACGACGGCCACCGAACAAGATCGCGGAGATTGGAACACCCTGTGGGTCTTCCCACTCAGGAGCAATTGCTGGGTCTTGAGCTGCAGGTGTTGTAAAGCGTGCATTTGGGTGAGCAGCAGGAGCACTCGAGGCTGGGTCGTAGGCGTTGCCCTTCCAGTCGGTCATGCCGGCAGGAACTTCGTCGCTCATGCCTTCCCACCAGACGTCGCCATCTGCGGTGAGGGCAGTGTTCGTGAAAATGGCGTTCGCTTCAACCGAGAACATGGCGTTCGGGTTGGTGGCCATGTTGGTGCCAGGAGCCACCCCAAAGAACCCAGCTTCTGGGTTGATGGCGTAGAGCTGGCCGTCTGGCCCGTACTTCATCCAGCAGATGTCGTCACCAACGGTCTCAACCTTCCAGTCAGGAAGGGTTGGGATCAACATGGCCAAGTTGGTCTTGCCACATGCACTTGGGAAGGCGGCGCTGACGTACTTGGTGTCGCCAGCTGGGCTCGTGAGCTTCAAGATCAGCATGTGCTCGGCCAGCCAACCCTCGTCACGTGCCATCACGCTTGCGATGCGAAGGGCAAAGCACTTCTTGCCAAGCAGTGCGTTGCCGCCGTAGCCAGAGCCGTACGAGATGATCTCGCGGGTTTCTGGGAAGTGGACGATGTACTTGTTCTCCGCGTCGCAGGGCCACGCAACATCAGCTTGTCCGGCCTCGAGTGGAGCGCCAACCGAGTGCAGGCAAGGGACAAAGTCACCGTTGTCGCCAAGTTGGGCCAACGCACCAGCACCCATGCGGGTCATGATGCGCATGTTGACCACGACGTAGGGGGAGTCGGTGAGTTCAACGCCGATGTGCGAGATGGGTGAGCCAAGTGGGCCCATGGAGAACGGCACGACATACATCGTGCGTCCGCGCATGCAGCCGTCGAAGAGTTCGTTCAAGACTCCACGCATCTCTTGTGGGTCTCGCCAGTTGTTGTTGGGGCCTGCGTCAACTGCATTGGTTGAGCAGATGTAGGTGCGGTCTTCAACACGAGCCACGTCGCCTGGGTCTGAGTGCGCCCAGTAGCTGTTCGGGCGCTTGGCGTCTGAGAGCTTGGTAAAGGTGCCGCCGTCGACAAGGAGTTGGCACATCGCGTCGTACTCGTCAGCCGAGCCATCACACCAAACGACCTGGTCGGGCTTTGTGAGTGTGGCAACTTCGTCAACCCACGCGAGGAGTCGCGCGTTCTTGGTGGGAGCCATGATGGGGGAGTCCTCCTAAGGGGGTACTGATGATTGGTCTTGCCATGTTAGGCAGTTCGCGAGCGGTTCATGTTCGCTTGACAAAAGAAGGAGTCATTGTGACAGAAGACGAGGTCCTTGCCGCCTTTGCCAAATCAGTCACCGCCGCAGGCCTTGGGGGAGGAAGTGACACCCAAGGCATTGGCGATGACGCAGCGGTTGTGCCTATTTCTGACTCCCTTGTGACGTCGGTTGATGTCGTGGTGGAAGGTGTCCATGGTGACTTTTCCTTCAGTTCACTAAAGGATTTCGGCTGGCGGGCCGTCGGGGCGGCACTATCTGATCTCGCGGCAATGGGAGTGCTGCCCGTTGGACTGCTGTCAAGCGTGGTGACGCCATCACTCGATCGATTTGAAGAACTTGGCGCAGGGATTTTGGCGGCCGCAACGGCATACTCGTGCCCCATTCTCGGCGGCGACCTAAGCGGTGGGCCCGTGTGGTCGGTGTCGATCACCGTTCTTGGCGAGACGGGCGGAAGACCCGTTGTTCATCGAAGCGGTGCGAGGCCTGGCGACCACCTTGTCCTCACCGGTCCACTTGGTGCAGCTGCTCGTGGGCTCGAGCTGTTACAACGAGGAGTGACGCGACACGACGCTCCTGCTGACGACGCGACGGCAATTGAGCGCCACCTTCGTCCGATACCTCGACTCGATGCTGGTGTGGCGGCGCGTCGAGCAGGAGTTCATGCCATGTGCGATGTCTCTGACGGCCTTGGCATTGACCTTGACCGGTTGATGCATGCGTCAGGTACTGGTGTTGCACTTGAGGACGTGCCGGTGTTTCCCGGAGCAACCGAGGAGCAAGCCGTTGGAGGTGGAGACGATTACGAGTTGCTCATCGCCACTGATGACCTCGAAACACTGCGAGATGAATTTGCCCGTGCAGGTGTGGCGGAACCAATCGTGATTGGCCAGGTTGTGCAAGACGCCTCAATAAGGACGTTTCGTGGAACGCACATCATCGCCTCCGGATGGAGGCATTGACCTCGAGTTAGTTCGAGGTGGGGATGACGCGGCGAGCAGGCTTCGTGATCTTGCCGGCTCGAATGCACGAGGTGCAGGCGTTAATGCGCTTCGGTGCACCACCGACCATGGCACGAACCTTTTGGATATTTGGATTCCAACGACGGTTGGTGCGGACGTGGGAGTGACTCAGGCTCTTGCCGAACGAGGGCTTCTTGCCGCAAAGATCGCAAACTGACGCCATGATGTTTCTCCTTCTCGAGGTACGAATGGGGGACGCTCGGACGATCGTGCCCGCCGTTCAACCGTTCAAAGGTTAGCATCGCTTCCAATGCCGCCCTACGAGTCACTCGACGCCCCCAATGTTTTGAAGGTCATGGTCACCTATCGCGACCTTCTTCGATCCCATCAAGAGGTGGTGAATCGCCTCAATGTCTATCCCGTCCCCGACGGTGATACCGGCACAAATATGGCACTCACCTTGGAGTCAGTCGCCAAGGAACTCCTTGAACTTGCTGGTGACCCTTCAATGGAAGTGGTCTGCAAAGCCATCAGTCACGCCTCGCTGATGGGTGCAAGAGGCAACTCGGGCGTCATCTTGTCGCAGTTGCTTCGAGGTTTCACTGAGCGATTCAGTGGTGTCGCAGGCATCGACGCGGCCACCTTGGCTGGCGCCTTAGTGCACGCGGACAAACTCGCTCGCCAAGCGGTCGTGCGTCCAGTCGAAGGAACCATTCTCTCGGTGGCGAAAGCGGCTGGCGAAGGAGCGCAGCATGCGCTCGATGCCGGAGGTTCTTTACTCGCGGTTGCCGAAGCTGCTCGTGCGTCGGCCCAAATTGCGCTCGACTACACCCCAGAACAACTCCCGCAGTTGAAACAAGCTGGAGTCGTTGACTCGGGCGGCACGGGGTATCTGCTGTTCTTTGACGCATTGTTGAATGGACTTGATGGGCGCGACCTTCCCGAGGCGCCACCGCTCGAGGGTATTCCCCTCACCACACTCCACGACATGGGCGAACATCACGGCGAAGGTGGCGGCATTGCCGATCTTCGTTATGAGGTCATGTATCTCTTGGAAGCCAAGGATGAGAAAATCCCCGCTTTTAAAGAAGTGTGGGCAGGAATTGGTGATTCCATTGTTGTGGTTGGTGGCGATGGAATTTGGAACTGCCACATTCACACCGATGACATAGGTGCCTCAATCGAAGCCGCGATGGATGCCGGACGACCACGTCAGATTCGGGTAACGGACTTGATGGAGCAAGTGGTCGAAGAGCGCTGGGTGACGGAAAACGTTGCGGATGCAGCGCCTGAGGCAACTGGTCCGGCACCAATGACTGCGGTGGTGGCCGTCGTGTCCGGTGATGGGGTTGGCAGAATCTTTAAGTCACTTGGCGTCGAACGCTTGGTCGTTGGCGGTCAGTCAATGAATCCCTCAACCGAAGAGCTTGTCCAAGCAGTCGAAGGACTTCGCAGCGACCACGTCGTGTTGCTGCCGAACAACAAGAACATTCGCCCCGTTGCCGAACGCGTCAATGAACTCACGACAAAAACGGTGTCCGTAGTTCCTACCTCCTCCATTGTCGAGGGCTTCGCTGCACTGTTGGCCTACGACCCAGGGGCAACGGCGGAAGAAAATCAACAGGCCATGGCTCAAAGTGCAGCAGGAGTCATTGCTGCCGAAGTCACCCAAGCGGTGCGCGACACGACCGTCGATGCAGGAGCCGTCAGTGTCGGCGACTGGATTGGTCTCAGCCGCGAAGGCATCTTGGCGATTGCCGCGACCTTGCCAGAAGCGGCATGCCGATTACTCGAACTCCTCGTTACCGAAGATCACGATCTCGTCACCATTATTGAAGGTGATGGGTCGTCGGCGGCGACAACTCGGCGTATTACTGAGTGGCTGAAGGCAGAACGTCCTCATGTCGAGACCGAAGTCCACCCTGGTGGCCAGCCGCTGTATCCATATCTCTTCGGCATCGAGTGACCAGCGGCGCTGAAAAAGCGCCCGATGAGGGTGGTCGTCGCTTAAGGCAACTCGCCAGCCTTGAGGTGTCAGTGCTCAAGCGAGCGACGCCCAAAAAGTTGAGCGATCTCCAGGTCCTTGGCATTTTCTCGGTTCTCGATTTGCTGACGACCTATCCGCGTCGCTACCTCGACCGGACGAGGAAACTCGAGGTCAGCAGTGCCGAGGTTGGCGATGAAGCAACATTTCTCGCAACGGTGAGAACTGCCAACACCAAAAGTCTCGGTGGTAAGCGATCGGTTGTTGAACTCACCGTGAACGATGGGTCAGGGTCACTCGCCGTGGTGTTTTTCAATCAACCGTGGCGAGTGAAGCAATTGGTTCCAGGCACGTTGGCACTGTTCTTCGGCAAAGTTGGCGAGTTCCGAGGTATGCGTCAAGTCACCAATCCGGTTGTTGATGTTGTGGCGCACGATGGGGAAGAGGTTACCTCTGATCGCCTGCTCCGCTTCGTGCCGGTCTACCCCTCAAGTGCCAAAGTTCGTCTGACTTCCTACGACCTTGGCAACCTCATTGGCGAGGCGCTTCGACGGGCCGGCGACTTCGCTGATCCGTTGCCGGGTGAACTTCGCTCAGCACTTGCACTGCTTGATCGCACGAGTGCCATGGTCCAGATTCATCAACCAGCGAGCGAACATGAGGCTGAAGTTGCTCGACGACGCTTGGCCTTTGACGAGCTCCTTCGACTTCAACTCGCCCTTGGGCTTCGCCGCGCGGTCCTTGAACGCTCGGCTCGAGGATTCACGCAAAGCCCAATTGTTCTTGACCAACAGATGAGCGATCCAACCGCACTGGTGAGCCAATTGCTGTCGACCTTGTCCTTTCCGCTTACCGGTGCACAATTGCGTGTACTTGGTGAGATCAGCCGGGATTTGGAGCAGCCGCTTCCCATGCATCGCCTCCTGCAAGGAGATGTTGGATCGGGAAAAACCGTGGTTGCTTTGCTCGCCCTGTTGGCGGTGGCCGATGGTGACCGCCAAGGAGCGTTGATGGTGCCAACGGAAGTATTGGCCGAACAACATGCCCAGTCTCTTCGGCTACTCGTCAGTGGACTCGTCCACCGAGATGGACGACCCTTTGGCCTCGAGTTGCTGACTGGAAGGACGCGAGCGGCAGAGCGTCGTCGTATTCTTGAAGGACTCGCTTCAGGCACGGTCGATGTGGTGATTGGCACCCATGCTCTGTTGACTGGCGATGTGTTGTTTCGCGAACTTGGACTTGCCGTCATTGACGAACAACATCGCTTTGGCGTCGAGCAGCGTGCCGCACTCAAAGATCGTGGGGGAGAAGCTCGCGACCCTGACCTGCTGGTGATGACCGCAACCCCAATCCCTCGCACTGCAGCGATGGTGCTTTTTGGTGACCTCGACGTGAGTGTCATTGACGAACTGCCGCCCGGTCGAACGCCGATCACGACCATTTGGGCACGTAGCGAGCTAGAAGAACAACAGGCGTGGGCGGCGGTGCGCAGCGCCGTTGCTCGAGGCGAGCAGGCCTATGTCGTGTGTCCGCTCGTCGATGGTTCTGATCGCGTGGCGGCGTCAGCTGCGACCGAAGTGGTGCAGAACCTGCAACAGATGCAGCTGGCCGGCTTGTCACTTGGACTGGTTCACGGGCAGATGAAAGTGGACGAACGTCGCCAAACAATGGAGGACTTCAGGCGCCGCGAGGTCGACGTCCTCGTTGCCACCACGGTGATTGAAGTTGGCATCGATGTACCAAATGCCACAGTCATGGTCATTTTGGATGCGGCACATTTTGGCATTGCGCAACTCCATCAGCTTCGTGGACGAGTTGGCAGAGGTGCCCTTGCGTCAACGTGTTTTCTCCTCGGCGAAGCAAAGACCACTGAAGCAGTGACGAGACTCGAAGCAATGGAGTCAACGACGGACGGGTTTGCCTTGGCTGAAGTCGACCTGCAGTTGCGCGGCGAAGGAACCATTCTTGGAGCACGTCAAAAAGGTACGAGCGATCTACGGCTGGCCTCACTGGCCACCGATGGCGATTTGTTGGTGTTGGCCCGAGATGTCGCCGAGCAATTACTGAGCGATCACCCGTTTTTACGCGGCCTTGACGTGATGAGCGAAGAGTTGCGTCTTTTGCTTGATGAAGATGAAGCAGAGTTCCTCTTTAAGAGCTGACCATCACTAGATTGGCTCCATGCGGGTGATCAGTGGTTCAGCTCGGGGGCGCAACCTCAAAGCAGCAGTACCAAGCGGAGTTCGGCCAACATCAGACCGAGTGAAAGAGGCCATGTTTGCCATGGTGTTCTCTCGAGGCGGGGTGAACGGCTGGTCAGTTGTTGACTTGTTTTGTGGCACTGGGGGGCTCGGGATTGAGGCATTGTCTCGCGGCGCAGCATTTGTGACCTTCGTCGATGAGTCGGTGCGATCCATCAAAGCAACGGAAGAAAACCTGTTGGCGGTTGGCCTCGATCTCACCGCCACGGCTCGATACCGATCGAGTCTGCCTGGCTGGAAGCCAGCCCAACTGGTCGATCTCGTCGTCTGTGACCCGCCCTATGACTTCACCGAGTGGGTGGCACTCCTCGATGGATTCCCTGCTGAGATGGCAGTTTGCGAGAGCGCAAAACCATTGCCCGAAATTCCTGGCTGGGAGACCGCCAAGGTGAACAGCTACGGAACTACGCTCGTCACTGTGCTTGAACGTGACCGTGAAGTTGCCCCCTCGTGAAGACCGCCTTGTTTCCAGGATCGTTTGATCCCTTCCACAACGGCCACCTAGAGGTGGTTGAAGTAGCGGCCAAGTTGTTCGACGAAGTCGTGGTTGCTGCAGTGCGAAACCCGCAAAAGTCGGCCAGTCTGTTTGATCTCGACGAGCGCAAAGAAATGCTGCTCGAAGCCACCAAGCACATTGGCTGTGTGCGGGTGGTGTCGGTATCGACTCTTGTCGTGACCGTTGCTCGTGACGTTGGTGCGACAGCCATCGTGAAGGGTTTGCGAGCGGTTTCAGATTTTGAGAACGAGTTGCAAATGGCCCAAATGAATAGGTCGCTCTCAGGTGTTGAAACCGTGTTCATTCCCACCTCGTCCACGCACTCGTTCATTGCCTCGAAGTTGCTCCGAGAAGTTGCCCGTTACGGCGGCGATGTCTCGGCATTTGTCCCGGCATCAGTGAATACGGCGCTGCTCGAGAAGTTCAAGGAGGCCCCACATGACTGAATTCTTCGACCACGAAGACGACGACACCTTTGACGAGGACGACGACCTCGAAGAGGAGTACTACGACGATGACGCACTCGGTGCTGAAGCCGCCATTCAGCGCGCCATTACAGAGATTGAGCGAGCAAAGCAACTTCCACTCAGCTCTTCGGTCATGGTCCAACGTGCGGACTTGCTTGATTTATTGCACCAAGCACTTGATGCGCTGCCTGAGGAGCTAGCCGCCGCACAACGCCTGCTTCGCGACGGAGATCTCTACATGGAGGCCAAGTCCAAAGAAGCCAGTCGGATGATTGACGACGTGCGGGTCCAAGCACAGCAAATGATGTTGAACAGCGAGATCGTTCGACAATCACAGCGCATGGCTGAAGAGATCGTTGACGCAGCAAATGAGACCGCTCGACAGCTCCGTCACGAAGCCGACAGTTATGTTGAGCGAAAGCTCACCGAAATGGAAATTGTGGTCAACCGCATCTTAAAGACGGTGGTTTCTGGTCGCGAAAAGCTCAAGCCAGTAGTGGAAATCGGGCAAGGCCCTTTGGCCGCTGATGAGCTTGGTTTGGACGACGATTCTGGAAACTTCTTCGACCAAGAGTTGCAGTAACGCAGGTGGATCCGTTCCTCGTGCATGTCGCCGTATTGCGACGGGTGGTTGGAACGACCGTCAAAGAAGTCCTCGTCGGGCCGTTTGATCCGTCAGACGAACTTGGCCCAACCGCACTGTCGACGAGTCGCATTGTTGAGGGGGCGGAGATGACCATGGACATTGTCTTGCAATCAGCCTCTCGCTCCATCACCTTGGCCGGGACCGCGTCAGCACCGTGGAGCGGGCTGTGTTCGCGTTGTGCAGTGCACGTGAGCGGTGATCTCACCGTGCCGCTTGATGAACTTTTTGTTGAAAAAGTCGGCGAAGACGACGATGTGTATCGCATTGTCGATGATGCGATTGATGTTGGTCCGGCTGGGCGAGAAGCACTCATTGTTGGGCTACCCCTGCTGCCGCTGTGCCAACCAAATTGTCAAGGCCTGTGTCCGAGTTGCGGCATTGACCGCAATGAAGCATCGTGCAGTTGTGCGGCGCCAAAAGATGACCGTTGGGCTGCGCTTGATGGTTTACGTTCACTTGGTGAAGAGGCATAACCACCCCGTCGTGTCGTCGTGCCGCCCGAGGGTCCTCCGTCGGCTAGGATTTCTGAGCACCTCGGCGCACATTGCGCCCCCAACCTCTTGGAGCAATCATGGCAGTTCCGAAGCGGAAGACCTCGAAGGCCAAGAGCCGCATGCGCCGGGCCTCGAACTGGACCCTCGCCCGTCCTGCTCGCAGTCTGTGCCCACAATGCAACGAGTCGAAGTTGCCTCACGTCGTGTGCCCAACCTGCGGATGGTACAAAGGCCGTCAGGCCGTAGAGGTCGGCTGAGTTGGCACGGGCGGTAACACTCCGCCCGGTTGCGGAATTAGAACAACTCCCCGTTGCCGTTGATGCAATGGGTGGAGATTTTGCTCCGTCAGCCATTGTCGCTGGTGCTCGGGCAGCAGCTGATGAAGGTATCTCGGTGGTCCTCGTTGGCCCACCTGAACTCATTGGTGACCCCCTTGGTCTTCCTGTTGTTGCCTGCACCGAAGTCATTTCTATGGATGACGATCCAGCGCAATCGGTGAGAACGAAGAAAGATTCTTCCCTTGTGCGGGCGGCTGAACTGGTCCGTGATGGCAAGGCCTGTGCCATGGTTTCGGCCGGAAATACGGGAGCCACCATGGGTTCAGCGCTCCTTCGGATGGGCCGCCTTCCTTCGGTACTTCGGCCTTGCATTGGTGCGCCGATTCCCCGACCTGGCAAGACCCCAGTCGTGCTTGCCGATGCTGGTGCGAATGCCGAATGCACGCCAGCAATGCTGTTGCAGTTTGCCCAGATGGGTGCGGCCTATTGCACTGCTCGCTATGGAGTGGCTCAACCATCCATTGGCCTGCTCTCCATTGGCGAAGAACCAACCAAAGGCACGCCACTGGTAAAAGAAGCCTTTGCGGCGTTATCAGAAAGCGGTCTCAATTTCTTCGGCAACGTTGAAGGCCGAGATCTCCTGAACAGCCCCGTTGACGTCATTGTGACCGACGGTTTCACCGGAAACGTCGCACTGAAGACGATGGAAGGTTCACTCAAGTTCATCATGGGCGTCCTTGGTGACGTCATTGGAACGAACGATGACACAAAGGCTGCGGGGTTAACGCTGCTGCCGCATCTTTTGCCCTTTGTTGGAGAGCTTGACCCAGATGCCATTGGTGGAGCAATGCTCCTCGGTCTCGGTGGTGTGTGCATTATTAGCCACGGCTCTTCCTCGGCGAAAGCCGTCACCAATGCCATCAAAGTGGGACGAACATTGGCGCTGTCGGGATCGACGGAGAAGATCGCCGCTTCGCTCGGCTGACCCACCGTCCCCGACAACGCGCTGAATCGACGGTAGAGTGTGCTCTCGGCCGAGCACCTGTGCTCGCCGCTGACCAAGAAGTAGAGAGGTGCCCCCGTGGACCGCAACGCGATTTTTGCCATTGTGCGTGACCAACTCGCAGAAATCTTGGAGATCGACGCAGCAACAATCGCCGAATCCTCCTCATTTGCCGATCTCGACGCCGACTCGTTGGCTCTCATCGAGCTTGTCGAAGCGCTTGAAGAGGAATTGAGCGCAGAGGTTGAAGGTTTCCGTATTGATGATGAGGACCTTGAAAGCTTGAAGACGGTTGGCGATGCGGTGAATTATGTCGCGGCAAAACTCGGAGCAGGCTGATCTGGAAAGCCTTGACGAGCTCTCGAACAGGCTCGGCTACGTGTTTTCGGACCAACGCCTCGTTGAACTCGCACTTCGGCATCGAAGCCATGCCCAAGAACATGGCGGGGAGTCCAACGAGCGACTTGAGTTCTTGGGAGATGCAGTCCTTGACCTCGTCGTGGCTGACGCAACGTTTCGCTCGTACCCAGACTTGGCTGAAGGCGCACTCACCAATGTCCGAAAGGGCGTGGTGAGTACCGAATCGTTGGCGCGTGTGGCGTCAACACTGCGACTTGGTGACTGGTTGTTGCTCGGCAAGGGCGAACAGAGTTCTGGTGGAAGTGAAAAGCCGGCACTGCTCGCCGATGCGTTTGAGGCAGTACTTGGTGCGATTTACCTCGATGGAGGACTTCGAGCGGCGGAGGACTTCGTGGCTCGTCATCTCGGCGAGGCCATTGAAGTGGAAGTTGCAGCACCTGGGCAAGGTGACGCAAAGACGGTGTTACAAGAATTTGCCGTGGCGGTTGGATATTCCGCCCCGGTCTATGAAGTTGAGGGATCTGGACCCGATCACGAGCGGACGTTTGATGCAGTGGTGACCGTTAACGGCACCGTGGCAGGACGTGGCCGTGGCCGGTCAAAGAAAGCCGCTGAGCAAGCAGCGGCACGAGCAGCTCTTGAGGAGCGTGGCAATGCCTGAATTACCCGAAATTGAGACCCTACGAGGCGAGCTGCACCGCGAAGTCGTGGCAAAGAAGATCAAGGCCGTGACCGTCGATAACGGACGCTGGGTCGCGCACCACAAGACCGCCAAGGCCTACCGCGACCTGCTCGAAGGGCGCACCATCAAGTCCGTTGACCGCCTCGGCACCTTGTTGCTCTTGTCGCTTGATTCCGGCAACACTTTGGTGCTTGACCTTGGCACCTCAGGCCAGTTGCAACGAGCCAAGACGGCCAAAGTGGCAAAGGCAAAGCACACGCACATTGTGTTCACCTTGAATCAAGGCGGAGAGCTTCGGTTTGTGTCGCCTGATACCAATGGTGGGTCCTATGTTTCAGTCCCGCTTGATGAGTCAGGCCAAGCCGCCCTCAAGTTGTCTGATTCAGTCATCAACGCAGAAGCCCGAGCACTTCGTCGTCGAGTATCTGAGCTGCATAACCTCGGTTTTGACCCCGTTGAGTCGATGCTCACCTGGGAGCAATTCGGCTATTTCTTGCACCATGAGCCAGTGCAGCTAAAGGATTTCTTAGTCGACCAGTCGACCCTCGTTGGCATTGGTGACGTCTATTCCGACGAAATCTTGTTTGCCGCAGGGCTTCGTCATGACCGCTTGAGTTCATCGCTGTCGACGACCGAAGTTCGCCGCCTCTACCGAGCACTCGTTGAAATCTTGGCTGAAGCCACCAAGCACAGGGGATCAACCCTCGCTGATGGTCTCTACGTCGACTTGGACGGAAAGCCCGGAAACTTCACCCAATTCCATGAGGTCTATGAACGAGCCGGACTGGCCTGTCGGCGCTGCCGCAATGTCATCGCCAAGGTGAAGTGGAAAGACCGCGGCACCTACTGCTGCACGCACTGCCAAATCTGAGGCAGCCAAGAGGGCAAGTAGAACTTGCAATCACCACAGCATGATTCTAGGTTCGGAATATGCGCATTTCTCGCGGCATTCTCTGCTTATTTCTTGTTTCCTTATGGATATCAATTTCTGGCAACGCCGGGGCGAACGCGTCACCGCTCGGGCAGGTTGAATTACAAACGCTTGTTGCGTCGTCTGTCGCCATTACTTCAGTGCCCTCAACGCTCAGCCCAACCCTTGGAGAGGTTTCTCGGGACGTTCCGTCGACAAAATTAAGCAACGTTGGGGCATGCGGAAATCCCTTGAAACTCTGCATTTATGGAGCAGTGAAGTCCAAGGGTCTCATCGTGCTCACAGGAGACTCTCATGCTTTGATGTGGGCTCCACCCTTGGCCGCCGTGGCGCAGGCTCTCGGATTTCGACTAGGACTAACTTGGCTTCCAGGATGCCCGAGTACAACGGTCACGCAGCCAGCCTGCACTTCATTTAAGGCGAAGGTCGATGCAACGATTGCCGCCCAACGGCCCAGTCTTGTCATCCTTGCGGAACGGACTGCTGGCGTCGCTGCGCAATCCAGGTGGCCGGATTCGAATGTCGACTGGGCGCAAGGTCTTGCCGGTCGAATGCTTCGGTTAGAGAAGTCATCAAAGGTCGCGCTCTTGTACGACACTCCACCAATGCCTGCATCGCCCGCAGCTTGTCTTGCGATTGATCCCAACCAGGTGCAGCGTTGCGGAGCACCACTGGTCTCACCGAATCCGCTCTTGCAAACCAAATCGCAAGCGGAACATGATGCGGTCCGTTTTGCCCATGCAACAGGAATTGACCCGCTTCCATGGCTGTGTGCAACGAGGTGTTCTCCCATAATTGGAACGAGCGTTGTGTATTACGACCAGACGCATTTGGCTACATCGTGGGTAATGCGGTTGACGTCGGTGCTACAAGCAAAAGTCGCTCCTTTGGTCAAACGCTGAATGGAGAAGACGAACCGCTGAGGCATTGGTAGGGTGCAGCCGTGTTCTTGCGTTCGCTCACCATGAAAGGTTTCAAGTCCTTCGCTGACCCAACCGTGCTCGAATTTGAGCCTGGCGTCACCGTGGTCGTAGGCCCGAACGGTTCTGGCAAGTCGAACGTGGTCGACGCCGTGACATGGGTGCTTGGTGCCCAAGGTCCTCGTCAACTTCGTTCCGCCAAGATGGAAGACGTCATCTTCGCCGGTACGGCATCTCGCTCGGCTCTTGGCCGTGCAGAGGTGTCGCTCACCATTGACAACTCGAGCGGTGATCTCGCAATTGAGACCGCTGAAGTCACCATTACGAGAACCTTGTTCCGCAATGGTGATTCCGAATACGCCTTGAATGGCACGCCGTGTCGTTTGCTCGATATTCAAGAACTGCTGTCGGACACCGGCATTGGTCGATCGCAGCACATGATCATTGGCCAAGGTCAGCTTGATGCTGTGCTGCAGGCTCGTCCTGAAGAGCGTCGTTCGATTATCGAAGAAGCAGCCGGCGTCTTAAAACACCGTCGACGCAGGGAGCGGGCTGAGCGCCGCCTCGCGCAAACCCAAGAGAACTTGGAACGACTTGGCGACCTCGTTCGTGAAGTGCGTCGCCAGATGCGCCCCCTCGAACGACAAGCGATTGCGGCGCGGAGCCATGCGTCGCTTGCTGATGAACTGCGAGACGTCCGGGTCTATGTCGCTGGTCAAGAATTGGCCGAGCTCATTGCCCGTCGAGATGCGGCCGAGAAGGAAATGGCCGCAATCGCGGCTGAATCAGCCACCCTTCGCGCAGAACTCCAGCAACTCGATGATGAGGCTTCTGAAGCTGCGGCGGAACTTTCGAGCCGGCGTGAAGAAACCTTGGCCGGATCACTTGGTCGCGTCCAAAGTCTCATTGAGCGAGCTCGAGGCTCAGTGTCGGTCCTCAACGAGCGTCATCGCTCAGTGCTTGCCGCCCTTGACGCTTCAGCCGATGTTGACGTGGTGTCGAACTTGGAAGCAGAAGCAGCCCACCTTCACGATCAACTCGTAGAACTTGACCATGACCGCGTGGGCCTTGACCCAGACCGTCGTTCGTTGATCTCGGCAGAAGCTGACCTGATTGAGGCAGAGCGGGGCGTTGACAGCACGCAAGCTCGTCTTGGCGTTCAAGAAGCAAGCGAAGCTCGAGCCGCAGCGGTCGCTCGAGCAGCCGAGGCTCGCCGTCGTCTGAGCGACAGCGAACATGCGCTGAACGCTGCCACGAGCCGCCTTACAAGCGCCGAACAGCGCGTGGCGCGTCGTGCCGATGTCGATGCCACGCTGGTGCAGCGGGCAGAAGATGCTCGCCATGCGGTTGAAGAGCACACTGCAGCGTTGCGCGTGGCCAACGAAGCCCTTAATGGCGCAGAGCAGCAACTCAGTGCGGCCGAAGCAGCCGCCGAAGCAGCAGCGGATCGTTCAAGTCGGAGTGAGGCCCGGGCTGAAGCGTTGACCCGCTCATTGGAAGAACTCGAAGGTCAAAATGGTCGCGAAGCGCTTCAAGGGCTAAGTGGCGTCATTGGTGCACTTGTCGATCTCGTCGAAATTGACGAGGGCTGGGAACGCGCCGTTGAGGCTGCTGCAGGAGCAAGTGTTGGTGCGGTGGTGGTCGATGGCCGAGATGCGGCTCGAGCTGCACTTCGGGTGCTGCGTGATGCAGGAACTTCAGGCCTTGTGCTTGCCCCAAGTACCGGCCAAGCGCTGAGCCAGCCTCTGCCAACACGAGCAGCACCGCTGCGTGAGCACATTCGCCCTCGCAGTGGTGCCTCGAGTGAAGTCAATCAAGTACTCGACGCACTCTTTGGTCGAGCGGTCCTTGTTGATGCGCTCGATGATGCAATGGAGCTTTCACTCGATCGGCCTGACCTGATTGTGGTCACCATGAGTGGTGACCGATTCGCCACGAGTGGCTGGAGGGTGCACTCAACAACGGGTGTGGTCACAAGGGCTGCGGTTGAGCAAGCGTCAGCAACCGCACTGAGCGACCGAGCAGCAGCTTCAGCTGCGTCGACTTCGGTCAGCGCAGAGCGGGTTCGCCTGCAAGAAGCGCGAAGTGTCCAAACCGGAGCTGCTCGCCTGTTGGACCGATCAACCGCTGACGTCGCTTCACTTGAACGCGAACTCGCGAGCGCCGCTGATGAGCGAGCAGCAGCGGACTTGGCGGTCGTGACCGCAAAGGCTGATCTTGCTACGGCAACGACCAACAACGCCACCATTGCTGAAACACTGAGAGAGGCGGAAGCCGCGCTTCCAGATCTCGACCAGACACTCGCCACCGCTCAGGGTGTCTTAGAAACCATTGGTGAAGCCGAGCGAGCAGTTGCTCTTCAGCGCGAAGAACTCAATCAACATCGCCGGCGACTCGCCATTGCCGAAGCAGAACTCGAAGAGCGTTCCCGCGTGTTGGACCGTCGACGAGTCGAAATCGAACGGCGGCTTGAAGGACATGCCGTCGAGCGCGAACAAGCCGCAGCTCGTCGACTTCGCCTTGAGCACACCGCAGAAACCTTGCTGCAACTTCGTAGCCTTGTTGAGGCTGAACAGTTGCGCATCGCGCAGGTTGCACAGTCAGTTGAAGGCGCGTATCAAACCCAAATGCAGGCCGTGCGTGCTGGCGGTGAGCGATTGGAAGAGCTGAGAAATCGCCGCAGCGGACTTGAGTCCTCGAACCAGACGCTGTCGAATCGTCAGCGGGCGAACGAAGTTGAAGTGGCAGAACTCGGTCTCAAGATGACGTCGCTCACCGACCACATTGAACGCGAACTTGGCTCCACAACGACCTTGGTTCTTGGTGCACAATGTCCACCCCTTCCCGAAGGCATTGTGGCCTCGATCCATGCCAATAATTTGGCCGCAAAGTTGCAATCGCTCGGGCCGATCAACCCGCTTGCACTTGAAGAGCTGTCGGCACTCGAAGAGCGCCACCGTGACTTAGATGAACAAGTGAGCGACGTGCGAACCGCTCGTCGTGACCTGCAGCAAGTCATTGGTGAACTGGACGCAGAAATCGTTGCGACCTTTGCTTCTGCGGTGGCCGACGTGAACGAACACTTCTCGACGCTGGTGGCGATGTTGTTCCCTGGTGGAACAGGACGCCTCGTGCTGTCAGATCCTGATGATCTCCTCAATACCGGCGTGGAAATTGAAGTGCGACCCATGGGTCGAAATGTTCGCCGCGTGTCGTTGTTGTCCGGTGGCGAGCGGTCAATGGCAGCCTTGGCCTTTAGTTTTGCCATCTTCCGCTCCCGGCCCTCGCCCTTTTATCTCATGGACGAAGTCGAAGCAGCGCTTGACGATGTCAATCTGCACCGCTTCTTGGGTCTCATTGAGGAATTTCGCGACGAGGCGCAGCTCATCATCGTGTCGCACCAAAAACGCACGATGGAAGCGGGCGACGCGCTCTATGGCGTGACGATGAAGCCAGGTGGCTCAAGCCAAGTCGTGAGCCAAAAGGTGATCAGAAAAGCACCAGTTGAAGAACCCGTCGCAACGCCATAGTGGGTATGAACGCCGAAATGCTGCTTGCTGCTGTTGACCCAACACTTCTCCTCGTCGTCTTTTCCTCGGTCATCGTCCTTGGCGGGGGAGCCGTTGTTGTTCAGCGACGATCCGGACAACGACGCGAGACGCCACCAAGCGTGCCAGCGCCTTCCGCCGCGCCAGTTGCCAGCACAACGCTTGACCATTCAAGTGGACTCGGAGCCACCGAGGAAGTAGTTGACCCGGGCGACGCTCAACCGCTTGTTGTTGAAGCACCTGTTGGCGTTGAGGCCGCCGCTGCTGTGGTTGCAGCGCCGCCAACGGTCGAAGGTTCATTGCAAAAGAGTCGAGGACTGTTCTCGAGCCTTCGCGCCGCTCGTCGCCTGAAGGCAATTGACGAGGGCACATGGGAAGACTTGGAAGCAACAATGCTTCGAGCTGACGTAGGCGTGGCAACGACAGCACTGGTTCTGACTGCCCTCAAAGAACAGGTGAAAGAGGGCCTGATTTCAGATGACGCCGGCCTCTTCGCGGGACTGAAGCAACAACTCACGGCCGTTCTTGACCGCACGGTTCGACCCGCAAATGGCGAACTCGCGAGAACCTCGTCAGATGAGGCGGTAACGGTCTGGCTTGTCGTTGGCGTCAATGGCGTTGGTAAGACCACCACGATTGGAAAACTGGCCAATCGGGCAAGCAATGAAGGACTCAAAGTGCTCTTGGCTGCGGGAGACACCTTTCGGGCTGCGGCTGGCGAGCAACTCGCAACCTGGGGTGATCGATCCGATACTGAGGTCGTGCGCGGTGCCGCTGGTGGGGATCCATCGGCGATCATCTTTGACGCCTTGCAACGAGCCAAGGCCAAGAACTATGACGTGGTGTTGGCAGACACGGCTGGACGCCTACACAACAAGGTGAACTTGGTTGAAGAACTCAAGAAAATTCGCCGAGTAGCGGACAAAGAGCCTGGAGACGTAACAGAAGTACTTCTTGTCATTGACGCAACGACTGGTCAAAATGCACTCGTTCAGGCTCGACAATTCACTGAAGCGGTCTCGGTCACTGGTGTCGTCCTCACCAAGCTTGATGGGACTGCCAAAGGTGGCGTGGTGTTGGCCATTGAGGCCGAACTCGGGATTCCTGTTCGCTTCATTGGTGTCGGCGAAGGGGTCAATGATCTCTTGGTCTTTGAACCACGTGCCTTTATCGATGCGCTCGTTGGCGACGACCAACTAGGTTGAGTTGACGTGTTTGACGCCCTTTCAGATCGATTAGAGCGAATTGGTGGCCGCCTTCGCGGCCGCGGTCGTATTTCGGCCCAAGATCTTGCTGAAGCACTTGGCGAAATCCGAACCGCATTGCTTGAAGCAGACGTCGAACTCTCTGTGGCTCGAGCGTTCTGTGACAATGTGGCCGCTCGATGCTCAATTGAGGAACTGAGTAAGTCCCTCACGCCTGGCCAACAGGTCGTGAAAGCAGTCCACGAAGAACTCATTTCCGTCCTTGGTGGCGAAACGCTCAAGATCACCTACGCCTCGCGCCCTCCAACGGTGATTCTGCTTGCCGGTCTCCAAGGCGCGGGTAAGACGACAACTGCAGGAAAACTCGCTACTTGGTTTAAGAGTCAAGGTCGAAACCCCATGGTGGTGGCGGCTGACTTGCAGCGCCCAGCTGCAGTTGAACAACTGCGGATTTTGGCTGAACAAGCTGGTGTGGGCTTCCACTCCTTTGGGACTTCTCCCGTTGAAGTGGTGAAAAACGGTGTGGATGAAGCGGTCCGCATTGGTCGAGATGTCGTGATCTTGGACACTGCCGGCCGACTTTCCATTGACGAAGCACTCATGGCCGAAGTGAAGGCCATTAGCGCTGCAACGACGCCGCACTACACCTTCTTGGTCATTGACGCGATGACGGGTCAAGACGCCGTTCACACGGCAAAGGCGTTTGATGAGACGCTGGCCCTCGACGGCGTGGTGTTAACCAAACTTGACGGTGACGCCCGCGGTGGAGCAGCGCTGTCGGTCAAGTATGTGCTCGGAAAGCCGATTGCGTTTGCGTCTACTGGTGAGCGACTTGGCGACTTGGAGCTCTTTCACCCTGATCGGATGGCCGATCGTATTCTCGGCATGGGTGACGTGCTGTCGCTCATTGAACAAGCCGAGCGCACCATGGACACCGCCAAGCTCGGTGAATCTGCCGGGCGCATGCTTGCTGGTCAGTTCACGTTTGATGACTTCCTTGAACAAATGAACCAAATTAAAAAGATGGGTTCGTTTGGCTCGATTGCTCGGCTTATCCCTGGGATGGGCAAGCAGTTGAAAGAAGCGGCTTCTCAATTCGATGACCGAGAAATTGCGCGCATTGAAGGCATGGTGCATTCGATGACCGCCCAAGAACGGCAGAATCCAGATCTCATTGATCGCTCACGACAGACTCGAATTGCTCATGGCTCGGGCCGAAGTGTGGCTGATGTTGCGGCCTTGCTCAAGCAGTTCAAGCAAATGGCAAAGATGATGAAGTCGCTTGGCGGTGGGGGTGGAATGCCGCAGATGCCCGGTATGGGGAACCCACTTGCAATGCGCAAACAACTTCAAGCCATGTCACAAGCGAGCCCGGAGCAACTTTCTGGACTCCTTGGCGGGACACCAACCGGGGCGACCGCACCACCGCCGTGGGCAGCACAAAAACCTGCCAGTGGGTCCAAGAAGGGCAAGAAAAAAGGTGGTCGGGTCACTCCACCAAAGGGTCGGTGACCATCCCCTCGCTGAGGGGGTAGAGTAAGAGTCCCGTGTGGCGTGCGCCCCGGGAAGAACCGCTCCGCCAATCGTGCGGAGACAACGAAGGGGCATCGATCGTGGCAGTCAAGCTTCGCCTCGTGCGAATGGGTAAGAAGAAGCAACCGACCTACCGTGTGGTCGCGGCCGACAGCCGCTCACCTCGCGACGGTCGTTTCTTGGAGATCCTTGGTACTTACGCTCCGCGTGGTGCTTCAAAGGCTGACCCAGAGACCATTGTCAAGATTGACAGTGAAGCTGCACTCAAGTGGCTCCGCCAAGGCGCTCAGCCAACCGAACGAGTGGAAAAGCTCCTCAAGACCTCTGGTGTTTGGGAAGAGTTCACGGCGGCGAAGGCCAAGTGACCGAAGACTACGAAGCAGGCGATGTGAACGTCGTTGACGAAGTCGACGACGAGACCATTGACGACGCTTCGATTGAAGTCCCCGTCGCGGTGGCGAGCTACCTCACCAAGGCGCTCACCGACAACCCTGACGATGTTGCCATTGAGACGTCGGTCCGTGGCGACCAAGTGAAGTTGTCGGTCACGGTGAACCCTGCAGACATGGGACGCGTGATTGGCCGTCGTGGCCGCACCGCACAAGCACTCCGCACCCTCGTGGCCGCCGCTGGCGCCAAGTCGGGCGTGAAGACCAACGTCGACATCGTCGACGTCTGAGCAGTTGGCTGAGGAGCCGCTGCTTCTCGAAGTCGGGGTAATCACCAAACCTCACGGGCTCCGTGGGGAGGTGATTGTCCACCTCTTCAGTGACCTACCAGAACGCCTAGCGCCTGGCTCGGTACTCGAAACCGATCGCGGCGACCTTGAAGTCGCGTCGTCAAAGCCCCATCAGGGTCAATACATCGTGAAGTTTGTTGGAACAAACGACCGAAATGGCTCCGAGGCCCTTCGCAGCGTGGTGCTGAGAGCCGAGCCCATTGACGTCGAAGGCGTGCTGTGGGTCCATGAACTGATCGGCTGCACGGTCACGTCGACGCGAGGCGAACAATTTGGCTCCGTTCGTGCCGTTGAACAAAACCCGGCGTCTGATCTCTTAGTGACCTCGACCAAACACCTCGTGCCGTTGGCGTTCATTGTTGAGCACGAGCCCAATGTGGCCATCGTGGTCGACGTGCCTGAGGGTTTTTTGGAGCTGTAATGCGCATTGACGTCTTCACCTTGTTCCCAGAGATTGTGACGGCGTATGCAGAAACGTCAATCCTTGGTCGCGCTCAACAAGCTGGCGCCTTAACGGTTGCTGCTCATGACCTTCGAATTGGGGCCACCGATGCTCGCCACACGGTTGATGATGCACCTTTTGGTGGAGGGGCTGGCATGGTGCTCATGCCAGAACCAGTCTTTAACGCGGTGGAGCAGATTGAAGCGACTGAACCAATGCACCGACCGCTGTTGTTTCTGTCGCCTACGGGTCGAACCTTTACACAAGACGTGGCGCAAGAACTTTCTGCCTTGGACGGGTTTTCCTTGTTATGCGGTCGCTATGAAGGCGCTGATCAACGAATCATTGATGAATTGTGCGATGGAGAGATCTCCGTTGGCGATGTCGTGCTCGCCGGGGGAGAACTCGCTGCACTCGTCGTGATCGAAGCTGTTGGACGCTTGCTGCCTGGCGCACTTGGCAATGCCAGTTCAACCACTGACGAGAGTTTTTCCGATGGCTTACTTGAGTACCCGCAGTACACAAGACCTTCGGAGTTTCGAGGCCATGAAGTTCCCGCAGTGCTGCGTTCTGGGAATCATGGCGAGGTTGAGCGTTGGCGCAGAGCGCAATCACTCCATCGAACGCTTCGTCGTCGACCTGATCTCATCGCTCGTCGAGGGGGACTTTCGCCGGAAGAAGTCAAACTCCTGACCCAGTTTGGTCTCAATGACGAGCTTCGTGATGAGGCCTCCTCAAAGTCCGGCTAGGATAAGACGTCCGGTCAACACCTGAAGGAAGACCTCTCATGCACCAGACTGAAGCTCTCGACATGGACTCGATGAAGTCCGACATCCCTGATTTCCGCCCTGGCGACACCGTCAAGGTGCACGTGCGCGTCGTTGAAGGAAGCCGCGAGCGTGTTCAGGTCTTTCAAGGTGTGGTGATCCGTCGTCAAAACGGTGGCGTTTCTGAAACATTCACCGTCCGCAAGGTGAGTTTCGGTGTTGGCGTTGAGCGCACCTTCCCTCTGCACGCACCAACGATCGCCAAACTCGAAGTCGAGTCCTACGGTGACGTTCGTCGGGCAAAGTTGTACTACCTGCGTGACTTGCATGGCAAGGCTGCCAAGATCAAAGAGCGTCGCGTCGTTCGCGACTAACTCGCAGCGATCCCCGGGTCGTACCGGGTCTTGAGATCGGTGTGTTGATGAGCGAAGAGGACCTCGAGCGTTACGAGGATGCGATTGAACTCGCGCTCGTCCAAGAGTACAAAGCCGTGTTGCCGATGTTCACCCATGTGGTGGAGACTGAGCGCCGTTTTTACCTCTGCAACTCGGTGGACATGACGGTGAGAAATGACACGGTTCCCGCGTCAATCAGAGTAGTGATGACCGATTGCTGGGTCTGGGACATGTACCGGCCGGCTCGTTTTGTGCCGAGTGTGGAAGTCATCACGTTCAACGATGTGAACGTGGAGCGCCTTCCTGACGTGGAGTTGTAGCGATGGCTGGCAACGTCATTACCCGTCAAGACGGTGAGGTATTCACGGTAACCATTTCGAATCCTGCTCGCAAGAACGCTGCAACTCGCCAAATGTTCATCGACCTTGGCAGCGCGTTTCAGGCGGCCAAATCCTCTCGACTCTTGGTGTTGAAAGGCGATGGTGAGAATTTCTGCACCGGTGCAGATTTGAGCGATGAAGAAGGCATGGGTGGGCAAAGCCCCATTGACTTCATGCGAACGGTCAGCGAAGCAGCCCTTCAACTCCAGGCACTCAAGATCCCGAAATTGGCCGTCGTCGATGGCCTGGCAGTTGGCGCAGGACTGTCACTTGCGGTTGGATGCGATCTGGTCTTGGCCACCGAAAGAGCAACCTTTTCGGCAATTTTCACCCAGCGTGGGCTGTCACTTGATCTTGGTGCGTCGTGGTTGTTGCCTCGACGAGTTGGTATGGCCAAGGCCAAAGAACTTACCTTGCTCGCACACCTCATTGGTGCGGAAGAGGCGTTGTCTATGGGTTTGGTGAATTGGGTTGTGCCAACCGAAGAACTCACCGGGCGAGAAGCGCAACTCACGAGCGCGTTGAGTTCTGCCGCGACCTTGGCGCTTGCCAGGTCGAACGCGTTGCTCGACCTCAGCCCAACCTTGTCGTTCGATGAAGCACTCGAAGCAGAGGCGCAGGCACAAGTTGCGAGCTTCACCTCGATTGATACACAAGAAGCAGCCATTGCTTTTTTTCAAAAGCGCAAAGCGCACTTCATCGGCCAATGACGCTTCGCCGTCGAATCATCGTGGCAGAACAAGACGGCACGCTTGATGCCATCACTGCACTTGGCGCCTTGAGCGGCAAGGGAATTGGCCTTGGCGTAGGAATCAGCATCCTTGGCGGTCGACCACTTCCTGTAGCAGTGCGAGAACTCACCACACTTGATCACTTAGCCGACGGCGATCTCGTGGTCTTGCTTGACCCAGCGGGTTGCACACAATCTCAGGTTGCAGAAGCGGTTGATCTTCTTCGCTCAATGGCCGCACACGAAGTGACGTCGACGAGCGGTCCGACGTGGCAACTCCATGAGGCGCCGAATCGACCGCTGCCAACACGTGGCGCATTCTCGCTGTTTTTGTTGGCTCGAGAGGGACGCGAATCGCTGGCCCACTTAGAGGCCGCAACGGGCATCTCGGCAGTGGCAATTGGTGAGTCAGGTAGTGCCGGGGAAGTCTGGGAGTTTTGCTCAGCCGAGCAGGTCGTTGCGTTGGTGGAGCGTTCAAAAGGTTCAAATGCGTCATGATTGGCACCGTGAGCGAACACGCCGAAGCTGAACAAGCCGCAATCGGTGCCACTTCCGTTCGAGGGCGTCACCTTCCCGCACTCGACGGACTCCGCGCACTCGCCGTGCTCTTGGTGATGGCGTATCACCTCGGATTTGCCTGGGCGAACGGCGGATTTCTTGGCGTTGATTTGTTCTTTGTCCTTTCAGGTTTTCTCATTACATCGCTACTTGTAGAAGAACGCTTTGTTGATGGTTCCATTCGCCTCGCAGCATTTTGGGGAAGGCGAGCAAAGCGGCTACTGCCCGCCACGCTGTGTTTGATTGTCGTGATTGCTGTTGCCCTCATGTTCATTCGCAGATACTGGACGGGCCCAAATGATGTGGCCTTTGATCGCATTGGTTTTAAAGGTGACGCCTATGCGACGTTGCTCTATGTGGCCAATTGGCATGCGATTTTTGCTCACCAGAATTACTTCGCCGCCTTTTTGGCTCCTTCGCCGCTGAAGCACACCTGGAGCTTGTCGATTGAAGAGCAGTTCTATCTCGTGTGGCCACTCGCCGTGGTGGCCATGGTCCGCAAGTCGCCTGCGTGGCGACGTGTTGGCATTGTGGTGTCGATCACCATGGCGGTGTTGTCAACCGTGCTGATGGCGGTGCTGGTGGCAGGTGGTAGCTCACTTTCGAATGTCTACTTCAATACCTTTGCTCGACTGTTCGACTTGGGTGCTGGAGCGGCGCTGGCGTTCATGGTGGCGCTGCGACCCTCACCAAGCAGCAAGGCAACAACGACACTGAATGTCCTCGGTCCGGTCGCTTTTGTTGTCTTGGCATTTTTTTGGAGTACTGCTGGTGGGCCAGATGGGTTCCCAGCAAGGGGAATGTTCTTTGGCGGATTCGCCTTGTGTGCGGTACTCGCCACCATCGTCGTAGCCTCGGTTCGATTACCAAAGCCGACCATCTTTGGCCGAGCACTTGGCATTCGGCCCCTGGCCTGGGTTGGACTCATTTCCTATGGCCTGTATCTCTGGCACTGGCCGTTATTTCAGATCATGACGCCGTCTCGTATCCATCTTTTTGGTTGGAAACTTGCGGTGGCCAAGATTGTGGCGACTTTTGTGTTTGCCACCTTGAGCTTCTATCTCTTAGAGCGCCCCATCAGGCGTCGAACCTTCCGCAAGGGCGTGCTTCCCGTCTTGGTCGTTGCTGGCATGGTTGGCACCGCTGCGGTGGTGACCATGGTGAACCCGTACACCGTGCCCAAGTTGGCCCCGACTCCGCCAACATCGCCAGTACTTCCTACTGCTCAAGGAACTATTCCCGGAGCCGGCGGGATTATTGGTGCGCCAGTGCATTTCCGCCACGCAATTGACCCTGAGCACCCGCTCAACGTCTTGATTGTTGGTGACTCGGTGATGTACTCCATCGAACTTCCCGTCAATCGAGGCTTGCGGTCCACGATGAACGCCAAGGCACAGATGAAAGCCTTTCCGGGCTGGGGGTTGACGACCAAGAAGATTTGGCGGGAAGAACTCGCCGCGAACCTGGCCAAGTTTCCAATCGACCTCGTCATTGGCACCTGGGGCTGGGACAACAAGGTTGCCCATGACCACCCCGAGCGCTACCGAGCCCTCCTCCAAGAATTCGTTGATCGTGCCACAAAGGGGCCGAACGCGGCCGCTGCGGTTGGATTCGTGGAGTATCCAAAAACCGGGGATCTTGCCTGGCTCGGTAACTCAGGTGCGGCTGAAGTCTTAGGGCTAACTGGCGGAGAAGCAGCGTTTGCTCAGGTGGCAAAACAAGTGGTCGCAGCCTCGCCTGGAAGGGCGCTGTATTTACCCACCGCTCCATCAATCCTTTACAAGGGCAACTTCGCAAGTTGGCTGCCACCATCGAATCATCGAGCGGCTCCTCCCTCTGCGTGGGTTCGGGTCAGGTCGGTCGATTCGATTCATGCCTGCCAACCAGGGGCAGTGAATGAGGCTGCAGCGATCATTGCTGACCTCGACCAACTTGCCGGCATTGGCGCTCCGCGTGGTAATTGGTATGAGGGGAGATGGGTCCACGATCCTCGCTACCACGGAGGCCTCATTGACTGCCCAAATGATCACCCGCCGAAGGGCTTTCGGCCCTAGGAAATTGTCACACCCCATCACTATCCTTAGCCAATGAAACAAGACCGAAGTGATGCCATTGCCGGGAGCCTGCTCGCTGGAGCCATAGGTGATTGCCTTGGTGCGGCGACTGAATTCAAGTCCTTCGAGAAGATCACCCGAGTCTTTGGGCCAAACGGACTGACGGAAATCCATCCCCCCGGCCGATTCACTGATGACACGCAAATGACCTTGTTTACCGCCGTTGGCGTGATCACTGCGCTCATTGATCATGAACGCCCAACGGCAAGTGCGTGGACGAAGGCGTTTCATGAGGCGTATCTCGAGTGGCTTCGCACTCAGGAAATTCGCAAGCCTCGCGGCGACCTCGGTGGAAGCTGGTTGCTCGGTGAATCGACGCTGTATCGGCGAGAGGCGCCAGGCATGACCTGCCTTTCTGCGCTTCGCAGTGGTGAGGCCGGCACGCTTGATGATCGCATCAATGACTCGAAGGGTTGTGGGGGGGTGATGCGGTCAGCGCCAGTTGGATTGTTACTCGCCGATCGCTACAGTCGAGAAGAGATCTATGAGATTGGTTGTTTGTCGGCTGCGGTTACTCACGGTCACGATGGTGGGATCTTCCCCGCAGGAGCCCTGTCCGTGATGGTGGTTGACCTGATGAATGGCGCGAGCGTTGAGGCGGCGGTCAAAAATCTCACCGGTCTCATTCCAACCGATCTCCGTGACCGCCTGCGAGAGGCCGTGAACTTTGCAAAATCGCAACCTCTTGCTCCGCTGCCACTGTGCGATGAGTTGGGGCAAGGGTGGGTTGGCGATGAAGCACTCGCCATCGCTGTTGCCTGTGCCGTTGGGGGTTTTGACCTCGAAGATTCCTTACTCGTGGCGATTAACCATGATGGCGATACCGATTCAACTGGTGCAATTTGCGGCAACCTGCTTGGGGCGAAGCTTGGCGTTGCTGCCATTCCCGAGCGCTTCTTGCGAAATGCACCCCAGGTGCCGCTCGTAACCAAGGTGGCCCAAGAGTGCGCAACGTTTCTGTGCGAGCCCATGACGCCCGAGTTCGCTGCACGTTACGGCCGGTAGGAGTCGAGCCGCGTCTTCACTAGGGTAAAGACGTTCTTTGCAGAGGAAGGAGTGGCCGTGGCCACGAGGATTGAATCAGACACCATGGGCGAAATCGAAGTCGATTCGTCGAAGTACTGGGGAGCTCAAACGGAGCGTTCCCTCCACCACTTCGCCATTGCGCACGACACCATGCCGCCTTCGCTTATTCGTGCCTTTGGCATCTTGAAGCTTGCCTCAGCCGAAGTTAACCGTGACCTCGGAAAATTGACCCCTGAAAAGGCCGACCTCATCATCGCCGCAGCTCGCGAAGTGGCAGATGGCCTTCACCCAACAGAATTCCCACTTCGCATCTGGCAGACCGGTTCAGGCACGCAGACGAACATGAACGTCAATGAAGTCATCTCAAACCGCGCTATTGAGATGGCCGGTGGAGAACTTGGCTCAAAGAGCCCCGTTCACCCGAACGATGACGTCAACATGAGCCAATCGAGCAACGACACCTTCCCAACAGCGATGCACATCGCCGCAGTTGAACAAGTCATCCACAAGCTCATTCCCGCAGTTCGCCGCCTCCGTGATGCCTTGCAGGTAAAGACCGAGGCCTACCGCGACATTGTGAAAATTGGTCGTACTCACTTGATGGACGCGGTCCCGCTCACCTTGGGGCAAGAGTTCTCTGGTTACGTGGCCCAACTCGACGCAGACCTTGTTCGCTTGGAGCAGTCCCTTGAAGGCGTCTACGAATTGGCCGCTGGTGGAACCGCAGTCGGCACTGGCCTCAACACGCACCCTGAGTTCGGTGAGCGCGTGGCGAGCGCCATTGCAAAGCTCACCGGCCTGCCATTCATTACCGCCCCAAACAAGTTCGCCGCCTTGGCCGCCCACGATGCCTTGGTTTACTCACATGGTGCGGTGAAGACACTGGCCGTTTCCATGGCAAAGATCGCCGACGACCTTCGCTGGCTCGGTTCAGGCCCACGTTCGGGACTTGGAGAGCTTCGCCTGCCGGAAAATGAGCCCGGTTCATCAATCATGCCGGGCAAGGTCAATCCCACGCAGTCTGAAGCGATGATCATGGTCTCCATTCAGGTCATGGGCAACGACACTG